>NZ_JBVJGT010000002.1:0-39444 GCF_055587185.1 Micromonospora sp. NPDC048040 | reverse complement strand
AAATGGCGGCCGTGGTGTGGGGGACCCCCATTTACAGCATGGTGAAAGGCGAGCCCAGGGTGGCGGCTGTCCCCCCCCACACCGACGGCCCGGCGGCGGCGGTCCCCCCCCCCGCGACGAGGGCGCTGGCCGCGTAGCCGGTCAGCACCGCCGCCGGCCGGGCCAGCGGCGCGCGGGGCGCCATGGCGACCACGGCCGCCGAGGCGACGAAGGGCAGGGCGAACACGTCCCGCCCGGTCAGCTCCTCGACGACGGCGAGCAGGCTCATCGCGCCGAGCAGCACCGTCCCGGCGGCGAGCGCGCCGGCCCGCGCGGCCCGCCGGTCGAGCGCCGGCGGGCCGAGGGTGGTCGAGGCCATGCCTAGCGGGCCCGGCGCAGGAAGGCGCGGATCAGCCCGGTGATCTCCTCGCCGTGGGTCTCCAGCGCGAAGTGGCCGGTGTCCAGCAGGTGGATCTCGGCGTCGGGCAGGTCCTGGGCGTACGCCTCGGCGCCGGCGGCGCCGAAGATCTCGTCGTGGCGGCCCCAGGCGACCAGGGTCGGCGGCTGGTGTTCGCGGAGGTAGCGCTGGAAGTCGGGGTAGGCGTCGAGGTTGAACTGGTAGTCCCAGAAGAGCTGGAGCTGGATCTCGGCGTTGCCGGGCCGGTCGAGGCCGGCCTGGTCGAGCCGCCACGTCTCCGGGGCGAGGCGGTCCAGCCGGTCCGTCGGCACGCCGTGCGTGTACTGCCAGCGGGTGGCCTCGGCCGTCAGCAGCCTGCGGACCTCCGGCTCGTGGGTCGCCCGGTCCTTGGCGTGGGCGAAGAGCACCTCCCAGAACGGGGTGAACCCCTCGGTGTACGCGTTCCCGCTCTGGGTGACCAGCGCGGTGACCCGCTCCGGGTGCCGGCTGGCGATGCGCAGGCCGATCGGGGCGCCGTAGTCGTGCAGGTAGAGGGCGAACCGGGCGATGCCCAGGGTGTCGAGCAGGCCGAGGGTGATCTCGGTGAGCCGTTCGAAGCCGTAGTCGAACTCGCCGACCGGCGGGGCGGCGGAGTTGCCGAAGCCGACGTGGTCGGGGGCGACGAGGTGGTACTCGTCGGCCAGCGCGGGGATCAGGTTGCGGAACATGTGCGAGCTGGTCGGGAAGCCGTGCAGCAGCACCAGGGTGGGTCGGGACGGGTCGCCGGCCTCGCGGTAGAAGACCTGCTGGCCGGCGACGGTGACCAGGTGGTGACGGGTGGCGAAGGGGGACACGGGCACTCCTCGGCATCGAGAGAACGATCGTTCTCCGGCTGGTTGATACCGTAGGAGAACGATGGTTCTCCGGGCAAGGGGCTTTGACATGGACCACACGACGGCCGAGGCGCGGCTGCTCGACGCGGCCGACTCGCTCTTCTACGAGCGCGGCATCCAGGCGGTCGGCATGGACGCCATCCGGGCCGCCTCGGGCGTCTCGCTCAAGCGCACCTACCAGCTCTTCCCGTCGAAGGAGCACCTGGTCGAGGCGGTGCTGCGACGGCGGGACCGGGCGATCCGGGACGCGCTGGCGGCGTACACCTCGGCGCCGTCGACCCCGACAGAGCGCGTGCTGGCGGTCTTCGACTACCTGCACGACTGGTTCGGCCAGCCCGACTACCGGGGCTGCGCCTTCATCAACTCCTTCGCCGAGCTGGGCGGCTCCTCGCCCAGCGTGGTCGACGTCGTCCGGGCCCACAAGCGCGCCTTCGCCGACCACCTCGCGACGCTCGTCGCGGCGGCCGGCCGGCCGCCGGCGCTCGCCGCGCAACTCGCCCTGCTGGCCAACGGCGCGATGGTCACCGCCGCCATCGCCGGCAGCGCCGAGCCGGCCCGCGAGGCCCGCGCCGCCGCGAGCCGCCTGCTCGACGCGGAGAGCCTCCCGCGCTCCTCGGTCGAGCCCGGCTCCCCGGCGAGCACCCTCGAGCCGCCGGCCTGAGCCGGCTCACCGCCCCTCGGCGACGTAGTCGTAGACGGTGCGGGCGAGGCGGCGGACCACCTCGTCGCCGGTGGCGATCGGGCCGGAGGTGAGGAACGCGACCGCGACCTCGGAGCCGGGGATCAGGTAGTACCCCACGTCGTGCGAGGCGTCCGGCAGGTCGCCGGTCTTGTGGGCGACCGGGACGCCGGGCGGCAGCGCGGCGGGGATCTTGGTGTTCAGGGTCTGCCGCCGCATGAAGTCGATCAGCAGGTCCCGGGAGCCGGGCGTGAGGATCTGCGCGTCCCAGACCGCGCCGAGCAGCGAGACGACGTCGTCCGGGCTGGTGTAGTTCTCCTCGCCCCGCCGGGCGGCGTCCTCGTCGAGGAACTTGCGGGCCAGGATGGTCTGCCACTGGTTCATCGAGTCCGCCAGGGCGTTGACCGGCCCGAACCCGCGCAGGTAGCCGATCAGCACGTTCGCGGCGGTGTTGTCGCTGTAGACGATCGTGTACTCGGCGAGCCGACGCAGGCTCACCACCTGCGGGAACGTCTCGTGCTGGAGCTCGCCCGTGCCGTCGACCACGTCGGCCGGGGTGACCAGCACGCCCTCGTCCAGCGACACCTGGCCGCAGTCGACCCGGCGCAGCAGCTCCACGAGGATCCACAGCTTGATCACGCTGGCCGCCTTCGGCCGGAACGTGCCGTTCACCGCGACCTGCTGGTCGCCGTACCGGCCGGAGAGGTCGCGGACCGCGACGCCGGCCGGGTTGGTGCCGGCCGTGGCGTCGACCACCTGCCGAAGCCGGTCGGTCAGCGGCAGCAGCCGGCGGCCGGCGACCGGATCGGTGGGCGGCGGAGGGTCGGTGACCACCGGGCCGGCCAGCCGCTGCGGCCGGGCGTCGGGGCGGGCCACCTCCAGGAAGCCCCACCGGCGGCCGACGAGCGGGACCTCGTAGGCGTAGGTCGTACCGTCGAGGGTCAGCGCGCCGCGCGCGGAGCGGCCGACGACCCGCATCTCCGGGTCGGTGGCGCGGCCGGTGTCGCCGTCGCAGGCCCGGTAGCGCACGGTGCGCGTGCCGGTGTCCATCGAGAACACCCCGCCGGGGAAGGGCAGCCAGGCCGCCGTGCTGGCCGGCGCGTGCCCGGGACCCGGCTCGGGCCCGCCGCCGTCCGCCGCCGCCGGCCCCGCCGCCAGCGCCAGCAGGGTGACGACCGCCAGCGGTACGCGCACCGCGCCCCGCCAGGAAGATGAGCGCCTCTTGTCGGTTTTCCTCACGTTTGTACGATATGGAGGCGGACTGGGCGGCCGGCATCGCGCCCAGCGGTGTCACCCGTCCGGGGGCGCGGGCGGTGGCTACCGCGGCGGCGGTTCCGGCGGCAGGCCCGGGGCGAGCCGGCGCAGCGAGGTGAACGTGGGGACCAGCGCGTTGTACAGCTCGGAGAACAGCGGCAGCAGGGCGGCGTACGTGGCGGCGGCGGCCGGGTCGGGGCGGACGGTCTCCCCGATGTGCACCAGGTCGGCGGCGACGTCGACGGAGGCGACCAGCCCCAGCGCCTCCATGCCGAGCAGCGCCGCCCCGAAACTGGAGCCCTCGCGCTCGACGGGGAAGCGCACCGGCATGCCGAGCACGTCGGCGAGCATCTGCCGCCACAGCGGGCTGCGGGCGAACCCGCCGCTGGCCCGGATCTCGAGCACCTCGTTGCCGGCGGCCCGCACCGAGGCCAGCACCAGCGCCAACTGCTGGCAGACCCCCTCCAGCCCGGCCCGCACCAGGTGTGCGCGGCGGTGCCCGTGGGTCAGCCCCACGTACGCGCCGCGTGGCAGCGCGCTCCAGTGCGGCGCCCGCTCGCTCAACAGGTACGGCAGCATGATCAACCCGCCGGAGCCGACCGGGGCCTCGGCGGCCACCGCCAGCAGCTCCTGCTCGGCGTGCTCGCCCAGCTCCGGGGCGAGCGCGTCGCCGGCCCAGTCGAGCACGATGCCGCCGTTGTTGATCGCGCCCCCGACCACCCAGCGCTGCTCGGTCAGCGCGTAGCAGAACACCCCGCCGAGCGGGTCCACGCCGGGGCGTTCCACCATCACCCGCATCGCGCCGCTGGTGCCGATCGTGCAGGCCATGACGCCCGGGGCCACCGCGCCGAGCCCGAGGTTGGCCAGCGGGCCGTCCCCCGCGCCGACGACCACCTTCGTGTCGGGCGGCAGCCCGGTCGCGGCGGCCGTCTCGGCGGTGAGCCCCGGCAGCACGGTGGTGGTGGACACCAGCTCGGGCAGTTGCTGCTCGGTGATCCCGGCGACGCCGAGCGCCTCGGAGTCCCAGGAGAGCTGCTGGATGTCCATCAGGCCGGTGGCCGAGGCGACCGAGTGGTCGGTCACCAGCTCCTCGCACAGCCGCAGCAGGATCCAGTCCTTGATGCCCACCCAGTACGCCACCCGCCCGAACAGCTGCGGATCCTGCTCGGCGAACCAGAGCAGCTTGGGCAGCGGCGCCATCGGATGGACCGGGGTGCCGGTGCGGCGGTGCAGCGCCAGCCCTGACGGGACCGCCCGCAGCCGTTCGGCCTGCCGGCTGGCCCGGGAGTCGGCCCAGGTGAGCGACGGGGTGAGCGGATTGCCGTCGGCGTCCAGCCCGATCAGGCTGTGCATCGCGGTGCTGAACGCCAGCCCGGCGATCGGCCGGCCCAGCTTCGCCACGGCCCCGCGGATCGACTCCAGCACCGCCGTGTGGATGCGGTGCGGATCCTGCTCGGCCCAGCCGGGGTGCGGCTCGTCGAGCGGGTAGCCGACCGAGTGGTGCACGAGCTGGTTGCCGTCGACGTCGTACGCGACCGCCTTGGTGCTGGTGGTGCCGATGTCGACGCCGACCACGACGGCGGGGAGCGGCTCGCTCACCGACTCCACCCCCTCGCTGACCCTGGGTGCCGCCGACGTTACCCAGCATCCGGGCGGCCCGTAGGGGGAACAACCCGTTTCCCGGTCGGGTCTTCCCCGGCGCCCCGCCCGGCACGAGAATGCCCATCAGCGTGAATGTCCTGCACGTTCACCACGACGGGGAGGAAGACACGATGAGGTTGAAGCCGGCCGGCGCGGTGCTCACCGCACTCGCCACGGTCGTCACCACGGTGGTCACCGGCGTCCCGCCGGCCGCCGCGCAGCACGGCGACGGCGGCTACTCCGCGGAGATCCGCCGGGCGTCGTACGGCGTCCCCCACATCACCGCCCGCGACTTCGCCTCCCTCGGCTTCGGCGCCGGTTACGCCCAGGCCGAGGACAACATCTGCGTCATCGCCGAGAAGATGGTCACGGTCGGCGCCGAGCGGTCCCGCTTCTTCGGCGCGACCGGCCCGACGGACGCGAACGTGCGCAGCGACCTGTTCTTCCGCAAGGCCATCGACGAGCGCACCGCCGAGCGGCTGCTCCAGGGGCCACGCGACGGCGTGCACTCCCCGTCGGACGAGGTCCGCGACCAGATCCGCGGCTTCGTCGCCGGCTACAACCACTACCTGCGCCGCACCGGCGCGGCGAACCTCACCGACCCGTCGTGCCGGGCGAAGCCGTGGGTGCGCCCGCTGACCGAGCTGGACGTCTGGCGCGCGAGCTGGGCCAGCATGGTCCGGGCCAGCTCGCGGGCGGTGCTCGACGGGATCGTCGCCGCCGCCCCGCCGACGGCGACCGGCCCGGCCGCCGCCCTGGACGCGCCGGGCGCGGCGGCGGTGGTCGCCTCCGCCGACGGCGCGCCCGCCGGGGTGGGCAGCAACGCGTACGGGCTGGGCGCGCAGGCCACCACGCACGGCGGCGGGATGGTGCTGGCCAACCCGCACTTCCCGTGGGAGGGCGCCGAGCGCTTCTACCGGATGCACCTCAAGGTCCCCGGCCGCTACGACGTGGAGGGCGCGGCGCTGGTCGGCGACCCGATCGTCGAGATCGGGCACAACGACACCCTCGCCTGGAGCCACACCGTCTCCACCGCCCGCCGCTTCGTCTGGCACCGGCTCGCGCTGGTCCCCGGCGACCCCACCTCGTACTACGTGGACGGTCGGCCCCGGAAGATGACCACCCGCACCGTCACCGTGCGGGTGCCCGGCCCGGGCGGCGGGACGGTGCCGGTCAGCCGCACCTTCCACGACACCCACTTCGGGCCGGTGGTCGTGGTTCCCGGCACGTTCGACTGGACCGCCACCAGCGCGTACGCGATCACCGACGCCAACGCGACCAACAACCGCGCGTTCGACGGTTGGCTCCAGATGGGCCGGGCGAAGACGGTGCGGGAGCTGAAGCGGGTGCTCGACCGGCACCAGTTCCTGCCCTGGGTGAACGTGATCGCCGCCGACGCCCGCGGCGAGGCGCTCTACGCCGACCACTCGGTGGTGCCCCGGGTCACCCACGAGTTGGCCGCCGCCTGCATCCCCGCGCCGTTCCAGCCGCTCTACGCCGCCAGCGGCCAGGCCGTCCTCGACGGCTCCCGGTCGGCCTGCGCGCTCGGCCGGGACCCCGACGCGGCCGTGCCCGGCATCCTCGGCCCGGCCAACCTGCCGGTCCGCATCCGCGCCGACTACGTGACCAACTCCAACGACAGCCACTGGCTGGCCAACCCGGAGGCGCCGCTGGAGGGCTACCCGCGCATCATCGGCAACGAGCGCAACGAGCGCAGCCTGCGCACCCGGCTCGGCGTGGAGCAGGTGCGGGGGCGGCTCGCCGGCACCGACGGGCTGCCGGGACGGGGCTACACCACGTCCCGGCTCTGGCAGACCGTCTTCGGCAACCGCGCGTACGGCGGCGAACTCGTCCGCGACGACCTGGTGGGGCTGTGCACCGCGCACCCCACCGCGACCGCCTCGGACGGGACCACGGTCGACCTGCGCGACGCCTGCGCGGCGCTGAGGGGCTGGGACCTGCGCGTCGACCTGGACAGCCGGGGCGCGCACCTGTTCACCGAGTTCGCCCTGTCCGGCGGCATCCGCTTCGCCGACGCGTTCGACGCCGCCGACCCGGTGCGCACCCCGAGCCGGCTGAACACCGCCGACCCGCGCGTGCTCACCGCGCTCGCCGACGCGGTCCGCAGGCTCGCCGGCATCCCGCTCGACGCGCGCCTCGGCGACGTCCAGACCGAGCCGCGCGGCGACGGGCGCATCCCGATCCACGGCGGGCGCGCCGAGGCCGGTGTCTTCAACATGATCATCAGCCCGCTGGCGCCCGGCGTCGGCTACCCCAAGGTGGTGCACGGCTCGTCGTTCGTGATGGCCGTCGAGCTGGGCCGGAACGGCCCGTCGGGGCAACAGATCCTCACCTACTCGCAGTCGAGCAACCCGAACTCCCCCTGGTACGGCGACCAGACCCGGCTCTACTCGGGCAAGGGCTGGGACACGATCAAGTACACGGAGGCGCAGATCAAGGCCGACCCCAACCTGCGCACCTACCGGGTGGGGGAGGGCCACCGCCACTGACCCGTCCCCGCGCCACGCCTCGCGCCCGCCGGATCACCCGGATCCGGCGGGCGCGAGGCCGGGTGTCGGCGCGACCGCCCGGCGACACGCCCGACGGGTGCGGTCCGGCCCGCCGAAACCCACCTATCATCCGATTTGGTCCGCCGTTCGGCCATTTTGCCCCGCTGCGTCGTGTCCGCGCCGGCCGTTGTCACCGTTGACACGGTGACACCCCGGTTGGTGGCCTGCGCGGCGAAGGAGTCGGCGTGGCAAAGACTGATTCGACGGGTTCCACGTGGCGGTACCGGTGGGCGCACCGGCAGAACGAAATGCTGCGGCGCGAGTTCCGCGGCGCCGAGCGGGCATGGCGACGACGCGACGACGAACTGCGCCGCCTGCGTACCCTCGCCGAGGAGTTCCACGGCACGACCGCCGCGGGCGCGGGGCTGCCCCTGGAGCTGGCCCCCGACGAGGTGGTCTTCTGGGTGCTGCCGGCCGCGCAACTGGTGGAGGTCCGGCACACCGCCGTGCTGCCCGCGCCGGACCTGACAATCGCCCCGGAGGCCGCCCCGCTGCGCGCTCGCAGGCCCGACGGCGTCCGTGTCGCCGACGCCGGGATGGCGGTGATCACCAGCCGTCGGCTCGTGCTGCTCGGCGGGCGCGGCCGGCGCGACTGGGCGTACGGGAAGATGACCGGCCTGGCCCACGACCCGCACGCGCCGGTCACCCTGATGCAGGTGCTGGACCGGCGGCGCACCTCCGGGCTGATGCTCCCCGCCGACGTCGCCGCCGACTTCCGGTTCAAGCTGACGCTGGCATTCGCCGACGCCATCGAGCAGCGCGGCGCGGTGCTCGACCAGCTCGACGAGGCGATCGCCGCGCACGCGCAGCTCAAGCCGTTCCGGCCGGTGATCGCCACCCCCGGGCAGGCCCGGCCCTTCGCGTTCGTGCCCGGCGGCCGGCGCACCGTGGCCGTCGCCGCCGGCATCGCCCTGCTGGTGCCCGCCGCGCTGCTCGACACCGACCCCGCCGACCCGACCGGCTCCGAGGTCGCCGTCGCGGCCACCCCCGCGCCCAGCGGCACCGCCGCCCCGAAGATCGTGCCGCCCGTCGCCCCGCCGAAGGCGGCGAGGGTGTCCGCGCCGCGCCGCGACACCACGTCGCCCTCGCCGACGCCCGCCCGGGAGCGGCGGTGCGGCGCCCCCGCCAACCCGATGGGGTACGACTTCTGCGGCGGCAACCGCATCCGCAAGCCGGCGTCGGAGATCTGCGACTGGTTCGACTGCGTCCCCGAGTTCTGGGCCGGGCGGGGCTACCTGGTGCAGTGCCGCGACGGCTCGGTCAGCCTCACCGGCGGGCGGCGCGACGCCTGCGCCGAGCACGACGGGGTGCGCCGCACGGTCTGGAGCTGACACCTCGGCGGGTGTGGCGCGGCCTGCGGCTCGGCCCCGCTGCTCAGCTCAGGCGCCGCAGGAGGAAGCAGGCCCGAGGAAGGCCGCTCAGCCCAGGCGTTGCAGGGGGAGCAGGCCGGCGAGGATCACCGCGGCGGCGAGGGGCAGCAGGTCCAGGTCCGCGGCGATCCCCACGAACCCGAGCAGCACCGGCACCGGCACCCACGCCGGCAGCAGCCGGGGTCGCGTGGTCCCCGCCTGCACCAGCAGGGTGAGGATGCCGACCTGGAACAGCAGCGGCCCCAGCAGCATGGCCGGGTCGGGCAGCGCGGCGGCGTCGGCCAGCCCGGGGAACAGGTCGCCGAGGATCACCCACACGAACGCGGCCACCCCGACCAGCCCCAGCACGGTCGCCGCCTCGGTGAGCACCCGTTGCCGGGGCGCGACGGCCAGCAGCAGCCGGCGCAGCCCGACGACCAGCGCGCCGAACAGCAGGATCCCGACGAGGAAGAACGTGTGGCCGACGTCCCAGGCCCAGCCGTCGCCCCGGTCGCCGTCGAGGCCGTCGACCAGGCGGAGCAGACCGTAGAGCAGCAGGAGTGCCGGGCCGCCGACGGCGGCCGCCGGCACGAGTCTCGTCGACGTCCGCGCATCGGTGTCAGTCATCCACCCAGCGTCGTAGCCTGACCGGCCATGCTCCATCCGGGACTTCCCGCATCGGCCCCCGACCAACCATCCCCGAGCGCCCGCCCGAGGGCCGAGGGTGGCGCGGCCGTCGCATCATGTTGCCCGTGATCAACCCGAAGCACGACCAGCACCGCAAAAGAGGAAGCGCGACTACTGCGACGGGTGTAGCTGCGACGTGCCCAACTGCAACCTGGGGCTCTTCTCCACCCTGCTCACGTTCGGCGCGCTGCTCGCCCGGCTCGTCGCGCCCGGTCGGGCATCGGCACCCACGACCGCTCCCGCAGGGCGGGCGTCGCTGGCCGCTGCCCGCGGGCGGGCGCCGCTGGTGGACCGGGCCGGCCGGGCCGCGATCCTCGGCTACCGGCGCTGGCTGTCGCACCGCTGGCCGGGGCAGTGCCGCTACCGGAATGCGGGCCAGTGCTCCGCCCTTCAGGGAGGGGGTGAAGGTCCGCGTTGGGAGGGCCGCCAAGGCCCGAGCAGTGCCTTAACCCGCAGCCTGCTTGCTCTGCTCAGCCACGGGAACCGGCACGATGGCGGCGATCCGACGGCCGTTTCGGGTCACGTAGATCGTCCGGTTGCGGACGGCGGTGTCGTTCAGGATCTCGGCCAGGTTTTTCCTAAGGTCGGCCACGCTGATTTCGTTCGTGTCGGTCATGGCGCTGATCGTACTCCGTTGTACATTGTTGTACGTGCAGCTGCGTTACAACTACCGGCTCTATCCGGACGCCGCCCAGCGCGAAGCGCTGGCACGGTCGTTTGGGTGCGCTCGGGTGGTGTTCAACGACGGGCTGCGCCTGCGCCAGCAGGTCCGCGAGGCGGGCGAGAAGTACGTCTCCGACGCCGATCTGTCAAAGCTGGTCATTACCCAGGCCAAGGACACCCCAGAACGGGCGTGGCTGGGCGAGGTGTCCGCCGTGGTGTTGCAGCAGGCCCTGGCGGATCTGAACACCGCGTACCGCAACTTCTTCACCTCGATCACGGGCAAACGCAAGGGGCGCACGGTCGCGCCACCACGGTTGCGGTCACGCAAGGACAACCGGCAGGCGATCCGGTTCACCAAGAACTCCCGGTTCAGGGTCCTCGACAGCGGCCGCCTGCGCCTGCCAAAGATCGGCGACGTGCAGGTGCGCTGGTCGCGGGACCTGCCGTCCGAGCCGTCGTCCGTGACGGTGGTCAAGGATGCGGCGGGCCGATACGTCGCCTCGTTCGTCGTGCAGACCAACGCGGAAGAGACACTGCCGCCGGTCGACTCCGAGGTGGGTATCGACCTGGGCCTGACGCACTTCGCGGTGCTGTCGGACGGCACGAAGGTCACCGCGCCGAAGTTCCTGCGTCGCGCCGCGCGCAAGCTCAAGCGGTTGCAGCAGGACCTCTCCCGCAAGCAGCGCGGGAGTCAGAACCGCAAGAAGGCCGTCGTCAAGGTCGCCAGGGCGCATGCGCGGGTGGCCGACACCCGGCGGGACTGGCAGCACAAGCTCTCGACACGGATCATCCGCGACAGCCAAGCGGTGTACGTCGAGGACCTGTGCGTGACCGGTCTCGGCCGCACCAGGCTCGCCAAGTCGGTCCACGACGCCGGGTGGGCCAGCTTCACCGCCATGCTGGAATACAAGGCCGCCCGGTACGGGCGCGTGTTCGCCAAGGTCGACCGGTTCGCGCCCACGTCGCAGACGTGCTCTGCGTGCGGCCGGATCGACGGACCGAAACCGCTGTCCGTCCGGTCGTGGACCTGCCCGTGCGGCGCGGCCCACGACCGGGACGTCAACGCGGCCATCAACGTGCTCGCGGCGGGACGCGCCGAGAGCCTAAACGCCTGTGGAGCGCAGGTAAGACCAGCACGTCTGCTGGCACCGCGCCGGGAAGCAGGAATCCGCCCGGACGCCGCGTGTTCCACGCGAAGCGTGGAGGGAATCCCCGTCCCTTAGGGCGGGGAGATCGTCAAACCCCCACGTGCAGCGCGTACGGGCTGGCCGCCGTGGAACGGCACGGGCTGGCCGTCGGCGGGCGGATGGCCGCCGACCGGGTGCGCCGCTGCCGTCCCGACGTGCCGCGCGGCACCCACGACCCGGTGCGCTGACCCGGAGATGTCCCTGACCTGCGGAATATCCCGCCCGCCGACGTTCCCGGTTCGGCCATGATGGGGCCATGGAGATCCGCTCCGACGACGGCGCCCGGGTCAGGATCCGGCCGGTGGGCTACCAGCCGGGAGTCGAGCCGCCGGACGACCCGGACGAGGCGGCGGACTGGGACGACTGGCTGCTCGTCGAGACCGACGCCCGCACCGCCGACGGGCAGGCATGGTCGCACTACACACCCTGCCTGACGGTGTCCGAGGCGTACGCGCTGGCGGGCTGGCTGCGGCAGCAGGCCGAGACGACCGGCGACCCGGCGGAACCCTTGGCGGTGGTGCGCTTCACCGAGCCGAACCTGGCCTTCCGTACGCGGGTGCTGCGCCGCCGCCGGCTGGCGCTGACCGTCGAGTTCTCGTACGAGTCGCTGCCGCCGTGGATGCGGCGGCAGCCGCTCAGCGCGGTCTACCCGCTGACGCTCACGGTCTCCGCCGACGCCCTCGCGGTGGCGGCGGAGCAGTGGGCGCGGGAGGCCGGGGCGTACCCCCGCCGGGTCGCCGCCTCCTGACTGCCGCCGACCCGGCCGCGACCGGGTGCGCCGCTGCCGTCCCGACGTGCCGCGCGGCACCCACGACCCGGTGCGCTGACGAGCACCGGGCGTACGGCACGCTGCCTGAATTCTCTTTCCGGAACAATGGGGCGCATCGATCAGCGCGCGTTTCCTCAGTGGAACGCGAGCGGTTGTACGGGGTGTGATGGCGAAGTCACCCGCGATAATCGTGACGCCGGCGGCGGCGCGCCCCCGCTGGCGGATCACCTGGGCGGAACGCGAGAACGAGCGGCGGCGGCGCGGGCACGACGCCGAGGCCGAGGCATGGCTCCGACACAATGACGAGCTGACCCGGCTGCGGATCGAAGCGACCGAGTTCCTTGGGTGCGCGCAGCCGCGTACCGGCCTGCCAGTAGATCTCGACGACGACGAGGTCGTCTTCCGGGTGCTGCCCGCCGCGGAGCTGGTCGAGGCCGAGGGGCGGCACACCTCCGGACTGCCCACGCCGGGGCTGACCGTCGCACCGGACAGCGTCGGCGCACGCGGCCACCCGCTGCCGAAGTGCCTGCGGGTCCTCGACGCCGGCATGGCCGTCGTGACCAACCACCGGGTGGCTTTCTCCGGGCGCACAGGTCGGCGCGAGTGGGCGTACGCGGAGATGGTGGGGCCCGCCCATCATCCCGACGTCCCGGTCACCCTGCTGCACACCACCCACGGGGGCCGGCTGGCCGGGCTGCGGGTGCCAGCCGCCGCCACGGTGAACTTCCGCTTCTACCTCACCCTCGCCTTCGCCGACGCCACCGGGCAACGCGCCGCCGTCGCCGCGCAACTCGACGACCTGGCGGCCGCCCACCAGGACACGCGGCCGGTGCCACCGCCGCCCGCCGACCCGGACCAGGCCCCGCTGACCGCGGTGCGCCCGGGGCGCCGGGCGGCCAGCGTCGCCGCCGTCGCCGCCGTGGCGTTCGCGACGCTGACGGCCAGCGCATTCGGGTCGGAGCAGGCCGGCATGCCGTACCGGGCCGACATGGGCGGCGGCGTCGTCGCCTCCGAGGCGCCGAGCGGCACCAGCGCCACCGCTCCGTCCACCGGCGGCGGGCCGGAGCCGCCGCGCGGAGGTACGGCAGCGCCGCAGACCAGCGTGGTGGGCGTACCACGAGAAGACGTGTCGAGTGGGCCGCCGGGGCTGGCTGGCCCGGGCACGCGGGTGCCGCCCGTGGTCGCGGCGCCGGGTCCCGGGTCGCGCCCGGCCCCGACCATCGGCCCGGCCCCGACCACGGCGGCGCCCGGACCGGAGCCCACCGTGGTCGGCCTCTGCGGGGCGCCGGACAACCCCTACGGCTACAACTACTGCGGCGGCTCCTACATCCACCAGCCGGCCTCCGACGTGTGCACCTACTTCGCCTGCGTCGCCGACTTCTGGTCCGGGGTCGGCTACCTGATGCGGTGTGAGGACGGCATGATCGGAATGGTCGGCGGCAAGTTGGGTACCTGCGCCGATCATCGTGGGGTCAAGAACCCGGTCTACAGATAGCCGCGCGCTGCGCTTCAGCGAGCCGAACCTGGCCTTCCGTACGCGGGTGCTGTGCCGTCGCCGGCTGGCGCTGACCGTCGAGTTCTCGTACGAGTCGCTGCCGCCGTGGATGCGGCGGCAGCCGCTCAGCGCGGTCTACCCGCTGACGCTCACGGTCTCCGCCGGGGCCCTCGCGGTGGCGGCGGAGCAGTGGGCGCGGGAGGCCGGGGCGTACCCCCGCCGGGTCGCCGCCTCCTGACTGCCGCCGACCCGGCCGCGACCGTGCGCCGTGCTGCCGGCGGTGGTGTTGGGCCCACTCCCTCCGCCCGGTTACGGCGGCTACGGCCGGACGATCTTATCGTCCGCCTCATGGTGGCTCCACCACGTCGGCCTGTGTTTGCTCAAGCTTCCCGCGACGCGGGTCAGCAACAGCAGGTTGTGGTTGAACACGAGGGCCGCGTCCTCGCTTCGTTCGTTCAGGACCCGCGCAGTGGTCGCCAGCACGTTGGGGATCCCCTTGTCGGCCAGGACGTCCTTGCGCATGTAGAAGTCGATGTTGACGTACGTTTCCGGCTCCCACACCCACAGCGAGCCGTCGTCGTCTTCGGCGTCGTAGTAGCCGTGGCTGCCCGACGTGATGTCGACGACGAAGCCGCATTCCTCGTTGAGCGCGGAGGTGAGCATGCGGTTGCCGGACAAGGTGCGCGTCTCGACGGCGTTCGGTGCGGCGAGTCCAGCCACCTCGTCGAGGGGGATCTCGCCTGCCAGCGTCAACCGGAACTCAATAGCCATCCTCGCAGTCACTCCCTCAGTTCCGCCGTACGATTTGCACGATCGCGCCACTTCGCTGCACCGCTACGAGTTCCTTCAGCCCGGGCACGGGCCAGTCGTCGAATTGCTGCTGTAGGGCGACGAGGTCCCCGTTCCAGTCCTCCAGGTTCAGCACCACGCGTTGAGTCTGCCCTTTCTCGACTTTCTCGGAGACTGCGGCCCAGATGCCGCGTACCGCCTTGGGAGGAGTGGGAGCGTAACAATCGAAGACGTGGCCTTCGATCAGGTAATCAGGGGTCTTCTCCGGATTTCCTGTGTCGCCAGCGCTGAGCCTTGCTGCCGCGATCTCCGGCTTGGTGGGGTTCTGGTGGATCCGATAACCCCTACCGGCGACCGTGTCGGCGCATTCGTTCTCGAGTGCTAGTGAACGCCGTACCTCATCATCCTCCTTGGGGGGGATCCTGGTCCGTGGTCCCGTCGGCGATCCGCCGACGACGCCGGTGGGTTGCCTGGTCCAGGGCGGAGTTGGGCCATGCCCAGCGGAGGCGGCGGTTCCACCGGTCGCGGCTGTCGACGGCAGGTCGTCGGTGGCGGCAGGCACGGGGCTGGTCGGTGTGGGGCCGCGAACCTCGATCAGTTTTCCGGCGACCCCGAACTGGCGCACTTCGACGATCGCTGTTTCGGCGGACTGCCGGGCGGTGTTGGTGCGCTGCACCACCGGTAGCAGGACCCGCTTGATGCTCTCCAGAGCGTCAAGCAGCGGCCCAGGCCGCCCGCCGTGAAGGATCACGGCGACGACTTGCTGCGCCCGTCCGATCTGGGCGATGGCCTCGACCGCCGCGTCGCGGGCCCTGTCAACCGCGCTCAGTACGGTTTTCAGAACGGCAACCGATCCCTCGGGTGTGCCGGCGTGGGGCGCGGTGGCGGTGGTGGCCTTTGTCGCCGCGGTGATCGAGTCGGCGAAAACTGCCAGCGCCCCCTGGAGTTCCCTGATCGCGTCGCGCACGCGAGTGGTGCCTGTTGCCACGGCGGTGAAGCCGGCACCCGCGGCCCGGCGGCCGACTTCCTGGGCCCTGCTGTCGGCGGCGGCTGCCAACCCTCGCGCTTGTTCTACGCCGGCCAGCAGGTTACGGAATTCGCTGTTGAGCTTCTCGATGTGCGACATGTGGCCGGTACCCCCGATCGAAGGCGGTCATGGTCCGGGAGGCTGGGGCCACGAGACAGCCCGTGCCACCAGAGTCACCCCGGGCCGCTGCCGGCTTCCACGTCGTCGGTGCCCCGGCCGAAGTCGGGGACAGCGAGCGAGCCGTCCGGGCCGAGGGGAAAGCCCGGGTTCCAGGCGATCTCCCAGACGTGGCCGTCGGGGTCGGCGAAGCAGCCGGCGTAGCCGCCGTAGAAGGTCTCCCGCGCTGGCCGGGTCACCTCCGCCCCGGCGTCGGCCGCCACCGCCAGCAGCTCGTCGACCTCGCCCCGGGACCGGACGTTCTGCGCCAGTGTCATCCCGCCGAACCCGCTCCCGTCGGCCACGCCGGCGTCGGCGGCCAGCTTGTCCCGGCCCCACAGCACCAGCGCCAGCCCGCCGGCCTGGAAGAAGACGGTCTCCTCGACCTCCTGGCCGCGCCAGCCGAGCCGCTTGTAGAAGGCGCGGGCGCGGGCCACGTCGGCGACTCCGAGGGTGACCAGACTGATCCGCTGCTCCATCGTCCGGCCCCGAGGGCCGTCGCCCGGGCCGTGGCCGTCGTCGATCATCGCGGGAACCTCCAAGGCGCGACCGGCATCGTTGCCACGGTAACGCGGGCCGGGGCCGGCGTCCGACCGGGCACCGCGGACCCGACGCCGCAGGGCGGGTCTCCGGTAGCCGTTCCGGAGGCCCGCCCTGACGGTGTCGCCGCGCTCAGCAGAGGATGGCCGCACGTAGCGCACGTGGCCGGGCTCAGCGGAGGGTGGCCGCGCCGGCGTTGGCGTACTGCTCGTCGAGGTCGCCGGAGGGCGCGCCGCCGACGCCGATGGCCCCGACGACCTGCCCGTCGGCGCTCACCGGCACGCCACCGCCGAGGAACAGCGTCCCCGGGATGTCGCGCAGGGTGGCGCCCTCGCCGGTCACCCGGCCGGCCAGCGCGGAGGTGGGCTGGCCGAAGGAGGCGGCCGTGAATGCCTTGCGGTGCGCGGACTCGGCCGTCTGCGGGCCGGCGCCGTCGCCCTTGAGCTGCACCTGCACGGTGCCCGACCGGTCGAGGACGACCACGGTGACCCGGTGGCCGCCCTTCTCGGCGGCCTTCACGGTCGCCTCGGCCGCGCGCAGTGCCGCGTCGAGGTCGAGCGACGGGTTCGCCACGACGTTGCTCTTCGCGGCGGTTGCGGCCTGCGGCTTCGCCACCGGCTCGACGGCGGAGGCGGTGACGGCGACACCGGTGACGGCGGCCACGGCCACGGCGCCGGCGCCTAGGCCGAGCGCCATCCGGCGGCGGAAGTTGTGGATCATCACGATGCTCCCTGAGGTCTTCGGATCGAGGTGACGGTCCCCAGCCTGGCCGCCGCGCGCGGCGCGGTCATGGCACGCCGGATGCAACCGGGATACCTCGAATGGTTGAACCGGCCACCCCGTTCCTGCCGTACGCTGGACAGTTGTCAAGATCAATTGATCGGAGGTGGGCGGTGGGACGGCAGGACCGGCTGCGCCCGGCGATGCGGTGGGGGTTTCTGCTCCTGCTCGCCGCCGCCGCCTCCCGCTACGGCTTACGCCACGGCTGGGGCGCCGACACCGGCGTGGTGCTGGCGCTGGCCGGGGTGCTGCTGGCCGCGTACGCGATCAACGAGCTGGGGCGGCGCGCGCCCGGCGCGCGCTTCGCGGCGGTGCTCGTCGCCTTCCTCGCGCTGGTGCTCGCCGCGCCGAGCTTCGCCCTGGTGGCGATCCCGCTGTTCTTCGTCGGCCTGCGCCAGCTCCCGCGCCGCGCGGTCTGGCCGCTGGTCGGGCTGCTGACCGGCGCGGTCGTCGTCGCGCAGATCCGGCTGGCCGACCAGCTCGACCCCAGCCTGGTGCTCGGCCCGGTGGGCGTCGCCGCCATCACCACCGTCGTCTTCCTCGAACTCGACCGGCAGAACCAGGCCCGGCAGCGCGCGCTCGACGACCTCCTGGCCGCGCGCGACGAGCTGGACCGCAGCCAGCGCGAGGCCGGGGTGCTGGCGGAACGCGCCCGGCTGTCCCGGGAGATCCACGACACCCTGGCCCAGGGCCTGTCCAGCATGAACCTGTTGCTCCAGGCAGCTGACCAGGAGTGGGACACCGAGACCGGGCAGGCCCGCGCGCACGTGCGGCAGGCCGCGGCGACCGCCCGGGAGAACTTGGCCGAGGCCCGCCGCTTCGTTCGTGGCCTGGCCTCTCCGGCGCTCGACGGCGCCACGCTGACCGACGCCCTGCTCCGGTTGTGCGCGGCGACCGAGCGCGACACCGGCATCCCGGTCCGGTTCGCCGTCGTGGGGACCGTCGCGCCGCTCGGCGTCGACGACGAGGTGGCCCTGCTGCGGGTCGCCCAGGGTGCCCTGGCCAACGTGCGCCAGCACGCCCGCGCGCGGCGGACCGCCGTGACACTGACCTTCGGCGACCAGGAGGTGACGCTCGACGTGTACGACGACGGAACCGGCTTCGACCCCGCTGCCGTCACCGGATTCGGGCTGACCGGCATCCGCGAGCGGATCACGCAGCTCGGCGGCACCGCCGCCGTCGAGAGCGCACCCGGCGAGGGCACCGCGATCGCGATCAGCCTCCCGCTGCGGGAGGCCCGATGAGCACGCCGCTGCGGCTGATTCTGGTCGACGACCACCCGGTGGTCCGCGCCGGACTGCGGGCCCTGCTCGGCGGCCGGCCCGACATGACCGTGGTCGCCGAGGCGGCCACCGCCGGAGAGGCGCTCCGGCAGGCCGCGGCGCTGCGCCCCGACGTGGTGCTGATGGACCTGCAACTCGGCGACGGCGTCGACGGCGCCGCGGCCACCGCCAACCTGCTCGCCCTGCCGGAGCCGCCGCGCGTGCTGATCCTGACCACGTACGACAGCGACGAGGACATCATGCGCGCCGTCGAGGCCGGCGCGACCGGCTACCTGCTCAAGGACTCCCCGCCCGACGAACTCTTCCGCGCCGTGCACGCCGCCGCAGCCGGGCAGACCGTGCTGTCCCCGCCGGTCGCCGCCCGGCTGATGGGCCGGATGCGCGGCCCGCAGCCCACCCTCAGCGCCCGCGAGGTGGAGATCCTCACGCTGCTCGCCCGCGGCCTCGCCAACAAGGAGATCAGCCGCCAACTCTTCATCAGCGAGGCCACCGTCAAAACCCACCTGGTCCGCATCTACGCCAAGCTCGGCGTCGACTCGCGGACCGCGGCGGTGCACGCCGCCGTCGAGCGGAAGCTGATCCGCCGGTGAAGCGCCGCGCCCTGCTCGCCCTCGCCCTCACCCTCGCCACGGCCGCCGGCTGCGCCCGGCCCGCCCCGACACCACCCCCGGAGAAACCCATGCCCCGCACCGCCGACCAGGACCTGCTCACCGCCGCCGACGCCGGGGACCCCACGGCGGTACGCGCCGCGCTGGCCGCCGGCGCCGACATCGAGACCCGCGACGCCCGACGGCGTACGCCGCTGCTGCTGGCCGCCGCGAACGACCACGTCGAGGTCGCCCGGATCCTCGTCGAGGCGGGAGCGGACCCGGACGCGCTCGACGATCAGCACGACACCCCGTGGCTGGTGACCGGGGTGACCGGCAGCGTGGCGATGCTGGAGGTGCTGCTGCCCGCCGACCCCGACCTGACGATCGTGAACCGCTACGGCGGCATCTCCGTCATCCCGGCCAGCGAACGCGGCCACGTCGAGTACGTCCGGCGCGTGGTCCGCGCCGGCATCGACGTCAACCACGTCAACAACCTCGGCTGGACCGCGTTGCTGGAGTGCGTGATCCTCGGCGACGGCAGCCGGCCGTACCAGCAGATCGCGGAGATCCTGGTCGGCGCCGGGGCACGCGTGGACGTGCCCGACCGGGACGGCGTCAACGCCCGGGAACACGCCCGTCAGCGCGGGTACGCCGAGATTCTCGCCATCCTGTCGCGCTGAGCGGCGGCCGGGGCGGGCAGCCGCAGCGTGTCCCCGCCGCGCCACCTGACCTGCGGGGCCCCGCCCCCTCCGTTGCCCGTGGACGGCCCTGCGAGTCAGGACATCGCCGGCGCGGGCACCCCGGAGGCGGCGACCATGGCGGCGAACCGGCCACCGGCTGCGACGAGTTCCGCCGGGGGACCGCATTCCACCAGGCGGCCCCCGTCGAGCACGAGGACCAGATCCGCGTCGACGACCGTGGAGAGTCGGTGGGCGATGACCACGCGGGTCATCGGCAGGGACCGCAGGTTCCGCTCGACGGCCGCCTCGGTGACGACGTCGAGGGCGCTGGTGGCCTCGTCGAGGATCAGCACGGCCGGCTCGTCCAGCAGCGCCCTGGCCAGGGCGAGCCGCTGGCGCTGCCCACCGGAGAGGCCGGAGCCGCCGTCGCCGAGGTGGGTCTGGAGACCCATCGGCAGGGCGTACAGCTCGTCGCGGATGGCGGCTAGGGCGAGCGCGCGGTCGATCTGCACGGCGGTGGCGTCCGGGCGGGAGAGCAGGAGCGCCTCCGCGACGGTGCCCGCACCCACGTACGGGTCCTGGAGCACGACTCCCAGTTGGCGGCGCAACGACGACAGGTCGACCTCGGCCACGTCGTGCCCGTCGTAGCGCACCGTCCCCTCGGTGGCCGTGTGCAGGCCGGTCAACAGGGACACCACGGTGCTCTTGCCGCTGCCGGAGCCGCCGACCACCGCCACCTTCGTGCCCGCCTCGATGGTCACCGTGACGTCCCGCAGCGCGTACGGCGAGCGTCGGTCGTAGCGGAAGCCGACCCCCTCCAGGGTGATCCGGCCGGTCAGTCGTGGGGCCGGCGGCCGTGGTCGGGGCTGCTCCGCCGGGGCCTGGGCGATGTCGGCCAGCCGTTCGAGGGTGGGCGCGAGCACCGCGAACGCCGGCAGCCGCATGGCCAGCATGGCCGCCGGGGCGGTCGCGGCGCCGGCGAGCGCGGCCAGCCCGACGGCGGTGCCGGGTGAGGTGGTGGTGCGTGCGGCGACCAGCAGGATCAGGACCGGGCTGGCCACCTGCCAGGCGGAGAGCACCGCCGTCGACACGGCCTCCATCCGGCTCTTGCGGTGGTCGGCGGCAAGGCCCCGGTCGAATGCCTGCGACCAGCGGTGCAGGACGCGATTCTCCGCGCCGACCGCTCGGATGGTGGCGATCCCGCGTAGCGCGTCGCTGAGCTGACCGGCCTGCTCCCCGCTGGCGAGCAGCTCCTCCCGTTGCAGCGCGGCGATCCGGTGGGACAGCCACGCCGCGACCACGAGTTGCACGACCATGCTGACCGCTGTCATCGCGGCGACGGCCGGGGCGAGGACCGCCACGACGACCAGGTAGCCGGCCGCCAGCAGGGCGTCGATCCCGCTGGCGATGAACTGGGACGCCAGTAGGTGACGGATCCCGAGCGACGACTGGACCCGGTCCACGAGGTCGCCGGCGAAGCGCCGTCCCAGGAACCGGTAGCTGGCGCGGAACAGGTGCGCGACGGCGTCCCGGCCCAGCTGCGCGCCGATGCGCTGCTGGAGCAGGGCGACGCACAGGCCCCGGGCCAACGACAGCGAGCCCATGGCCAGCGCGAGGGCGGCGACGGCCGCGAACCAGACGGTGTGCGGGGCGTCCTGCCGGGTGAGGCTGTCGACGATCGTCTTGGTGGCCAGCGGCACGGCCAGGCCGAGGACGGCCATGAGCACCGAGGCGGCGGCGAGGAGGGCGAGCAGTCGCCACTGGCGGCGCAGCAGCGGCACGGCGAGCAGGCGGACGGCGCCGGCCGGCCGGGCCGACGACGCCGGCGCCGGGCCGTCCGGCGCGAACAGCAGGACGGCGCCGGTGACCCCGGCGGCGAACTCGTCGAGGGTGAGGCGCCGCCGGCCGACGCCCGGGTCGATCACGTCGACGTGGCCGCGCCGGGCCCCTGTCACGACGACGTAGTGGTCCCCGCGCCAGTGGGCGATCAGCGGCAGGGCGAGTTCGCGGACGCGTTCCGGTCGGGTGCGCAGGGCGGCCAGCGCGACGGCCCGGCAGCGCAGGCCGTGGTCGACGGCTGCCGCGCGCAGGTCGCGCATGCTGAGGCCGTCGCGGCCGACGTCGAGGTCGGCCCGCAGGTGCGCGACGGGTACCGGCCGCCGGTGCGCCGCCAGGATCATGGCGAGGGCCGCGACGCCGCAGTCGGAGTCCGCGGTCTGCAGGATCACCGGTACGCGGCGGCGCATCAGGCCCCTACCGCGGCCGTACGCTCGGCGTCGAGCCAGCACCATTCGATGTCGGCGCCGACGCGCGCGTCGGCGAGCCACTGGTCGAACACCGCCCGCTCGGCGTGCCGGCGGGCCGCGTCGTCCAGTTTGGCGGGCAGGCGGTCGAGGACGACGGCGTGGGCGGGCGTGCCGTGGATGCGCGTCGTGACGGGCTCGCCGACGGGGGCCGACCGCAGCTCCTTGGGGGCGTAGACGGCTGCCAGGCGCAGCAGGCCAGCGGATTCTCCGCGCTGGATCGCTTCCGTGACGGCGGCGAGCGCGGCGGCTCGGTCCGCCGGGACCGGCGCCGGTTCGCCCGTGCCCGTCGCGGCGATCCAGGCGACACTGAGGGTGGTCAGTTCCTCGCGGTGGTCGGCGAGCCACGACTCGATCCGGCCGGCGGTCACGCGTCGCCGCAGGGCGGCGGCCTGTGCCGTGTGCCTGACCAACTCGACGAAGCCGTCCTGGTCGAGCCCGACGGCGTCGAGCCACCGGCGGGTCCGCTCGGCGTCGAGCAGGCCCTTGGCCCGGCGGAACGCGTCGGCGGCGTGCTGGATCTGGGCGTCGTCGAGCGGGATCGGCGCACGCTCGAGTTCCGCCTTGATGATGCAGGTGTCGATCAGCCGGGCCAGCACCTTGGCCTCGCCCCAGAGGTAGTCCAGCGCGCCCAGGCCCTCGCCGACACCGAGGCGGGTGGTCCCGACCCGGAGCAGGGTGCCTTCCGTGTAGTGCATGGCGCCGCGCAGCGGCCAGGGCTGGGCGGGCGCGGGACTGAACGCGACGGAGACCGTGCCGGCGACGCCGCGGATGAGCAGGTCGTAGCTGACCGTGCCGTCCGCCGCACGGTCGTGGACCAGGTCGAGTCGGGCATCGGCCCACCGGGAACGCAACCCGGCCACAGCAGAGGCGGCCCGGTCGCCGCTGCCGTCGCCCGCGACCTCGGACAGCCGGATCATCGTCTCGACCGCGTCGGCGAGCATCGCCGGATCCGGCGCCGCCGTCTGCTCCGGTGCCGCCGTCTCCTCCGGCCGGGTAGTCGCGGCCATCACCTGCTGTGCGGGCGTCCGGTCGATGGTGCTGGTCACGAGTTTCCTCCGGTTGTCGCGGTGGCCGTCGCCGACATCAGCAGGTCGACGATCGCGGCCGTGATGGGCAGGCCGGTGGCGTCCTCGACCCACAGGTACTGGCCGCTGGGGTTGATCTCCAGGAACACGTACCGGTCGTCGGGGGTGAGCACGAGGTCGATGGCGCCGTAGCGCAGGCCCAGTCGTCGGGTCAGTTCGACGCACCGGGCGGCGACCTCCCCGGGCAGGTCCCAGGGGCGCATCCGGCTGTTCTTGTCGTCGTAGCGACGCCAGTCGTAGCGGGTGTGGTGGGCGTGCTGCGAGTCGATGGCCGCCGCGTAGACCCGCTCACCGACCACCGTGACGCGCAGCTCCAGCCGTTTGGGCACGTACGACTGGACGATGACCGGGCACTGCCGGATGCCCTCGACGTGCACCAGGTCCCGGTGGCGTACCGGCTCGGTGTAGCGCACCAGGCCGCCGCCCAGCCTGTTCAGCCCGACCTGTTTGCTGATGAGGTGCCCGCCGTGGGCGTTGAACAGGTCGAGGACCGCGTCGGGGTGGTTGCCCGCGACGGTCTCCGGCAACTCGAAACCGAGCTCAGCGGCGAGCTGCAGCTGACGAAGCTTGTACTGGGCACGTTGGACCACCGGGCGTGGCGCCGGCACGGCCAGCACGTCGAGGGTCTCCCACGCGTCGCCCACGAAGGTGGCGCTCTCGCCGGCGACGAAGTCGGCCAGGTACCCGGTCAGGTGCGCGGGCGGCACCGGACGGCCGGGCCGACGGAACCACACGGCGCTGACCTCGTCGAGGTCCACCTGCCCGCCTTCGTGGTGCAACGTCCGCCGTACGCGCCCGTCGGCGAAGTGGACGGCGATGCTCGCCCTGGTGGGCACCTGCGCGGGGTCGAACCGCAGCCACCGGGCGTCACGGCGGCCCAGTTCCGCCTCGGCCGCGTCGGCGTGCACGTCGTCGGCCTGGGTCAGGATCAGAATCATCGGTTGGTTTCTCCTGCCGGCGGCGCGGGACGGGTCCCCTTGCGGGCCGCCCTACCCGGGCGTCGTGGACGGAAACTGCCGGTGGCCGGTGTCGAGCGGCCAGCCGGCCGGCACTCGCTGCTCAGCTGCGGGCACCGGCCGGCTGGACCCGACCCGGTGACGAGATCAGAAGTCCTCGTCGGTGTCGGTGTAGCCGGGGTCGATGTTGATGGTCTTCGACGACCGGTGCCACGACGGCGGGAGACCGCCGATCAGGTTGGCCAGCTCGTCCTCGGTGAGCTCGACCCCGTCGGCCGGGATGTCGTCGATACGCACGGACTTGCCCATTCCGTTTCCTCCATGGTTGTTCGGGGCGGTCGTCGCCGCCCTCGACTGCCGGCTGAGCCAGCCCAGCCGGTGGACGTTGCCGGCGGGCATCGCCCCCCATCCCGCCGGCGCAATCGAGTCTCTGCATCCCGATATCCCAAGGCCAATGGGCTGTCGTCCCGGGAAAATCGGGACTCCGTCCCGGATCAGCCAGGAACCGTCCCCGACACCTGGCGGGTGCGGGTCGCAGTCACGGAGTTCTCGAGTCGCGGGGCGTCGACGACAGAGACGCTAGGGGGCGCGGTACGCCGTGGTCTTCGGTCCGCAGGCTGATCGGCGGGTGGAGATCAGCTTCAGCCGATCAGCCCGCGGGTGGAGGGCACAATCAGGCGTTCCACCCGTGGGTGGAGCGGGCTTGGGGCCGCCCTCGGTGCTCCGTGCCGCTCGCCTAGTCGGTACGGCGTGCCGGGCAAACCCGGTCGCTGCGGCCGGTTGTCCGGCGGTAGCGTGCCGGCGTGTCCCGCACTGTGACCCTCGTCCTGGTCGATGCCGCCGGAGCGCTGCTGGGCGCCCTGCCGCCGCTCGGAGTGCCGTCGCCCTGGTGGCAGGACGTCGGCCCGGTCGTCGACGAGGCCCGCGAGCGGTACGGGGTCGAGGTCGCCGTGCTCCGCCTGCTCAGCGGGGACGACACCCGCACCGTCGGCGGCGCGGTGACGTACCTCGGACAGGTCAGCGACCCGCCCGCCACGCCGCTCGTCCCGGCGCAGGTGGACCTGTCGGCGGACCCGCTGCGCGCCCCCTACGCCGAGCCAGGCGGCCCGGCCCGCAGCCTCGCCTGGGCGACGGCCGAGCTGGAGCGGCTCGGCCGGCCGGCGGAGACGGCCGCCCAGCAGCGCACCTGGAACCTGTCGGCGATCTGGCGGCTCGACGGGCCGGGCGGGACGGCGTGGCTGAAGCAGGTGCCCGTGTTCTTCCGGCACGAGGCCGCCGTGCTGCGCTGGCTCAGGGGCGCGGTGCCGGGGAGGACGTCGACGCTGCTCGCCGCCGCCGGCGACGGCCGGATGCTGCTCGACCACGTGCCGGGCGAGGACCGCTACGGAGCGCCGGTCGAGGAACGGCTGGCAATGGCCGCCGACTTCCACCCGGTGCAGGTGCGGTCCGTCCCGGACGTGGCGGAACTGGTGGCGGCGGGCGTGCCGGACCTGCGTGCCCCGCAGCTCGCTGGCTGGATCCGTGACCGGCTCTCCGGGCACGACACCTCGTCGGTGGAGCCCCTGCTGACCGGGCTGGAGGCGCGGCTGGACGAGGTGGCCCGGTGCGGGCTGCCGGAGACGCTGGTGCACGGGGACCTGCACCCCGGCAACGTCCGGGCTTGTGCGGGGCGGCATGTCGTCATCGACTGGGGCGACGCGTTCGTGGGACATCCCGCGTTCGACGTGCTGCGGCTGGCCGAGGGGCTCGACGCAGCCGCCGCCCGCTCGGTCTTCGAGGAGTGGTGCGCGCGGTGGCGGGCCGACGTGCCGGGGTGCGAGCCGGAGCGGGCCGTCGAGCTGCTGCGGCCGGTCGCGGCGCTGCGGATGGCCGCCGTGTACGCGATGTTCCTCGACGGGATCGAGGCAAGCGAGCGGGTCTACCACGCGACGGACGTCGACGCCTGCCTGAAGCAGGCGCTCGGGGCCGTGGCCGCGCCGGCGTGACACGCACGTCCGGCCGGACCCGCCGAACGCGATCCACTCACTCGGGCTCGGCGCCCTCGTCACCCCAACGCGCCAGCGTGGCGGAAAGCTCCTCCAGCAGCGCGTCGACCTGTGCGCAGTTGTATCCGCGCGTGGCGACAGGCAGGGCGATGCGCGCCTTGTCGAGCTCGGCCTTGGCCGCGTAGCGCTGCGACGTCTGGCCCGAGATCAGCGCGTCCTGACCCCGCCGGATCAGCTCGTCCACCCGCGCCGGGTCGTAGCCACGCAGCCCGATGGTGAAGTCGGGCGAGTCGAACCGCTCCCGGCGTAGTTGCCGGACGTCCGTGAAACGACTCCCTCCGAAGCGGGTCAGGGCGGCTGCCACCTCGTCTGCCGACTGCCGGACGTCATCGAGGTCGAGGAGGACCAGGGCAGGCCGGCAATCGAGCGGGCTCCGGCCGGTATGCGGGCGATCGATGGTCGATCCGGCGGCCGGCACCAGCAACAGCGACGGAGACGTCGGCTTCCTGCCACCGGGCGTCGGTACCGGCTCGTCGAGGATGACGGAGTCGATCTCCGCCCACGGCACGAGCCGGTCGAGCCGGGCCAGCCGCAGGGTCAGCCCGTCGGCCCCGATGTGGAACCTGAACGGCTTGAGCTCGCTGACGGCGAACGCGCCGCCCATCAGCGCCACGATCCCACCGAAGAGCCACGCGCCGACGGAAGGGGAAGAACTGCCCGCTGCGCACAGCAGCACGAGTACGCCGAACGCCAGGAACACAATGCCCGCCACCAGCAGGCGCCGGCTCTTGCGCAGCTCCATGCCCATACCTCGATCTCGTCAGGCCGCCGTGGAGAGCATCGCAGGGCGACTCAAGCGACCGGCTGGCAGATTTTGCGCCCCGAGGCGGGATGCTGGGGTCAGTCCCGGTAGTAGTCGGCGTACATGGCTGACCGCCCGGTGACCGAGAACCCTTCGAAGTCGCCAGTCTCCTCACAGCCCAGCAGCCACTCCAGCGCGTCGGCCGCCTCCGGCGACGGATGCGCCGCGAGGTAGGCCTTCGTCTCGGCCAGGCCGGCGCCGCAGAGCAACTGCACGTCGATCGAGCAATGCGCGTCGAAGCTCGACTCCTTCGCGTCCCAGATGCGCAACACGTCGTCGAGGTGCCCGGCGTTGAAGAGCTGGATGCAGCACAGCCGCATCAGGAGCGTGTCGGCTTCCCAATCCTGCTCGCTCAGCTCGGCCAGCAACTCGCGTACCGGGCCGAGGTCGGCGGGGTGCAGGCCGTGGCGGCGGAACCACTCGTTCTCATCCACAGCCCGCACGCTACGGAAGGGTCGGGCATCCCGAAGACCGCGCACGCCTCGTTACGGCTGTACCAGGCATGCGTGCCCCGCGGCGGCATCGCCGCCGACAGTGGCTCCGGGTGATGCGGCGTATTCGGTGCGCTTGTGCCGGCCGGCATGTCGTCATCGACTGGGCGATGCCTTCGTCGGGCATCCGGCGTTCGACGTGCTGTGGCTGGCCGAGGGCTCGACGCGGCTGCTGGCAGGTCCGTTACGAGGAGTGGTGCGCGGTGGCGGGCTGCCGTGCCAAGGTGCGATCCCGAGCGGGTTGGCTCTGCACCGGCGCTCTCCGGTGATCGCGGCTCGCGGCGCCCGCCAAGGTGCCTGATCCGTGCGCTGTCGCATCCCCGACAGTGGTGCTCCATAGGCGTGCGTGGCACGTCCTCGAGGTGGAAGCTGCGGAGGGCGATGCCCGGAACCGCTGTTCCTGGGCATGGAGGTGTGGATCGCTGTCGAGTAGTTGCTCTGAGGAAATTTATCCTCGAAGGCAATTGACGGCGGGAAGAGGCCGGTCGAGGCCGGCCGATCGGCGGAACACGAGGGGTCCCGCAGGCAGGAGGTCTGCGGGTAGGGTCCGGGGACCGCCAGTGGGGAGGTGGGAGCTGTGCGCCTGTGCGGAGGTGCTGTCAGCTGGTGCGACCGGCGGGCTGGCCGTGGCGTCACGGGGCCGCGTCCCCGCCACAGGCTCCTGTCGGGCGTCCGTCTCTCCATGCCCGATCCGCGCCCTCCGGGCGGCGCTCACCGATCGGGCAGGGTCGGCCAGTTCTCCTGACGACAGGTTGAGCCGACCTCGCCGTGGCAGGTCCATCCACCCAGAACCAAAGGTGCCGCATGCTCTCCCGCTCCACGTCCTCGACGGAATCGCCCGCCCTGATCCTGGACCGGGCCACCTCCCTGGTCGAGTACCTGATGGCCGTGCGGGCCCAGATGGAGAAGCCGGCCCGTACGGTGCCCACGGCCGACGCCTTCTGGCAGCACGACTTCCCGATGCACACCGCCTGCGAGGTCGGGGTCTCCACCGACGGCGCCAGCTGGCTACGGGTCGGCCTGCCCGCCCCCGCCAAGCCGATCAGGACGCCGAGCGAGTTCGCCCCGTACCTGGCCGGCACACCGTCGTACGCGACCGAACCCCGGCTCGTCGCCGACGAGGCGACGATCGAGCGGCTCCAGGAACGGTTCGCGCAGTGGCGGGAGCGGGAATGGCGCCCGTGGGCCGACCAGGCCCGGCGTACGGAGGCGGCACGGCAGCTGCACCGGAGCCTGTTCGACCTGAAGCACCGCGTCGACATGAACGCCGCCACCCACGAGCTGGTGTGGGGCCACGGCATCATCCGCACCGACGTCGCCGGGCACCGGGTGCAGTACCCGCTGGTCGTGACACCGGTCGCCATCGAGTTCGACGCCGACCGGTCCATCGTCACGGTGGTGCCGCAGGGCGCCGCCCGGTTGCAGACCGACCCGCTGACCGGCCTCGACGAGCGTTACCTCAGCCAACTGCTCGCGCTGGCCGGCTCCGGCGGTCAGCTCGACCTCGACGTGTGGCAGGACCTCGACCGGGTCGAGTTCTTCGAGCGGGCGCTGCGCCGGCTGGGCCACGACCCCGTCGTCCGGGACAGCGGCGCGGCGGCGCCCGCCGGCCCGCACGTCCACGACACGGGTGTGCTCTTCCTCCGCCCCCGCCAGCGGATGCTGCGCCGCTTCCTGGAGGAGCTGCGCGCCCGACTGCTCGCCGGCGACACCGCGACCATCGGCTCGCTGGCCGCCATCCTGGCGCACGAGCCGAGCCGGCTGGAGATGCCACAGGACCAGCCGGCGCGGTGGGCGCCGCTGGGTGAGCGGCTGCTCATGCCGCTGCCGACCAACGAAGCCCAGGAGTCCATTGCCCGCCGGCTCGCGCAGCACCGCAACGTCGCCGTGCAGGGGCCGCCCGGCACCGGCAAGACCCACACCATCCGCAACCTCATCTGCCATCTGATGGCCCACGGCAAGCGGGTGCTCGTGGTGGCGCAGAAGGAGGACCCGCTGCGCGTCCTGCGCGACGGCCTGCCGCAGGAGATCCAGTCGCTGTGCCTGGCGGTGCTGGGCCGCTCCACCGACCAGCTCGTGCAGCTCCAACTCGCCGCCCGCGAACTCTCCGACCGCGGGGCGACCCTCGACAAGAGGGCCGAACAGCAGCGGGTCGACCGGCTGCGGCGGCAACTGGAGGAAGCCGAGCGGGACCTCGGCCAGGCGCTCGGCGGCTTGCGGACGATGGCCGAGAACGAGTCCGCGCACTACGAGATCGACGGCATCCGGCTGTCTCCGAGCGACGTCGGGAACTGGCTGCGGGAACGCGCCGACCGCTACGGCGACATCCCCGACGCCGTACCGCCGGACATGGACGCCCCGCTGAGCGTCGAGGAGTTCACCGAGCTGCTCGACATCGCCCGCCGTACGGTCGCGCAGGACCGCGCGCAGGCGCTGCGGCACCTGCCGACGGCGGCCGAGCTGCCCACCGAAGCGGCCGTCCTCGCCGGGCGGCGCGCACTCGCCGCCGCCCGCGAGGAACTCGACCGGCTCGGCGCCGCCGGAGTGGTGTTGCCGGAGGTACGGGCGATCGGCCGGCAGGCGCTCGACGACCTCGTCGGCGAGCTGCGTCAGGCGCTGACCCTGCTCACCGGGCGGGAGGGGGCGTGGACCGACCGGCTGGCCACCCTGCTGCAGGCCGACCCGAACTGGCAGACCATGTGGCAGGACCACGTGGCGGCCTGCCAGCGGGCGCTGGCGGACCTCACCGCCGCGGCCCGGATTCTCGCCGGTCACCAGGTCACCGTCCCCGAGGCGCAGCTCGCCGAGCCGCGCCGCCTCCTCGCCCAGCTCGGCGAGCTGCGGCAGCGGTTCGCGACCGGCAAGGGCGTCAACCGGCTCTTCAAGGGGACCCTCGCCCGGCTCGCCGCCGACTGCCGCATCGACGGCGAGGCCCTGCGCACCACCGACGACGTCGACATCGTCGTCGCGTACGTCACCCGGCGGCGGCTGCGGCAGGAGCTGAACACCCGCTGGACCGACTGGCGGCAACTGCTCGACCTGCCCACCGATCTCGGCGACCAGCCCGACCTGTGGGTGGGGCGGCTGCTCACCGACGCGGCGACCGCGCTCGACTGGGACCGACGCCGCTGGCCCACCCTGCACGCCGCCGTCCGCAGGCTGGTCCCCCGGGCCGAACAGGCGGTCGACGTACGACGGCTCACCGCCCTCACCGACCTGGTCGCCCGGTGCGCAACGGTGTTCGACTACGACCGGCTGGTCGCCGACGAGCGGACCCTCGGCGCGACCCTTCAGGAGGGCATGTCGGGCACCGACGCTAGCGAGCTGTGGCGGCTGCTCGACCAGACCCGCCAGCGGGCCGACCTCGCCGGCTGGGACGGCATCCTCGCCGAGGTCCGCCGACTCGCCGCGCTGCGCCCCGACGCGCAACGCTTCACCCAGCTCGCGGAGCGGCTGCGGTCGACCGCGCCCGGCTGGACCGCCCAGATCGAGGACGGCACCGCCACCGCGCTCGGCGGCACCGGGGCCGACTGCCCACACCGCTGGCAGTGGCGCCGGGCGCAGACCTGGTTCGACGCCGTCGTCGGCAGCGTCGACCCCGTCGCCCTCGGGCGCCGGATCGAACAGACGCGGGAGCGCATCCGCCGGCTGACCCAGGAGCTCGTCGTCGCCTCCTCCTGGCTGGAGGTCTCCAAGGCCCTCGACGACCGACGTCGCGCCGCGCTCGCCGACTGGACCAGCGCCCTGCGCAAGATCGGCAAGGGTACGGGCAAGAACGCCGCCCAGTGGCAGGCCCACGCCCAGCGGGCGATGAACGCCGCCGTCGACGCCGTGCCCGTGTGGGTCATGTCCGTCGACCGCGCCATCGAGCAGTTCGCCGGCGGCGCCCACTTCGACGTCGTGATCGTCGACGAGGCGTCCCAGGCCGACATGTTCTCCCTGCCGATCCTCAGCCTCGCCGAACGGGCCGTCGTCGTCGGCGACGACCAGCAGATCGGCCCCCAGCTGTCGTTCGTCGGCACGGTCACCGGCCTGATCAACTCCCACCTGGTCGACGTGCCCTCCGCCGAGCACTTCGACCCCGAGAGCAGCCTCTACGACCACGCCGTACGCCGCTCGCCCGAGCGCATCCTGCTCACCGAGCACTTCCGGTCCGTACCGGCGATCATTGGCTTCTCTAGCCAGACCTACTACGGCGGTGAGATCGAGCCCCTGCGCACCGACCGGCCCGCCGGCATCGGCGAGCCCGTCATCGCCGTGCACGTCCCCGAGGGCATCCGCCAGGACCTCACCATGTACGGCAACGTCAACGTCGCCGAGGCCGAGGCGCTCGTCGAGCGGGTCGCCGCGATCGTCGCCAACCCCGCGTACGCCGGGCGCACCATCGGCGTGGTGAGCCTGCTCAGCACCAGCGGTCAGGCCATCTACCTGCTCACCCGCCTGCGCGAGGTGGTGGGCGAGGAGGAGATGGAACGGCGCCGGCTGCGCGTCGGCGACTCGTACACCTTCCAGGGCGACGAGCGCGACATCGTCCTCGTGTCGATGGTCGTCTCACCCCACAACGGCGTCGTCTCCGCCTTCACCAAGCGCGACCACCACCGGCGGGTCAACGTCGCCGCCTCCCGGGCCCGCGACCAGCTCTGGGTCTTCCACTCCGTGCAGCCGGCGGACCTGCGCGAGGACGACGCCCGAGGGCTGCTGCTCACCTACTGCCAGAACGTCACCGCCGCCGACGAGGCGTACGACGACCTGGAGAAGCGCTGCGACAGCGACTTCGAACGCGCAGTGCTGCGGCGCATCCTGCGCCGGGGCTACCGGCCGCTGCCGCAGTTCCGCATCGGCGGGTACCGCATCGACTTCGTCCTGCCCGCGCCGGAGGGGCGGCGGCTCGCCATCGAGTGCGACGGCGACGCCTACCACGGGCCGGACCAGTGGGAGAGCGACATGCGCCGGCAGGCGGTGCTGGAGCGGGTCGGCAACTGCGTCTTCGTCCGGATCCGGGGAAGTGTGTTCAGTCGCGATCCCGAGGCGGCGCTTGAGCCGCTGTGGCAGCGCATCGAGGAACTGGGCATCGGGGTTGCGTCCCCGACGGCCGCGCCGGTCATCGACGTGGAGGTCGTCAAGGCGGCGCCGGCATCTGAACGGCGGTCTTCCTCTCTCGTCGCAGCGGTTCCGCTGCGCGATGCCGCTCCGCCGGAGGTCGAGCCGGACGTCCCTGTGAGGCCGGATTGCGTCGAACCGCCGGCGCCGGTGGCCGCGCCCCTACCGGACGTTCCTCCCGCCGCCTCCTCTGATGATGACGTGACGCCAAGCTGGGAGCCGGCCGCGCCGAGCATCCCGGCGCCCGCCGCTGTCGAGCCTGTCCGGTCGCCATCGCCCCCCAATCCTGTGTCGCAGGGCAGCGTTGCGGAGCAGCCACGTCCGGTGATCGTGCCGTCTAGGGTCATTCCGGCGGAGGCCATGCCCGCCGTGCTCACGGCGGCACGCGCGGCCGACGAGCCGGACGCCGGCGCGGGATGGGGTGAGGACGAGCCGCCAGGCCGACCGGCCGAGCACAGCGCTGAGGTCCCGCCCGTCACGCCCGCGAACGACGCGCTCGGAAAGGCGGAAGCGCCCGCCGTACCGCCGAACGCCTCGACGCCCGCCCCGGTCAGGCCTGTTCGGCCTGCGCCGACCGCCAGCCCGGTGCCGGTTGCCAGCGGCGACGACCAGGCACCTGCGGTGGTTGTGCCGTCGAAGGCCATCGCGGCGGCCCTGCCTGCGGTGGTCACGGCGGCGCAAGCGGCCAACGAGGCGACACAGGCGACGGACGACGGGATGGTGCCGGTGCCTGCGGGCTACCGGAACGTGGCCTGGCTGCGGCCCTACGAGGCGGTGGCCGCGCTGGACAGCTACCAGCACTGCCGCGACGTGCCGGTGCGGCACGACGGCAAGGTGCTGGGGTGGGCCCGCTACTACGACAGTGCCTCCGCCGAGGCGCGCAAGTACCGGGCGAACGTCCGCGTCGAGCGGGCACACCCGAACGGTGCGCGGCTCGTCTGCTGGGTGCGCCCGCACGAGGCAAAGGCGGTGGTTGCCGCGGCGTCGATGAAGCGCGACATGCCGGTCGAGGACAGCCGTGGTCGGCACGTGGGCCTGGTCCAACACTTTCCGGCGACCAGCCCCGCCGCCGTACGCTTCCGCAGCGTCACCCGGCTCCTGCGGCTGTCGGGCGGCGAGAGCCGCGACGTTCGCCCGGCCGCGCCGGGCCAGTCCACCCCGCAGCAGCGTGGCGCGGCCGAGTGGCGCCCCGCACCAGCGGGGGAGGGGACGTCTGCGCGGCGGGAGTTGGAGGAGACGCTGCACCGGGCGATGGTGCGGGCGTACGACCGGAAGGCCGAGCCGGCGGTCGATCCGGTCGAGGTCTCGGCCGACCGCCGGGCGCTCGAAGCCGCGTTCCACGAGGCGATGGTGCGCACGTATGAGCGGGCACGGGACGAGGCGAACTACCACGCCAGCCTGCTGCTGCGGATGGTGATCGAGAAGGGTGGGCTCGCCACCGCCCGGCAGCTCCTGCACAACCCGGTGGTCTCCGACGGGTTCACCGCGCTGTGGGAGCGGGGGCGCGTGGACCTGACCGCCGAAGCGGTGGTGATCCGGCCACGGTTCCGGCGGCTGTTCACCGACGAGGAACTCGCCATCGCCAGCAACCGGGTGGTGGACGCCTCCGCGCACACGTTCTGACCTCAGGGCGACCGCAGGTCATACCTCGGCACCCGCATGTCGATCACCATGTTTCTATGTTGACCTAGGTGAGAGAGCGGGACTGCTCTATGGCAAGCTGCGGGAAATGCTCTACCTGGAGCGCGATGCAGTCCGGGTGACGTATTGGATGGGCTCAATAGCACTCGGCAGGATCGATGGCAAGACTCGGTGATCGATCCGTTGCGAATCGGAGGTTGACTCCATCCGATTTCCGGGGCGTAATGGAGACGCGTTCCCGCAGCGCCAACTGGCGCGGTCGGCCATCCATGCAGCGGGCAGGCACTCCCCAGTTGGGGTGCCTGCTGTCGTTCGCGCCGACGATGCGGGCGTGAAGAGATGGGAGGACCCGCATGAAGGATCGTTCGTCGGCGAGTTGAGCCGCCGCACCACCCTTGGCGCTTGTGCAGCGCGGCCGGTGGTGTGAGTTCTGATCTCTTGTGGCTCGGCTTGGCCGTCTGCCCGGTGTCCGCGTGTTGACCGCAGCCTGCTGTGCGGGTTGTGGCGACGCCTGCTGCCCTGATGCCTGCCCTGCGTGGGGCTGGCGTGTTCGTTGACTCGACCTCAGTGACGTTTCCTTCCCCTGCACACACCAGCGGTCCGCCCGGCCGGGTGTCACCCGGCAGGGTCGCGCCTGCCCGGGAACTGACCGGAGCCGGGCAGGCGCGACCTGGGACGGAACCCTAACCACCTGAAGCCGAACTTTTTCACCAACCACTTGGAGCAGAACATGACCTCACACAACAACCACACCGAACCGGCGGCTGCCGTCGCGGCCCGCCTCCACACGACAACGCCGAACGCGGCCGTGCACGCGCCGCCTCACCACAGGTGGTGGGCCGTTGGCGACACCTGACCATAGTGACCCCGGCTCGCCCGAGTTGGGCACAAGGCGGGAGCGGTGGGAGAACCGGGCCCAGGTGGCGATCATGCTGTTGATCGGCGGTGCGGCCGGCGCGGCCTCCTTCACACACGTGCATGACGTCGCCGCCGGGCACGGCCAGCCAGGCTGGCTGGCCTGGGCCGACGCCGTCGTCCTCGAGTTGACGTCGATCGCCGCCGGTTTGGAGTTGCGCCGTAACCGGCGTCTGAGTAAGAGCGTCGCCTTTCCCGCCGCGGTGCTGGTCGTGGCGGTGTTGCTGTCGCTGGCCGCGCAGGTGGTGGAGGCGGAGGCGTCAGTGATCGGCTGGATCGCCGCCGCCCTGCCGGCCCTGGGCTTTCTAGCGATGGTGAAGATCGCCCTCGGCCGCGCCGACCCCGCCCCACCCCACTCGACCGTCCGGCCCGTCCGGGCCGAGCCCGGACCGCCACTGACCGTCGACGCGTCGATCCCGGACACCGGCCCGCCGGTCCCCGTGGCCGCTGCTGCGGTCCAGGACCGCGCGACTGCGGTCCCGGACCGTACGACTGCGGTCCCGGACCGTACGACTGTGGTCCCGGACCGCGCGACTGTGGTCCCGGACCGCGCGACTGCGGTCCCCGCCGTCGCGGACCAGTCTCCGGCGGTCCCGGACCGCCGGACCAACGAGGCGTCGCCCGACGATGGCGGTCCGGAGGTCACCGCGCTGGTCCCGGCCGCCCGGACCGCCGCCCGCACCCTCGCCGCCGAGGGGACGCCGCTGGCCCGCAAGGCCCTCGCCCGGCAGCTTCGCGCTGACGGGCATCAGTTGTCCAACGCCACCGCCTCGGCGCTCGTGCGCGTCCTACGCACCGAGACCATCCCGCCGGCACCGCACCTGTCACCGCGGGAGGCCGCGTGACAGAACCCGATTCTGCGGCTTCGGTCAGACCGAGTCGCCGCTGTCAGACCAGCGTGCGCGTCTGTCAGGAGGCTCGCGAGCTGACAGAGCCTGACCAGACCTGTCAATGCGCTCCCGCCCGCCGCCACGGCTGGTGCGCGCACCGCACGTCCACCCGTACCTCTGACCTTGGAGCAAAACGATGATGACCCCGCACAGCGATCCTCACCTGCGTCACCGGCTCGGCTCACGCACGCTCTCACGGCACCGTCACTACGGACCCGGTGTGGCCCGCCGTGCCGGTGTCAGCGCCAGTCTCCGTTCTACCGTCCGTCTTGATCCTGACCCCCAAAACGACCCCCCATACCCGCTCACAGCCCAGGTCAACCCCGCTCTCAGCGGTTCGATGCCGCTCCAGACAGACCCTCCAGTCTGGGGTCTCCCCCCAGGGGCTGCCCATGCGTAAACCAATACAGACGTCGGATCCGCTGCTGCGGCTGCAGGCCAGCATTACCGCCCGCGACGACCGCCTCCTCGGTTGGCTCTACGACCACGGAGTCCTCACCACCGACCAGATCGCCACCGCCCTGTTCCCATCCCTGGACTTCGCCCAACGCCGTCTACGCCGCCTGACCACCTTGCGAGCCACAGACCGGTTCCGGCCCAACCGTGCCTACGGCGGCTCGTACCCGTACCACTACGTCCTCGATCAGCTCGGCTACGACCACGTCCACGCCCAACGCGGACTCGGACGACCACGCCGGGACCAGGCCCGCCGCCGCAAACAAGCCCTCACGTCGCGCCGGGACCTGCCGCACCTGCTCGGCGGCAACCAGGTCTTCGTCGACCTCGCCGCCCACTCCCGCACCCACCCCGACACCGGCCTGGACCGCTGGCAGCCCGCGTCCGCCTTCCACGAACCAGGAGCGCTCTACCGTGAAGGCGGCAACCCCGGGATGATGGTCCACGGACCGACAGGACTGCCCCGACCCGACGGCGCTGGGGTGTGGACCGAGCAGGACCGCTCGGTGCCGTTCTTCCTCGAGTACGACACCGGCAGCGAACGCCTCGACATCCTCACCGAGAAAATCGCCAAATACGAACGGCTGTACGCCATGAGCACCTGGGCATGGCCGGTCCTGTTCCATCTACCGTCGGCCCGCCGCGAGACGAACCTGCACCACCGCCTCGCCGACATCGGCCTGACAGCGACCATCGCCACCACCACCGCCGAACTCCGCACCGCCACCCGCACCAGCCCCGCCGAGCAGGTCTGGCAACTGGCCGGCCGCAGCAACGGCCGCCACCGCCTCGTCGACCTGCCCTACACCGACACCCACCACGACCAAGAATTCCCCACACCCACCGCGTCCCGCCCGAATGAGCGGGTGGCCTGATGGCCCAGCCAGGCAGACGACATCGGACGGCCTGGATGTACTGCCCGGGAACGTCGGTCGAGGTCGTGTGACCGGCGTGCCGTTGACGTGCCGTGTGGCGAGGACAGCAGGGGCCAGGGTAGGGCCACGACAGGTGGCTTGCCGGCGGTGCGGAGTCGAGGTAGCTGGTTAGGCTCGGACCATGCCCCTTACCGCGGACGACGTCGACCGGTTCGTGGCTTTCAGGCCGCGCCTGGAGGCCATCGCCTACCGCCTCCTCGGATCTGCGGGGGAAGCCGAGGACGCCGTGCAGGAGGCATTCCTGCGCTGGCAGGCCGCCGACGTCGACCGCATCGAGGTGCCCGAGGCGTGGCTGACGAAGGTCCTCACCAACCTGTGCCTCAACCAGCTCACCTCCGCACGGGCGCGCCGCGAAACCTACGTGGGTCAATGGCTTCCCGAGCCGCTGCTCGCCGGGGATCCGATGCTCGGCCCGGCCGACACCGCCGAGCAGCGCGAATCGGTCTCGTACGCGGTCCTCACCCTTCTGGAGCGCCTGTCCCCGAACGAGCGGGCGGTGTACGTGCTGCGGGAGGCCTTCGACTACCGCACCGAGAGATCGCGGAGATCCTCGACATCACCGAGGCCGCCAGCCAGCAGATCTTCCACCGCGCCAAGAAGCACGTTGCGGACGGCAAGGCGCGCACCGAGATCGGCGAGGCCGCTGCCCGGCGGATCGTCGAGGAGTTCCTGGCGGCCGCCACCAGCGGCCAGACCGAGCCGCTCGTGCGCCTGCTCACCGCGGACGCCATCGCGATCGGCGACGGCGGCGGGAAGGTCCCGGCCCGCGCCAAGGCGTTCGAGGGCGCCGTCGCGGTCGCGAAGTTCCTGCGGGGCCTGTTCAAACCCGGCGAGGTCAAGCGTGCCCTGGTCGGCGGTGCGCCCGAGGTCTACGCCTGGACCGCCAACGGTGACCCCGCCGTCGTGGGCGGCCGGGCTATCGGCGTCATTTGCCTGGAGTTCACCGCCGAGGCATCGCCGCCTTCCGCAGCCAGGTCAACCCCGACAAGCTCGAACGCGCGACCGCGCGCTGGGCGGCCGCCAGCCATGGGGAGCCCCTGTTCAACGCGTTCTGACCGTCGTGTGAGGCGCTTCACATCCTGTTCCTGTCAGGAGGCGGCGGGCCGTCCGGTTCAACGTGGCCTAGCGAGGAATCCCGGTCGCTTCAGGGCCGGGAGGAGTCGCGTCACGCGCCTGGACGTTTCTGGTTTTCGATGTACTCGCGGATGGCGGATAGGGGTGCTCCACCGCATGATCCGGCGTAGTACGACGGCGACCACAGGTGGCCGTGCGTGATGTGCTGGTTGATCCGGTCGGTGAACTCCTGCCGAAGGTAGTGCGCGGAGACGCCTTTGAGCCGGTTGACCAGGGTCGATATCGGTAGCTTCGGTGGGTAGTGGACGAGGAGGTGGACGTGGTCGTCTTCGCCGTTGAACTCCCGCAGTTCCGCACCGAGCTTGGCGCACACGCCGGCCATGATCTGCCCGCACCGGGTGAGCATGGCGTCATCGAGCACGTCCCGCCGATACTTGGTGACGAAGACAAGATGCACGTGCAGGTTGTGCACGACGCTCCGGCCACGGCGAACATCGGGGTCTGGGGCCCATCGGGGTGACATAGACAAGAATGATAGACTGTGGACGTGAAACTGGTCGTGCAGGTGCGCCTGTTCCCCAACGCTGGCCAGGAGGCGGCGTTACGGAACACGCTCGGCCTGTGCAACGAGGCCGCGAACCTGGTTTCCGGCGAGGCGTACCGGGGGCGGGTGTTCGGCAAGCAGGGGTTGCAGCGGCTCACGTACGGGCGGTTGAAGGCGATGGGGTTGTCGGCTCAGCCGGCGATCCACGTCGCCCGCAAGGTCGCCGGCGCGTACGCCACCCTGAACGCCAACATCCGCGCCGGGAACCTCGGCAACCGGGGTCGAAACGTCGCCGCAACGCTGAGGGAAAGCCGATCAGGTTCCGTCGGGACGCCTCCCAGCCGTTCGACGACCGCTGCCTGTCCTGGCAGATCCGGTCCCGCACGGTCTCCATCTGGACGACGGCGGGGCGGCAGGCCGGCATCCGATTCGGCTGCTCCGCGCAGCAGTACGCGGTGCTGTCCGCCCACCGCAAGGGCGAATCCGACCTGGTGCACCGTGACGGCAAGTGGTACCTGTACGCCACCTGCGACATCCCTGATGTTGAGGTGAAGGAGCCTGACGGGTTCCTCGGCGTCGACCTGGGCATCGCGAACATCGCCACCACCAACGACGGCACCCGGCACTGCGGCAAGGGTTTGAACCGGGTGCGTCACCGTAACCAGCGGCTACGGGCCAAGCTCCAGCGGATCGGCACCAAATCGGCCAAGCGGCTGTTGAAGGCCCGCCGCCGTAAGGAAGCCCGGTTCGCGGCCGACACCAACCATCGCATCGCCAAGCAGATCGTGACCGAGGC
>NZ_JBVJGT010000001.1:191836-497398 GCF_055587185.1 Micromonospora sp. NPDC048040 | reverse complement strand
AACGAGCAGGCCGCGCTCAAGTGCGTCTACATGGCCTTGATGAGCCTCGACCCGACCGGCACCGGCCGCCGGCGCTGGACCATGCGCTGGAAAGCGCCCCTGAACGCCTTCCAGATCGCCTTCGAGGGCCGGCTCACCCCGGCCAACCACTGACCACCTCAACAACCAAGATCAGCCGTTAACTTGACACTCCCACGACTCCTGGAACCCGCCATTGTAGTGATGGAGCCAGGCGGGTAGGGCTGCTCGGCGGGCGTGCTCTGAGTTGTAGAAGCGTCGTAGTGCCCAGCCGTCGGTCATGGTGCGGTGAAACCGTTCGACCTTGCCGTTGGTTTGGGGCCGGTAGGGGCGGGTCTTCTTCGGCTTGATGCCGAGTTGGTGGCAGGCGTCGCGCCAGGCATGTGACTTGTAGGCCGAGCCGTTGTCGCTCAGGACGCGTTCGACGGTGACGCCGCGGTCGGCGAACCAGGCGACAGCGTTGCGGAGTACGTCGATGGCGGTGGTGGCGGTTTCGTCGTTGTGGATCTCGGCGTACGCGACGCGGGAGTGGTCGTCGATGACGGTGTGCACGAACGCCGTGCCGATGCGGGGGTCGTAGCGGGTGTTGCGGGCGCCGGTGCGTCGGGCGGTGGCCCGCCGGTGGCGCTCGCCCTGGGCTCGGCCGACGTAGCGCCAACCACCGCCGTCGGGGATGCTGCCGTACTTCTTGACGTCGACGTGCAGCATCGCGCCGGGCTGGTCGTGTTCGTAGCGGCGGATCGGCTCGCCGGTGGCGCGGTCGATGTGGGACAGGCGGTTGATCCGGCAGCGGGTCAGCACGGCGTGCACGGTCGAGGCCGGCATCGCCAGCTGGCCGGCGATGGGCACCGGTCCGAGTCGCTGTTTCCAGCGTAGGTGCACGATCTTGCGCACCAACGGCTGGCCAGTCTTAGCGGGGCTGCGGTGCGGGCGCGATGACCGATCCGTCATCGCGGTCGCACCATGCTCGGCATACCGCACGGCCCACCGCTTCGCGGTCGGCCAGGACACGTCATAGCGCTCGGCCGCCCGAGCGACCGGCCAGCCCTCGTCCACGATCAGACGCGCCAAACGAAGACGTGCACGGGGCGTCAAAGCAGCGTTAGCGTGGGACACGAAGGCTCCTGGTTGGCGGAGCGGTTCCTAGACAGCTCCACTCCACAACCGGAGGCCTTCGTCATCACGTCTATCTACGTCGTGTCGTCACACGACCTCAAACAACGTCCCTGGGCAGTACATCTAGCGGGACAGAATCTGCCTGATCGCCGGGCCGAGGGCGACCACGCTGGCCGCGTCGTCGGGCTGATGCGTCGCCCATACCACGCCCCCCATCACCTCCGAAGGATCGGAAAGTCCGGAAAGAACGCGCTCCACCGTTGAGCAGCCCAGTTCCGCCAGAAGCCGGCGGGCGAGCTCTCCGTCACCCGCGATGGCTTCGGCTGGCCAGGTGGCAGTGCCCAACCAGGCGAGCAACGGGCGCACCACCGCGGCCAGATCGGCCTCCGACTGCGTCATCTTGGCGATCATCCGTGGGATCGACGCCTGATCGATATTCGCCGCTTGGTCGCCCGACAGATCGCGCAGCTCATCGTGCAGGGCCTCGGGCACACGATGTCGCACCAACGCCGCATCGTCGCCGGCCGGCCTGAACTGGACGTCCCCCTCATCCAATTCCAGGGCGGTGATCATTTCACTCAACAGGCTCCTCGATCCGCCTTGAACACCCAACTCCGAAAGAAAGAGTTCCAGGTCGATCGAATTCGAGGTGGCGAGATCGACACCGAACCGGTCGCGTTGCCAGGCGATCGCACCCGGATGCACCGACGCGGAGCCGATGAGAACGTCGTCGGCGCCGTACAGGGCCAGCGTGAGATCACCAGGACACCTGCAGATGTCTTTCAGCACCTCACCTGACGTGGTCAATGTCCGCAGCTTCTCCAACGCCGTGGAATCCGCGACTTCGGCGAGCACATCGCGATCCGGCAAAGGAGGGCCGTCCTCCCCTTCGGACAAAATTCGAGCAACGCGGACATGAGCCCATGCGTCTTCGAGCCATTGCCGCATCCGTTTAGTGTTCTTGCGTGAATTCAAGGGACGAACACCATCCTGGTCGTTCGGAACTACCGGAAACGGCTCGGCCGGCACCGAAAGGTGCCGGCCGAGCTGCCAAACTACCGCCTCACCACACTACAGGCCGCCCAGTGGCAGGTGCCCATACCAGGTTGGACCAAAGTGCTGAGCAGGGTGGGCTCGTCCACCCGCTTTGAGGCCTCACGAACTCTGAGACCACTCGCGGGCAGCAGAGTGAAGTTCGGCATGGATTCGCCGGATCGATAGATCTTCACCGCAGTAGGCGTCGACCGTCCGCTCTCCACCCGGAAGGCGTCCGTATCCAACAGCTTCTTGGAGTACGGCACGTAGACAGCAATCTCCGTTCCCTCCGGGACAGTGAAGTTGCCGTTCGCAACGTCGTGCTTTCCGTGCCCGGCGAACACCACTTCACCGTCCGGACGACCGCCTGGCATGATCGCCTTGGGCGGCGCGGGGGCGGCACGGGTACGGGCTGCTTGCTCCGCGCGCGTGAGGATGTCATCGGCCCATTTCCTGTTCTCGGCCCAGGTCATCAGGGCAGAACCGGCCCGGCGGAGAGTGTCGACGATCGGGTCGATCTTCTTGATCAGCTTGAGGGCCTTGCCCCATGGCACCATGTCGATGAGCGCCCAGGCACACGCCTTCAGGTCACCACCGATGCAGCCCATGATGTCGTTGATGCCAAAGAACTCGAGCAGAAGCTGGCCGCCCGCCTTGACGATGATGTCGATGGCGTTCTGCTTCTTGACTTCCTTGGCGCGTTTGATCTGCTCGTCGGTGGGGCCGCCACCCTTGCCGCCGCCATTGCCGCCACCGGCCTCGTGGGCGGCGCGGGCCGCAGCCCAGTCGTCATCCCCACAACTGCCGCCGCAGCCGTCGTTGTCGCCCTTCGTCTCGACGACCTCACCGTTGGGCAACTCGTAGTCGGCCCCGCCGCTGCATGCGTCGTCCGAGCAGTGCTTCTGGCCGCTCGGGTCAGAGAACGTGATCGGGTTGTTGTTGCTGTAGGCGTAGGCGTTCCACTGCTGTGGGTCTTTCAGATCCTGGACCGGGTCCACCGAGATGAAACGTCCCAACCCGGGGTCGTACTGTCTGGCCCCGATGTTGGTCAGACCGGTCGGGTCCTTGTCGCCGCCGACGAAGCCCTTGTTGTTGGTCCACTGCGGCTGGCTGCCACGCGGATCGCCGTACGGGGTCTGCCGTCGGACGCTGACCGCCTGGGTACCCGCGTCGATCGCGGTCTGCTGGGTGCCCTGGTGGTCGGTGTAGAGCCAGGTCAGCCCGTTGGACGTGCGGTTACCGACGGTCCTTCCGGCGAAGCTGTAGTAGCGGGTGCCGGTGACGACCGAGCTGTTCTCCCGCCGGATCTCCTGGCCGGGCAAAAAGAGGGTGGTGCCGGTGGCGTCGCGGCGGATGAGCCGAACACCGTTGGCGTCGTAGATGTTGGTTTCGACGGTCTGCCCACCCGCGCTCACCGAGGCGAGCTTGCCCTCGGAGTTCCAGTTCAGCGTCTGGGAGTTCGTTGGGTTGTCGCAGCTGTTCGCGGTGGTGCCAACCGGCCGACAGGTCATGTTGCCGGCGTCGTCGTAGGCGTACTTGGTGGTGACCGCCGACTGGCCCGGCGCCTGGGTGACGACCTGGGTGACGGCGTGCGGGCGGACGACGTCCTTGCCGCTGGTGGGCGTCGTGTAGGAGCGGGTGGTGTCGCCCGCGGCGGTGTGCACCCTCTCGGTGCTGCGGTTGCCGACGTCGTCGACGGTCCACTCGTGCCAGTACGGCGCCGGGCCGCCCAGGTTCGGCACGCTCGGGTCCGCGGCGCAGTCGATGCCCGACTTCGGCGTCCACGCGTTGGTCATCCGCCGCAACTCGTCGTAGCGGAAGCACTGGGTGTCGGCCGCGCCGACCTCCGGGGTGTCCGCGATCGACAGGATGTTGCCCGCCGCGTCGTGCGTGTAGCGGGTGTCGACCACAGTGCCGGCGGCGGCCTCCGGCTTGATCTTCATCCGGTCGACGCGCCGGGTGGTCAGGTCGTAGTAGCTGGTGTCCTGGACGTAGACCCCACCATCGGTCTTGCGGGTGGTCAGCGTCGGCTCACCGTACTGGGTGTAGTCCTGGCCGATGACGTAGCGGCCGACGTTGATCAGGTTGGTGGCCAGCTCCGTCGGCAGGCCCGTGACGGAGTCGTAATTCGTCTCGACCTTCTCGGTGGTCAGGCCGCCGCCGGCCGGGTAGGTGATGGCGGTCGGGCTGCCGTCGTACGGCGAGTACCCGTAGGCGTAGATCCACGTGCCGGCCAGGCTGGCGCCCTCGTTGGCGGGGATGACGTAGTTCGCGCCGGTCGGCTGGTAGCGGGTGTTGAAGCCGCGCGCCTGCCACTTGTAGGCGTTGGCGGAGCCCGCCGACTCGTACCGGATGCTCTGGGTGAGCTGACCGCGGACGGTCTCGCCGCTGTAGAGCTTGTCGTACTTCCACTCGGCGAGCTTGTTCGTCGCCGCGATGCTGCCCTGGTAGAGGCCGGTCCGCCGGCCCAGCGAGTCGTACTGGTTGACCAGCACGTTGTCGTTGGCGTCCTTCGTCGTCTCCACCTGGTCGTACTCGGTGTACGTCGTGGTGACGGTGCCCTTGTCCGGGTCCTTGCCGCTGATCTGCCGGCCCTTGACGTCGTAGGTGTTCACCCACTCGTTGCCGCCGGTGTCCTTGACCAGCGTGAGCTGACCCTTGCGGTTGTACGTGTACGTGGTGACGTGGTCCGGCTTGGTGCCGGTCCGGTCGGCCTGCTGCCGCAGCTCAAGGGTCCGGCCCTCGATGTCGGTCTTCGTCGTGGTGACGGTGCCGCCCTGCGGCGGGGTCACGGTGGTGGTGTCACCCAGGTACCGGGTGGTGGTGCGCCACTTCTCGATCAGGTTGGTGATGCCGTCGGTGCCGAAGAAGACCGCGTCGGTGGGCCGGGAGGCGTTGTCGTAGACCATCTTCGTCAGCGCCGGCACCGACCACTCCGGCTCCCACCAGAGCGCCCCGCTCGGCGCGCCCGGCTCGGCGTGCGCCTGGTAGGTCGTCACGGCGCGCCCGGTCGCGTCGTACAGCGTGTCGGTGACCACCCGGTCCCCGCCCACGCCAGCCTTCTGCGTCTGGCGCGGCCGCAGGAAAGCGTCCTTGACGTCGTACGACGTCAGGTAGCCGCCGCCGGCGTGGAGCACCCGGCTCTTGGTGTACGGGTAGGCGTCCTTGTCCGGCGCGTAGTGGTAGGTGTACTCGACCGACGGGCTGGTCGGGTGGTCGGCCTTGGCCCAGCCGTTCTTCCAGCCCCGGGCGAGCCGACCCATCGGGTCGTACTCCATGTCGGCGACCCGGCCGTTGTAGTCGGTGGTCCGGATCGGCTGGCCCCAGTAGGGCCGCGTCTCGATGGTGGTGGTCCAGTCGGTGGTGCTGCCGTTCGGGTCGGGCGTCTTGGTGACCACCTTGGTGACCGGCCCACCCGTGGCCGGGGTGTACTCCGTGGTCGCCGTCCGGCCGCGTACATCAGTGGCGGTCTTCGGCCGCCCGTACGCGTCGAAGGTGGCCTGGCTGACCGTCTGCCACACGGTGCCCCCGGCGAGCGACCAGTCCTTGAGCTTGTCGACCCGGGTCACCGCGCCGGTGGTCGGCGCGGTGTCGATGCTGGTGGCGCCGTCGTAGAACTTCCGCTCGTCGGCGACGATGTCGTCCTCGCTGGCCGGCGCGGTCGCACAGGGCAGCACCTTGACGGTGAGCCGCTTGACCGTCTGCGTGATGTTCGCACCGGTGTTACGCGTGTACTCGTACGTGGTGCACTTCTCGTCGCCGGTCTTGGCGATGTCACCGTCGGCTTGGACGGTCTCGATGGTGCCGTACGTGTCATGAAAGGTCGACACGTTGCGCGAGGTCCGCCACCCGGCGACACCGTCCACGCCGAGCGCGACGGCGCTGTAGGCGATCCGGGTGTTGGTCCAGCGGGCGGTGACCTCGTCGCCGTTGATGGTGCGGGTGGCGAGCGCCGGCGAGCGCCACGGCACGTTGACGGTCTTGCTGACCGGCTTGGTGTCGACGCCGTTGTAGAGCACCTGCTCGCGCACCATGCCGGCGAACTGGTCCTCGTCGTACACCGTCTCGGTGCCCAGGGACGCGGCGACGGTGACCTCGCGGGCGCCGCCTGACTTGTTCAGCCGGTCGCCGTGCATGCCGCGCAGGAAGGTGGTGCGGGTCAGGGTCTGCGTCGGGGCGTCGCCCTTGCGGACCTCGACCTGGGCGTAGCCGCGGAACTGGTTCCAGGTCTTGCGCTTCGGCTTGACCAGGCCGTTGTCGTCGGCGTAGTGCCACGCCGGCGTGCCCAGGTACTTGTAGTAGGTGTTCTGCACCGGCTGGCCGCGGTCGGAGCCGCTGGCCATGACCATGATGTCCGACTCGGACACCTGCTTCACGACGTACTTGTGCCAGTACTCCGTGAGTTCCTTGCTGGAGTCGTACGGGTCCGGGCCGACCACCGGGTAGCAGAGCCGGGTGTTGGTCTCCGGCGCCGACGGCAGGCTGCCGGAGGTGCAGTCGGGCAGGCTGTAGGTGACCTGGATCTTGCCGCCGGTCTCGGTGACGATGTTGCCGATCCGCATCCGGTTGTTGCTGGTGTTGTTCTTGCTGAGGACCCGGTTCGGCATCGACACCGGCTCGAACGTCACCGGCGGCATCGCCTCCGTGCCGCCGACGAGGCCCTTGTACTGCAGCGAGCCGAGCCACAGGCCGGCGTGGTCGCTGCCGTCACCGACCGAGGGGTAGGTGTGGCCGAGCGTCCACGAGTCGACCGGCTGCCACGCCGGGGTGTTCTTGGTGGTGTCCCACACCTGGGTGGTGACGGTCGACAGCCGCTTGGTGGTCCAGAACGTCGGACCGTAGTTCTCCTTGCAGTCCGCCGCCCCGGCCGTGCACTCCTGGTCCCACGGCACGTCCTTCCAGTGCGCCGCGTCCTTGATGTGGCAGTCCGACGCGCACCGGTCGACACTGTTGAGGACGACCTGCGCGAGCGGGGTCACGGACCGGTCGGTGGCGCCGCGGTCCCAGGTGCCATAGTCGATCCGCTTGAGCACGCCGCCCCGGGTGTACAGGGCCTTGTTGGTCGACGTGGCGTTCTTGGCGTAGTAGTTGGTCTCCTTGTCGTACCAGTACGACAGCGTGTTGCCACGGGGATCGACGACGTAGTCGAGGTTCCACCGCCACGTCTGGTTGCAGAACGACGAGGCGAACGACGAGACGTTGCACGGCTCGTTGGTGTGGTTGCCGGCGACGGGGACGGTCCACGCCGAGTTCGTCGCGCTGCCCTGCCCCGGCAGGTTGTTCAGGCCGAAGAAGTACTGCACGCCGTCGGACGTGGTGACCTTCCAGTGCTCACCGTTGTCGTCGCCGTTGCCGGCGCCGGTCAGCTTCTCGATCTTCGAGCCGTCCTCGCTGCGGGTGTGCCAACCCTTGCCGGCCTCGTAGATCAGCTCGCCGCCGCGCCCGTTCAGCGACAGGGTGGCGTTGTCGGACCGCCAGCACTGGTCACCGGTGCGGTTGGTGCTGTTGTTGCCGCCGGTCATGTCGTCGGCGCACGGCACGTAGCTGCGCTCGATGTAGCCGGACCAGAGGTCGAATCCCTCACCGACCCAGGACGGCTGGCTGTTCGACGCGTCCGACTGGCCGTCGACCTTGTCGGAGGTGTAGGACAGGCCCAGGGTCGGCGCCGGGCCGCCGATGGCCGGCGGCATCCGCATCGGGTACGACCAGGTGAAGCCGCCCGTCGACGTGCCCGCCGACCAGGTCGCGCTGGCCGACATCGGGGTGGCGGAGAAGTCGCCCTCCGGCCCGGAGGAGCCGGCCGCCAACGCCACCAGCGTGGCGGTTCCGGCGCTCCGCGCGTCCGCGCCGCTCGCCGTGACCGGCACCTCGGCGCGGACGGAGCTGCCGTCGTTGCGGGACTTCAGCGGGGTGGCCGCGCACTCGGCCTTCCCGGGGGTGCGCAGCCCGCACTCCGGCACCTGCCAGAGCGTGAGCCGCGACGACCAGTTGCCACCGAAGGCGTGCTTGAAGCCGCGGTAGTCCACCGAGACGGTGGCGGCGGCCGGCTGGGGCGCGGCCCCGTCCGGCGCGGCGGTCGCGCCCGCCCTGGTCGCCGGCGGGTCGGCGCTGGCGCCGCCGACGCGCAGCAGCAGGCCGTCGCGCCAGCGCGCCGGCACCGCCGACCGGTCCAGCACCTCCACGGACACCGCCGACGCGCGGTCGCCCGCCGCGCCGGGGGCGCGGCTCACCGACACCGGCAGTGCTCCCGCCTTGACCGGAGCAGCGGCGGCCCGCCGCTCGCCGGCCGGGGCGTCGGGCAGGGTCACGGTCGCCTTGCCCGGCTCCGGCCACACGGGGGCGGCGAGCTTCGCGCTCTCCGCCTCCTTGACGGGGTACGCCCGCCCCTGCGCCGTGCCGCCGTGCTTGTCGAGCTTCTCCCGCTGGCCGGTGAGCTTCGTCGGGTCGGGCGCCGCCTGCGCGGGCACCGACAGGCCGGAGACGGCGAGGGCGCCGGTGAGCGCCGCCGCCACGGCGACATGGATCCGGTTAGGCCGCTTTCGCAGCTTTTGTGGTGGTTCGAGGAGTGGTTTCGGGACGCGTTTCACTGTGCCTCCACAGGCTCGGTCGCAGGGATCGATGGAGAGGAAGAGGGGTGTGAGGGGGGTCAGTCGACCGGCTCGACGGTCTCGGCGGACTCGGAGTTGAAGAGGATCTTGACGGCGGTGTCCGTCAACGCGCCCTGGTAGAGACCGAGGTCGTCGATCTCACCGCGCCACCGGTCGGTCATGCCCGGCGCTCCCCCGGCCGGCGTCCACTGTGCGCCGCCCACGACCAGCGGGCCGGTGGAGTCGAACGCTCCGCTGAAGGTGCCCGTGCCGAAGGGGATGTTGGCCTCGAGGACGCCGTTCACGTAGAGGCGGATCTCCCGTCGGGAGGCGTCGTGGACGCCCACCAGGTGGGTCCACCGGGAGAGGTCGTCCTCCTCGTTCATCAACCCGGACATCATCTGTGCTTCCTTGCTGTTGCCGTTCAGGTCGCTGTCCGATCCGAAGACGCTGAAACACCAGCGGTTCTCCGTCACGCCGTTCACCACCTTCGCGCGCTGCCCGAGGTAGAAGGCGGACTGCTTCGCGCCCATCTGGGAGACGGCGGTCTGCGTGCCGCCGAGCGCCGACGGGCGCACCCAGACCGCGACCGAGAAGGACTGGTCGGTGCGGAGGACCCGGCCGTTCTGCCAGACGGGGTTCTGGGGCTCGCCGAGGTTGTCCTGGGAGAGGCCGTACTCGCGGGTGGCCAGGCCGTAGTAGGGGTCGGTCGTGTCCTCCGTGAAGTGCACCGCGTCGAGCAGCAGCCCGTCGTCACGGTGCCCGGCCCCGACGTTGCTGCCCTGGGTCAGGGCCAGGTGGCGGCCGAACTGGCCGGCTTCGGGAGCGCTGCACAGCGTCGGGTCGAGGAACTCCTCGTAGCAGGGCTGGGCGCCGGAGAAGGTCCAGTCGCCGACCTTGACCGCGCTGAGCATGCCGGGCTCGTCGAAGCCGCCCGACTCCGGGTCCTCCGCGGACTGGCCGACGAAGTCGTGGTCGACGAGGATCCGGTCGTAGACCTGGACGTCGGCCAGGTTGCCCTTGAAATAGTTGCTCACCGCGCCGGAGCTCCAGCCGCGCCCCACGGCGAACTTGCCGTTCGCGCTCCAGGGCGTCGCGGTCCGGGCGACCTCGGCGGTGAGGGCGCCGTTGACGTAGAGCCGCACCTTGCCGGCGGTCTTGTCGTACACGCCCGCGATGTGCGTCCAGCGGCCCACGTCCGCGGAGGTCAACGCGGTGCTGCTGAACGCGGCCCGGCTCGCGCTGGACTGGAGGTCGGTGTCCTTCATCAGGAACGACCAGCGCGGCGTCGCCGGCGAGCCTTCGAGACGCGTGCCGAGGTGGAACCCGGCGGCGCTCACGCCCTCCTGCGAGGCCACCACCATGTCCGCCGTCGTCGGCAGGGAGTTCAGCCGCACCCAGCCGGCAACGCTGAACGACCTGGTGGTGTCGACGACCTTGGTCGTGGTGGTCAACGCCGAGGAGGTGCCGTTGAAGGAGGCCGTCTCGCCCCGGATCAACCTGAGGTCACCGGTCCAGGAGACGCTGCCTCCGGTGAAGGAGTTGTCGCCGGCCAGCGTCGGCTGGCTGTCCGTCATCGGTCCCGGGTTGACGCCCGGATAGTTCTCCAGTCCCCAGCGGGCGATCGCGGGCGTCGGCCGGGCGGCGGTGAACTCGTGCGAGCCGTAGCCGACGTTGCCGGCGCCGTCGACGGCGGAGACGGAGATGGTGTTCTGGCCGTACTTCGGCACCATGAGCGACACGTTGGCCTGCTTGCCCGTGACGGTGGCACCCGTCGACGGGTCGGTCCAGGTGCCGGTCGTGGCGGCGATCTCCGTGGTGGGCGGGTTGACCCAGCCGTACCGGAACTTCGTCACGGTGGTGTCGGTGGAGCGGACCGCGAAGGTGGCCACGGTGCCCGGCACCGGGTTCGCCGAGGTGAGCGTCGCGGTCACCGGGGGCACCTTCGTGTCGGCCATGAACTTGCACCAGTCGGACCAGACGCTGGTGCGGCTGTAGGGGGCGGGGTCGGTGGCCCTGGCGCGGAACGCGTACGTGACGGCCTCGGAGACGGTCACCGCCGCCGTGGTGGAACGGCCACCGGCGGGCACGGACGCTCCGGCCGGCGGGGTCCGGCGCGGCGTCGACGCGTCGATGACCCCGTTCGCGGGCACCTGCACCCACTCGTACGCCGTGGTCAGCGCCTGGGTGCTGTCGGCGTCTGGGAAGATCGCCGAGAAGGTCGGCTTCAGGGTGCCGATGACCAGCGTGGTGTTGGTGGGGCAGGCCACGCCGGCTGCCTGGAGGCTGCTGGGCTTGCCCGGGATGTTGTCGTAGTCGACGATCAGCTTGGCGTTGTTGGGGAAGAACTTCTTCCACCGGTCGGTGGTGGACTCGCCCGAGCCGTCGGTGGCGCTGCACGCGCAGAACGCCAGGGTGATGTTCGTGGCGTTGCTGGTCGCGTGGGTCTGGATGACGCTGGTGACCGCCGAGCCGGTGAAGTTGACCGTCATGTCCGGCTGCGGCGAGTCCGAGCAGCCCGAGCCCTCGTTGGCGTGCGAGCTGGCCGACGACTTGAGGCTGTTCAGCTTGGGGGACCAGCCGGTGCGCGGCGTCGAGGCGATGCCGCCCGAGTGGTACATGTACGTGGGCGTGTTTCCGCAGGACCAGGAGTGGTCCAGCTTCATCTGCACGTACGCCGACTCGATGTGCTTGCCCTTCATGGCGGTGAGGGGGAAGTCGAAGAAGGAGCGGTACAGCCTGCCGCTCTCGGGGTCCTTGCCCACCCGGGCGACGGTCGTGTCGGTGTTGTTGCTGTTGTTGCTCGTCGCGTACGCCCACCGGGACTTGCCGGTCGACCACGCCGGGTCGATGTAGACGGGGAACGTCGCGTTCGCCGGGGCGAGCAGCTTCGCGTCCGGCCGCAGCACCAGGTCACCGCCGGCCACCTCGACACCCACCGGCGCGGTCTTCGCCGCGTCACCCGGCGCCGCCGCCGACGACCGCGACGGCAGCCCGCCACCGGTCGGGGCGTCGGCCGCCGGCGCGCGGTCCGCTCCGGCCGACCGGGCAGTGGCGGCCGACGGGGTGTCGTTCGAGTCCCACATGACGGCGGGTTCGGCCGAGGCAAGCAACTCGCCACCCGCGAGTGCGGACAGCCGCCCGTCGGCGCCCCGCACCACCCGGGCGTCCCCACCAAGGTCGAACCGCAACTCCCGCAACCGCGGATTCGCCGCCGCCTGCGCCGACCTCACCACGAACACATGCGTGAAACCCGTCCGCGTCGCCCGCAACACCAGATCCACGCCCGGCATGACGTCCGCATACGTCGCCGCATCCCCGGACACCACCGGCTTCGGCAACCCACCCGGCCACGACAGACTCAACGACTTCCCCCGCCGGGTCAGCGTCACCGCCGCACCCGCACCACCATCGGAGAACCGCACATCCGCCACCGACGCCACCGGACGCCACCCATCCGACCCACGCCGCAACGACAGATCCACATCCGCCCACGACCCGTCCGACCGCTTCACCCGCTGCGGCACCACCGCCGACTCCGACGTGAACCCACCCGACGGATTCGCGAACACCTGCGTCAACTCCGTCCGAGCCGACGCCACCTCGACCCGCCGACCCGACCGCACCGCCGCCACCGCCGCCGACCCCGCATCCGGCGCCACCGAGGGATCAGTCCGCGGCGCCGCCGGAGCGGCCTGGCCCGCCGACGGCACCCCCAGGACCGAGGCGACGAGCGTCCCGGCCACGAGCGCGGCGACAGCCGCGCGAGTGCGGTTCGTGGGCTTTGGTGGTTGTTTGCGTGATGAATTCGGGACGCGTGTCACCGTGTGCCTCCAAGGCGTGATCGAAAAACAGCGGAACTTGGTGAGGTGGAAGGGAACCGGTGGTGCTCAGCCCACGGCGTCGGTGGCCGTCGTGGGCCCCTCGGAGAAGATCTGCTCCACGGCGACGCTGGTCAGCGCACCCTGGTACAGGCCGACGTCGTCGATGTCGCCGTGCCAGCGGTCGACCAGCAGGGTGCTGCCACCGGGTGGGGTGTACCGGGCGGCGCCCACGTAGAAGGGGCCGGTGACGTCGAAGGCGCCGGTGAACGACCCGGTGCCGTACGCGACGGTCGACTCCAGCTTTCCGTTGACGGAGAGCCGAACCTCCCGGCGCGACTGGTCGTGGACCCCGACCAGGTGTGTCCAGGTCGACAGGTCGTCCTCGTCGTTCATCACCCGGGACGTCATCATCGCGTCGGCCACCCGGCCGTTGAGCCCGTCGACGTCGACGCCGAAGACGCTGAACGACCACCGGTGCTCGACCGTCCCGTTGACCGTCCTCTGCCGCTGCCCGGGGCAGGACCGGCACCTCTCGACCTGCGCGCAGGCAGCGGCCAGCGGCCAGTAGTCATCGCAATCCCCCGTGGAAGATGAGAACCAGTCGGCCGAACTGTAGGGGCGCCCCCGACCCTTGTCTATATCGATCACGGTCCGTGACTTCGGACCGGATTTCGCCGCTCACCGGGCACCGGGAAACCACCCACGGTGAACGCTTTCCCGGCAGCGCGACGCGGCCGTCCACTCAGGACAGTGGACGGCCGCCGTCGTGCCGGTGGTGTCGAAGCGGGATCAGGCCCGGGCCGGGCCCGTCGCCGACAGCAGCGCCGCCTCCCGCTGCGGGGCCAGACCGACCGGGGCGCGCTGTGGCCGGCCCGCCCGCGGCGGGACCGTGCCCACCTTCCGCAGCCACGCCCAGGTGTCCGCGACCGTCTCCGTCACCGGGCGGCAGGTCAGCCCGGCCGCGTACGCCTTCTCGACGCCGCGCTCCTGCAACCAGCGGTACTCGTGCCCGGCCGGGATCCAGGCCGGCAGGTCGTTCCACGGCACCACCCCGGCGGCCAGGATCGGCTCCGGGTCGGTCCACCGCAGCCGGGCGTCGGCGCCGGTGACGGCGACGCAGGCGTCGAGCAGTTCGCCCATGGTCGCGTGCCCGGTGCGGCTCACCACGTTGAACGTCCCGCCCAGCCCCTCCGCGCCCCGGTCCAACATCCAGGCCGCCAGGTCCCGCACGTCGACGTACTGCAACGGCAGGTCGACCGGGCCCGGCGCCAGCACCTCCCCGCCCCGGGCGATCCGCTCCAGCCACCAGGGCAGCCGGCCGATGTCCTCCCCCGGCCCGAGGATCAGCCCGGCCCGGGCCAGCAGCGCCCGGTCGCCGAACACCTCCCGCACGGCCCGCTCGCCGCCGGCCTTGTTGTGCGGGTAGTCGCCGTCGTCGGCGTCCGACTCGGCGTCCACCACCGGGGCCTCCTCGCCCACCCCGTCGACGACCGGCTGCGCGTAGACCGAGCCGCTGGAGACGTAGACGTAGCTGCCGACGCGGTCGACCAGCGCGCGGGCGGCGTCCCGCGCCGCCCGGGGCGCGCCGTCCCAGGTGTCGACCACCAGGTCCCACTCGCCGTCCGCCAGCGCCGCCAGGCCGCCGGGCGCGGTCCGGTCACCCCGCAACCGGTGTACGCCCTCCGGCGCCGCGCCGTGCAGGCCCCGGTTGAACACCGTCACCGACCAGCCCCGACGCACCCCCTCGGCGACCGTGGCGCCGCCCACGAAACCCGTCCCACCCAACACCAGCAGTCTCATGGGCTCCACTGTGCCGGCTCGGACCGGCCGTCCGGCCCCCTGTTCACGGTGAGCGGATCTGCCCAGGGCAGAAGATCCGCCGGGCGACGGGACAGGGACCACGTGGCGGAGCGCACAGCCCCGGGCGTACGCCTGGAAAGCACGAAGGCCCGCCACCGACGACGGTGACGGGCCTCGTGGATCATCTGGTGGGCGATACTGGGTTTGAACCAGTGACCTCTTCCGTGTCAAGGAAGCGCGCTCCCACTGCGCCAATCGCCCGTGGTGGCCACCCGGGCCCGGCAGACCGGGCCGGCAGGGGCGGGATGCGAGCGGACGACGGGATTCGAACCCGCGACCCTCACCTTGGCAAGGTGATGCGCTACCAGCTGCGCTACGTCCGCGTGCCGCCGGTTTTCCCCGGCGACGGGATGAACTCTACCCGACGGCAAGATCGCCCGGCACGCCGCCCCGCCGGCCGCCGCGGACGATTCCCGCGCAGCCGATGGTTGCGCTGGTCAGCCACCGGGTACTGACCCCCTTCGACAGCACACCACATCCCCTGACCAAGGAGGCTGTCGTGGGTATCGGCACCAGCATCTTCCTGATCGCGCTCGGCGCGATCCTCACCTTCGCGCTCGACGCGAGCCTCGGCGGCATCGACCTCGACATCGTCGGCTGGATCCTGATGGCGGCCGGCGTGCTCGGCCTGATCATGACCACGCTCATCTGGGGACGCCGCCGCCAGGTGGTCAGCACGACCGAGCCGGTGGAGTACCGGCGGGTCGAGGAGCGCCGGGACGTCGCCCCGCCGCTCTGACCGACCGACCCGCGCGGCCGACGGAGTCGGACGGCCGTCGGACGCGCCGCGACGCACGTGCCGGGCACCCGCGAGGGTGGCCGGCACGTCGACGTCACCGGCACCACCCGCCGTACGCCGACCGCGCGGCGGCCCCACGCCCGACAGCGCGCAGGCCGCTGCCGGCCGGCGGCGCCCCGCCCGCCTGCGGCGGCCCACCCCGGGGCGCCTCCCCGAGGGGCGGGAGCGCCGGCGTGCCGGGCGTCACCCCTCCCCCGCCTCTCCTCGTGACCCCCGCCACCCGGGTACTACCGTCTGCTGTCGTGCGGACGGAGCAGGACGGGTCGCGAACGCCCGGGCGACAACCGTCGCGAGTCCGCTTCGAGCGCGCCGAGGCCGTCGTCGCGATGACCCGCCTCGCCGCCGGCCCCGATCCCGTCCGGGCCATCCTCGACACACTCGCCCGTCGATCCACCGCGGCTGCCCTGATCGGCGTGGACGGCACCCTGCTGACGGTCCACCCGGGCCGGAGCCCGCTCGACCGGACCGTGCTGGGCGCCGCCGCCCGCGCCGTACCTGAGCTGCACCGACGCGGCACGCCGGCGGCCGTGCGGGGCGGCGCGGGCACGCCCACCGTCCACCTGGTCTCCCTCGGCGCCGGGGAGGCCGACGACGGCGCGGGGTGCGACCCCGACCGCGGGACCGAGCCCGCCCCCTGGCTCGCGGTGGTGGACCCGCTCCCCGGCGACCTGCTCGCCGACGCGGCGCGCGTCCTCGGTCTCTGCTGGCGGCTGGAACGCTCGGAGCGGGCCCGGCGGCGGGTCGCCGCCGGCGACGTGCGCAGCCGGGAGGCGGTGCTGCACCTGCTGATGGTCGGCGACGTGGCACCGGCCCGACGCATCGCCGCGGCACTGCGTCCCCACCTGCCCGACCTGGTCCGGGTGTGCGTCGTCGAGTGCGCGCCCCGGCGACGCGACGAGGCGGCCGGGCAGGTGACCCGCGCGCTGGGCGGGCGGGCCTGGGTGGTGCCCTGCCCGGTCCGCTCCCGGCATCTCATCGCGCTGGTGCCGGCCCCGGACCGCGCCGGGCCGCGAGAGGCCGGCGACGCGGACGCGCTGGGGAGACTCGTCACCGGACGGGTGCCCGGGACGCGGATCGGGGTGAGCGAGCCGGTCCCGCTGCGCCGCACCGCCGCCGGCTACGAGCAGGCGTTCCACGCTCTCGCGGTGGCTCGGAACGGACCGGACGGGCACTGCCGCTTCGACCGGGCGACGGAGCTGCGCGCCCTGCTCGGCACCGCGGGGCAGGACTGGGCGCGGACGCTGCTGGCGCCGTGCCTGTCGTACCGGCCGGCCCGACGGATCGATCCCGACGGGCAGGAACTGCTCGCCACCCTCAACTCCTGGCTCGCCTTCGACGGCGCGGCCCACCGGCACCTGCGGATCCACCGCAACACCCTGGCGGCCCGGCTGGCGCTGCTGCGCGACCGCCTCGGGCTCGACCTGTCGCGGATCTCCGACCAGTCGGTCGCGTGGTTGGCCCTGCACCTGCTCGGTTCCGCTGCGACCCCGGAAGGCGTGCCGGAGGCACCGAACGTCGTCGGTGGTGGCGCGGACGACGCCTTCGGGCAGGGGGCGGTGGCCGGCAGCCGGTGGGTCGGCCTCGACCGGCTGCTGGCGACCCCCGCCCTGCACCTCTGGGCGCGCGGCCAGCTCGCCCCCCTGGAGGCCGGCGGTACGCCCGTCGCCCTGGTCACCGTACGCGCGTGGCTGCGCGCCGAGGCACGACTGCCCGACACCGCCACCGCGCTCGGCGTCTCGGTGTCCGCCGTACGCAAACGCCTCGGCCGGGCCGAGCAGGCGCTGGGGCGTTCCCTGCTGCGCGGGCCGAGCGCCCGGCACGAGCTCTGGCTCGCCCTGCGGGCCCTCGACGCGACCGCCGACGCGGGCCTGGTCGGCGACCCGGCCGGGTGGCCGCCCGCCTGAGCGCCGGTGGCCTCCCGCCCGTGCGCCCCGGGCAGCGGCACCGGTCGCGGTCGCTGTGCAGCCCGACACCGCCGGCGCCGCCACTGTGCGGATCGGTCCTCGCGCCCGGCCGGCGGTGCTCCCTACCGTGTGATGGGAGACGGCGGCGAGGACGCCACCATTCGAGCCCGACCGGCGATCCGGTGAGCTGACGACCGACGTCCGGACGCGCCGCAACGGGGGACGCGTCCGGCCTGCTCCGGGGGGTGCGGCCGCCCCGTCCGCGACGACACCGCGGGCGGGCGGCCGTGGTCGTCCGTGGCTCCGGGGGCACCGGGGCGATCCGGGCGCGGCCCGCGAACGGCGGCGGTCCGAACGGCAGCGCCCTGCGCGGCGGAGGCTCGGCACAGCGGCGTCCGGGAACGGCGAAGGCCCGCCACCTGATGGTGACGGGCCTTCGTTCTGGTGGGCGATACTGGGTTTGAACCAGTGACCTCTTCCGTGTCAAGGAAGCGCGCTCCCACTGCGCCAATCGCCCTCGTCTGTTGCCGAGGTGGGGACGGGATTTGAACCCGCGTACACGGCTTTGCAGGCCGTTGCCTCGCCTCTCGGCCACCCCACCGAGGTTGCCCCCGTCATGCGTGGCGGCATCTCCGAGCGGACGACGGGATTCGAACCCGCGACCCTCACCTTGGCAAGGTGATGCGCTACCAGCTGCGCTACGTCCGCGTGTCTCCGGCGTTAACCGGTGACGGGTGAGAACTTTAGCCGAGCCGACGAGCGGTTGCCAAATCGGGGTGGTTCTCGGCGCGTCCGATGATGGCGGGCCACCCTACCCCTGAGCTTCCTAGGAGGCTGGCCAGCCATTTCCCCGGTCTGGACGGAGGAACGGGTCGGTCGTGGCGCGGTCGAAGTGTCCGGCTTCCGACTCTTTGGAGGGCGGACGGACCGTGATCGGTGACGCCTCGTGTTCAAGCTGATGCGCTACGGTAACGGCGTGACGAGACGTGCGGCCGAGATCCGCCTGGATGCCCTGCTGCGCACGGCCTGTGACGTGATCGTGGAGCGGGGTCTGGCCAACACCCGCACGGCCGACGTGGCGCAGGCGGCCGGGGTGAGCCAGGCGCTGGTCTTCTACCACTTCGCCACGAAGGACCGGCTGCTCGCGCAGGCGTTCGCGTACGCGGTGGAGCAGGACCTGGCCCGGCTGGACGCGGTGATGCGGTCCAGCGCCCCGCCGCTGACCAAGCTGCGCCGGATCGTGAAGCTCTACACGCCGGCCGGCCGGGCGACGTCGTGGGCCATGTGGATCGACGGCTGGGCGGAGTCGCTGCGCACCCCGGAGCTGGAGAAGGTCTCCCGTCGGCTCGACCTGCGCTGGCGGGAGGACCTCGCGGCGGTGATCTCGGAAGGCGTTCGCGACGGCACCTTCGAGTGCGCCGACCCGGCCGGCGCCGCGTGGCGGATCAGCGCCGTGATGGACGGCCTGGCGGTGCAGCTCGCAGTGCACGACCGGGTGATCTCCCGCCGCCAGCTCGCCGAGTGGGTCCGCCTGGTCACCGCCCGCGAACTCGGGCTGGACCCGGACCAGCTCGACTGAGGCCCGTCCCCGGAGGGCGGTGGAGCGGACGGGCTCGGCCGATGCGGTCATCCCCGGCCGAAGGCGGCAAAACGGCTCGGGCCACCAGGACACCCGGAACAATCGTCGGCATGGACCCGCTGGAGACGTACCGCCGCAGCCTGGCCGAGTTCATCGACCGGGTGGAGCTGGTCGGCCCCGGGCAGTGGTCGGACCCGACCCCCTGCCCGGACTGGGACGTCCGGGCGCTGGTCAACCACGTCGTCGGCGAGGACCGGTGGAGCGTGCCGCTGCTCGCCGGCCGGACGATCGAGGAGGTCGGCGACCGCTACGACGGCGATGTGCTCGGCCCGGATCCGGTCGAGGCGGCCCGGGACGCGGCGGCGCAGGCGGAGCTGGCCTTCACCCACCCCGGGGCGCTGGAGCGCACCGTCGCGCTCTCCGCCGGCGAGACCCCGGCGGACGAGTACCTGCACCAGCTCGTCGCGGAACACCTGATCCACGGCTGGGACCTGGCCGTGGCGATCGGCGCGGACCCCCGGCTGGACGCCGACGCGGTCGCCGAGTGCGCCCGCTGGTTCGGCCGGCGGATCGGCGACTACCAGCGGGACAGGCTGATCCGGGCGGAGGCCGACGTGCCGGCGGAGGCCGACCAGCAGGACCGCCTCGTCGCCGCTTTCGGCCGCGACCCCGACTGGGCGCCGTAGCCCCCGCGTCGCACCCACCGTCACCCGGGCGGCACCAGCGCGGCGACCACCCACCGTCTCGTGACGACGGGCCGGGGTGCGTCGCCGACGAGCCCGTGGCGCTCCAGGTGATCGACCACCGCCGGTCTCCGCGACCCGTGGAGCCGCGATCCGTGGAGCCGTCATCGCGGCCGGGGCCGCCTTGAGTAGGCGTGGCTCTTGTCCCCGCCGACCAGGGCTGATATCCACAGATGCGCATGCTTGACCGCACGCGCGGCCGGCGGAGGGCCGGCCACCCCCGCTCCCACGAGGAGGTCCCGTGGCACAACCGGAGTGGACACCCTGGATGAGCCGGCGTCGACGCCGGCTCGTTCCCGTCCTGGCGGCAACCGCGGTGGTGGCCGCGCTGCTCCCCGCCGGCCCCACCGCCGCCGTCCCCACCGGCGGTGCCGCCACCGAACGGCGCTCCGGCCCGTTCGCCGAGGGGCACGAGCACGCCGACGTCGACAACCGCCCCGGCACCGCCGCCCCCGACGCCCGGCAGCGGGGCCTGGCCCGCAGGGCCGACCCGGACGTCCGCTGGAACCGGCTCGGCACCCCGCACGCGCTCGGCCCCGCCCGCGCCCCGCTCGCCACCGGCCTCCCCGGCGACCCGGAGGCGGCCGCCCGCGCGTACCTGACCGGCAACCAGGACCTCTTCGGCCTGGACGCCGCCGCGGTCGCGGCGATGGACCGGCTGTTGGTCCGGCCGATCGGCGACGGCGCGGTGGTCACCCTCCGGCAGCGCTTCGGCACCCTGCCGGCCGGGCACGACGGCCTGGTCACCGTCGCGGTCGCCGCCGGCACGGTCCTCGCGGTCAGCTCCTCGCTCTCCCGGGACACCGCCGCGCCGGCGCCCGCCACCCTCACCGACGAGCAGGCGTACGGCGCGGCGCTCGCCGACGCCGGCCTGGCCGCCGACGCGGTCCGCAGCCACAGCGTGCGGGCCGTCGCCGTGCCGACCCCGCTCGACGGGCCCCGGGCCGCGTACGAGGTGACCCTGATCGGCGCCGACGACGACCACCCGGAGGCGTTCACCACCTACGTCGACGGGATCACCGGGCAGGTGCTGGTCCGCGAGGACCTCGTCGACTTCGACTCCGACAACCCGAGCTGGGCCGTCTTCCCGGCCACCCCGCCGCGCGACCTCGGCCCCGGGCAGGACCCCCGGGTGCGCTGGTGCGGCGACCCCGCACCGGAGTGCCGGGAGGCGTTCCGCGACCCGGCCACCGGGCAGCCGTGGGACGTCGACGCGGCCACCGGCACGCCGACCGGCGCCGCGCGCGGCAACTCCGCCAACACCGTACGTTCCTGGGGCGGCGGCACGCCGGCCGTGCCGGTCACGCCCAGCCCGGAGCGGCGCTACGAGTACCCGTTCACCGACCAGTGGCACCAGGCCCGCTGCAACCCCGCGGTGTTCACCTCGGCCCAGCGCAACGACGGCGACGCGGCGATCGCCAACCTCTTCGCCATGCACAACCGGATGCACGACTGGGCCTGGCACCTCGGCTTCACCGAGGCCACCTGGAACCTCCAGGCGGTGAACCTGACCCCGCAGGGCCGGGGCGGCGACGCCGAGCAGGGCCGCGCGCAGCAGGGCGCGCTCAGCGGCAACCGGAACAACGCCAACCAGGGCACGCCGCGCGACGGGCTGCCGCCGACCACCAACATGTACCTGTGGCAGCCGCAGGCCGGCGGGCCGTACCCGCCCTGCGTCGACGGCGACTACGACATGACGGTGATCGGGCACGAGTACACCCACGCCATCACCAACCGGATGATCGCCGGCCCGGACAGCGGCATCGGCGGGCACCAGGGCGGTTCGATGGGCGAGTCGTGGAGCGACCTGCTGGCCGCCGAGTACCTCTTCGAGCACGGGCTGCGCGCCCCCGGCGAGACGCCCTACGTCACCGGCGGGTACGTCACCGGCAACATGGTCAGCGGCATCCGCAACCACGACTTCAGCCGCAGCCCGCTGAACTACTCCGACGTCGGCTACAACACCGGCGGGCCGGCGGTGCACGCCGACGGCGAGATCTGGAGCGCCACCAACTTCCGGGTCCGTGCCGCGCTGATGAAGCGGTACGGCGTCGGCACCCCGCAGCGCCAGCTCGACTGCGCGCAAGGCCGGGTGGCGGTGGACCAGTGCCCGGGCAACCGGCGCTGGGCGCAGCTCGTCTTCGACTCGTTCCTGCTCCAGGCCGCCAGCCAGGTCAGCATGCTCGACATGCGGGACAACATGCTCACCGCCGACCTGCTCCGTTTCGGCGGCGCCAACCAGGACCTGCTCTGGGCCGAGTTCGCCCGCTCCGGGATGGGCCGGGACGCCGCCAGCAACGGCGCCTCCGACACCGACCCGACGCCGAGCTTCGCCGCCCCCGACGCCGACAACGCCGTGCTCACCCTCCGCCCGAAGGGCGACAGCGCCGACGCGCCGATCCGGGTGTACGTCGGGGCGTACGAGGCGCGGGCGGTCCCGGTGGCCGACACCGACCCGGCGACGGCGCTGCCGGACCGGATCGAGCTGGTGCCCGGCACGTACCAACTGCTCGCCGTCGCGCCGGGCTTCGGCCACCAGCGGCTCACCGTGGTCGCCAAGGCCGGCAAGGAGGGGTACGTCGACCTGCGGATGAGCCGCAACCTGGCGTCCACCGCCTCCGGCGCGACGATCACCGGCGACGGGGTCAACCTGGACCGGATCGCCGACGACACCGAGGCGACCAACTGGGCCTCCCTCGACGGGGTGGCCGGCAAGCAGGTCACCGTGGCGCTGCCCGGCGACGCGCCGCAGGTCGTGAAGCGGGTCAGCGTCAGCGCGATGCTGCGCCCGTCGATCACCGGCGACGCCGACCCGGGCAGCCAGAACTCGCTCAGCGCGCTGCGGTCGTTCGCGGTGTCGGCCTGCAACGCGAAGACCACCGACTGCGCGGATCCGGCGAACTGGCAGCGGATCCACACCAGTGCGGCGGACGCGTTCCCGGGCGGGGCGTACCGGGCGTACGTGCGGGACATCAACCTGCGCGAGTTCCCGGTGCCGACCACGCTGGCCACGCACCTGCGGCTGGAGGTCCTGACCAGCCAGTGCACCGGCGGGCCGGACTACGCGGGCGAGCAGGACGACGACCCGGCGACCACCACCGACTGCGCGACCGCCAGCCCGGCGCGTACGCAGGTGCGGATCGCGGAGTTCCAGGCGTTCTCGAAGTGACCGTCCGTCGGGGCCGGTCGGCGCGCCGGCCGGCCCCGACGGAAGCCCCGCGGCCCGACGGGCGGGGCGGCGGGAGACAATCGGCGGCGTGTCCGACCTTTCCACCGCCTTCGTCCGGCTGCACGCCCGCCTCGCCCCGGTCGCCTTCGTCCCCGAGGTGCGGCTGCACCAGGCGGACGACGCCATCGGGCTGTGGGAGCTGACCGAGGGCGAGTTCCGCAGCGCGCAGCCGCCGCCGTTCTGGGCCTTCGCCTGGGCCGGCGGGCAGGCGCTGGCCCGGTACGTCAGCGACCATCCCGAGCTGGTCGCCGGCCGCCGGGTGCTCGACCTCGCCGCCGGCTCCGGCCTGGTCGCCATCGCCGCCGCGCGGGCCGGCGCCGCCGCCGTCCGCGCCGTGGAGATCGACGAGCTGGCCGTCGCGGCCGTGGCGGTCAACGCCGACGCCAACGGGGTACGCGTCGACGCGGAGCTCGGCGACATCCTCGACGGCGACGCCGGCGGGGCCGAGGTGGTGTTCGCCGGGGACGTGTTCTACAGCGAGGCGATGGCCAACCGGGTGCTGCGCTTCCTGCTCCGGGCCGCCCGCGCCGGGGCGGACGTGCTGGTCGGCGATCCCGGCCGGGCGTTCCTGCCCCGCGACCGCTTCGACGAGCTGGCCGCCTACGACGTGCCGGTGCCCGAGACGCTGGAGAGCGTACGGGTGAAGCGCACCACGGTGTGGCAGTTGCGGGCCGGGCTGCCGGGAGCCGCCCGATAGCGTGTCGACGTGCTGTTCCGGAGCTGGGCGCAGACCACCGACGCGCACTGGCCGGACGTGGCCCGGGTGGCCGACCACGTGGGTGTCGAACACCTGGTGGTGACCCGGCACGCGCTGGTGCGGGAGGTGCTGACCGACCCGGTCACGTACCGGCCGGACAACGCCCTGGACGCGGTGACCCCGATCCCGGTGGCCGCCCTGCGGGTGCTGGCCGGGCACCGGTTCCGGCTGCCGCCGACCCTGGCGAACAACGGCGGCGCCAGCCACCCGCAGATCCGGGCTATCGTCGCCGAGGCCCTGCACCCGACCCGGGTCGCCGCGCAGCGGCCCTGGCTGACCGGACTGGTCCGGGAGCGCCTCACCGCGATCGGCGCCGTCCTGGACGCGGGCACGCCGGTCGACCTCTACGCCGAACTCGCCGCCGACCTGCCGCTGCTGGTGCTGGCCCGGCTGGTCGAGCTGCCCGACGCGCCGGTCGGGGCCGTGAAGGAGTTCGCCCGCGCGGCGCTGGAGCTGTTCTGGGCGCCGCTGGACGCCGACCGCCAGGCGGCGCTCGCGGCCGAGGTGGGCCGGTTCCACCGGGTGCTGCGGGAGTTCGCCGAGACCGGGGGCGGGCTCGCGGGGTCGCTGCGGGCCGCCGGGCACCCGCCCGACGTGGTGGTCGGTGCGCTGTTCTTCCTGCTCGTCGCCGGTCAGGAGACCACGTCGCAGTTCCTCACCCTGCTGCTGCACCGGCTTGCCGGCGAGCCGGCCGTGCTGGCCGGCCTGCGGGCCGGCACCGTCGCGGTCGCCGACGTGGTCGAGGAGGGGCTCCGGCTGGAGCCGCCGATCGTCACCTGGCGACGGGTGGCCGCCGTGGACGCCACGCTGGGCGGGACGGCGGTGCCGGCGGGCACCAGCATCGTGCTGTGGTTGGCCCGCGCCGGCCGGGACCCGGCCACCGTGGAGGCGCCCGACGAGTTCCGGCCCGGGCAGCGCGGATCCCGCCGGCACCTGGCCTTCGGGGCAGGCGCGCACCGCTGCGTCGGTGACCAGCTCGCCCGGATGGAGGCGGCGGTGGTGGTCGGTGAGACGGCGCCGCTGCTGGACGGGGTCGCCGTCGTCCGCGCGCCGTGGTGCCCCGACAACCTCACGTTCCGGATGCCCGACGCCTTCGTCGTCCGACGCCGCTGAGCCGCCGGCGTGGCGGCCTGGCCGCGGATGGTCGGGTGCCGCGCCCGGTGGCGCCGCCCCGGGCGCGTGCGGGCCCGGGGCGGGTCAGCCGCTGGGCTCGACCAGCCCCGCCTCGTACGCGAGGATCGCCGCCTGCACCCGGTTGCGCACCTCCAGCCGGGTGAAGATGCTGGTCAGGTAGCTCTTCACGGTCCCCTCGACCAGGTACAGCCGGCGGGCGATCTCGGCGTTCGACAGTCCCGCCCCGACCAGCGCGAGCACCTCCCGCTCCCGCTCGGTCAGCCCGGCGAGCCGGTCCCGCGCCACCGGCCGGCGGGCCACCCGGTCCCCGCCCAGCTCGATCACCCGACGGGCCACCCGCGGCGACAGGTACGCGCCGCCGTCGGCGACGGCGTGCACCCCGGCGATCAGCTCGCGCGGGTCGCCGGCCTTGAGCAGGAACCCGCTCGCCCCGTGCCCGAGCGCCCGGGCCACGTGGTCGTCCTCGCCGAAGGTGGTCAGCATGACCGTCGCCGTCTCCGGCACGAGGCGGCGGATCTCGGCGGCCGCGCTGAGCCCGTCCAGCCTCGGCATCCGGATGTCCAGCAGCGCCACCCGGGGCCGGTGTGCCCGGACGAGGTCCACGGCGGCCCGGCCGTCGGCGGCCTCGCCGATCACCTCGATCCCGGGGTCGGTGGCCAGGATGGCCCGGACACCGGCCCGGATCATCGCCTCGTCGTCGGCGAGCACGACCCGCACCGGGCCGCCCGTGTCGGCGTTCATCCGTCGATCCGCTCCTTGCTGACCAGCCGGCCGTCGGTGAAGCAGAGCCGCCAGGTCGGCTCGGCCAGGGGGAAGTTCCCGTCGGTGTAGTACTCACAGCCGGGCCGCGCCGGCCCGGCGGGCGGGTCGAGCTGGCGCCGGGGCAGCCCGGTCAGCGCGGCGCGCTCCGCGCCGAGGGGCATCCGGGCGAAGGCCTCCGCGCGAAGCACCGTACCGGCGGTGGCCACCGGGTAGTAAACCAGCGACAGGACCAGGGCGAGGCCCACCGGGGCGCCGAGCGCCGTCAGCAGGCTACGCCGGACCCGCCGGCGGGCGACGCGCAGCCGCCGCTCGGCCTCGGCCGGCCGAGGGCCGCCGGCGAAGCCTGGGCCGCTGGCGGGACCTGGAGCGTCGCCGGGACCTGGGGCGTCGCCGGGCGAAAGGACGGCGTCGGCGCCGGGAATGCCGCCCAGCGGCAGCCGGGCGCGGACGGCGAAGCCGCCACCGCCCAGGGGACCGGCCGTCAGGGCACCGCCGGCGAGGCGGACCCGCTCGGCGAGGGCGAGCAGGCCGGAACCGCTGGACGGCGGGCCGGGCAGCGGCCCGGCCGGCGGCGGCGCGTTGACGACCGACACCTCGACCCGGTCGCCGTCGCCGACCAGGGCGACGGTGACCACCGCGCCGGGCGCGTACCGGGCGGCGTTGGTGAGCGCCTCCCGGACCACCCGGTGCAGGGTGCGCGCGATGGCCGCCGGCAGGTCCGGCAGCCCGCCCGGCGGGTCCACGTCGACCGCCATGCCGGCCTCCCGGGCCCCGTCGACCAGGTCCGCGACGGTCTCGTCGGCCGGCCGGGTGGTGGCCGTTGCGCCCTCGTCCCGGAGCACCCCGATGATCCCGTGCAGCCGCTCGGTGGCGGCCGCGACGCTGGCCCGCAGTTCGCCGGCGGCGGCCCGGTGCGCCGGGGCGAGGTCGTCGGTGACCTCCAGGGTGGCCGCGCGCAGGGCGATCAGGCTCAGGTCGTGCCCGAGCGAGTCGTGCATCTCCTGCGCGATGCGGGCCCGTTCCCGCAGCCGGATCCGCTCCGCGGCGCCCCGCTGCTCACGGTCCCGGGCCTCGGCGTGCCACCGGCCGGCGTCGGCCAGGGCGGCCTGCTGACGCCGGTACCGCCCGACGAGCCACGGAAACACCCCGGCGAAGAGCAGCACCGAGGCGAGCAGGAACCAGGTGGCCGCGCCGGTGCCGAGCAGCCCCAGGTTGAGCGCGGTGCCGCCGGCCGCGATCGCGGCGAAGGCGAGAGCAGCCGGCACGGCGGTGGCGCTGCGGCGGCCGGCCAGGTAACTGAACACCGGGATCGCGAAGAGGAAGTTGCCGTCCAGCAACGAACCGAGCACCGCCGCCACCAGGGCGGCCACCGGCCACCGCCGGCTCACCGCCACCGCCGCGGTGAGCAGCAGCAACGCGCCGACCGTCAAGGCGACGGCCCGCCCGGAGTGCGGCGGCGTGACGCCCGCGTACCCGATCGGGGCGGCGGTCACCAGCCACAGGAGCAGGTCAGCGGTCCACCGCCGGACGCCCGCCCGGGCCACCCGTCCGCCGCCCGCGAGCCCGGCCCACCAGCTCTCCACGGCGGCCAGGCTACCCACGCCCGACCTGGGCGGGCACCGACGAAAGTCAGGTTCTCAGCTGATCTCCTCGGCCCAGGCACGCCAGTCGTCGAGCACCCCGTAGAGGGCCGGGGTGAGCCAGCCGGGCGCGGACCGCCGGAACACCCCCGGGTCCATCGCGCCGGCCCCCGCCGGCAGGGCGCCCAGCAGATGCGGCACCAGCTCGGTGAGGTTGGCCCAGTGCACCAGCTCCGGGTCTGCCGGCCACGCGCCGATCACCACGCCGGCCGGCACCGCCCGGCGTTCCAGTGCCTCCAGGGTGAGCGCCGTGTGGTTCAGGGTGCCCAGCCCGGCCCGGGCCACCACCACGGCCGGGGAACCCAGCGAGACCGCCAGGTCGGCCACCGTCCAGGGCTCGCCCGACGGCCGCAGCCCCATCGGTACGAGCAGCCCACCGGCGCCCTCCACCAGCACCAGGTCGTGCTTCTCGGCCTCCTCGCGGACCGCGTCGACGGCGGTGTAGAGCTCCAGCGGCTCCAGCTCGGCGACCCGGGCCGCGGCCAGCGGGGCGAGCGGGTCCGGGAAGCTGGCCAGGGTCCGGCCGGTCAGCGGGGCGGCCAGCCGGGTGACGGAGTCGACGTCGCCGGGCTCGCCGGTGGCCGTACCCGTCTGGCCGGGCTTGACCACCGCGACGCGCAGGCCGGCGGCCTGCGCCGCGGCCGCGATCGCGGCGGTCACCACGGTCTTGCCGACCTCGGTGTCGGTGCCGGTCACCAGCACCGGCCCCCGCCACGGCACCGTCACCGTGTCACCTCGGTCCGCGACCGCGGGGCTCGCAACACCGGCTCACTCCTCGCGCTCACGGTGCACACTCCACGATGACCTCCAGGGCCCGCTCGAAGTCCCGCCGGGGCACCCCCGCGCTGATGGTGAGCCGCAGCCGGGACCGGCTGTCCGGGGTGGACGGGGGACGGAAGCAGCCGACAGCCACCCCCCGGTCACGGCAGTCGGCCGCCCACGCGCTCGCCGCCTCGGGCCCCGGTGCGGTGACCGAGACGACCGCGCCGTCGGGGTCGGAGACGGCCAGGCCGGCGGCGGCCAGCCGGCGTACCACGAGGGCGGCCCGCTCGGCCAGCTCCGCGCGCAGGTCGTCGCCGGCGCGGGCCAGCCCGACGGCGGCGTGGACGCCGGCGGCGACCGCCGGGGGCAGCGCGGTGTCGAAGATGAACGTCCGCCCGGTCTCGACCACGTGCCGGACGAGCGCGGCCGGCCCGGCGACCACGCCGCCCGCGCCGCCGAGCGCCTTGGACAGGGTCGCGGTGACCACCACGTCGGGCTGGCCGGCGAGACCGGCGGCGGCGACGCCCCCGGCGCCCGCCGGGCCGGTCACCCCGAGGGCGTGCGCGTCGTCGACGAGCAGTATCGCGCCGTGCTCCCGGGCGACGGCGTGCAGCCGGGCCAACGGGGCGAGGTCGCCGTCGACGGAGAAGACCGACTCGGTGACGACCACCGCCGGCCGGCCCGGCGCGGCGGCGAGCGCGGCGGCCACCGCCGCCACGTCGGCGTGCGGCGTCACCACGGTCTCCGCGCCGGAGATCCGGCAACCGTCGATCAGCGACGCGTGGTTGTGGGCATCGGAGACCAGGAGCGTACGCGACCGCACGAGCGCCCGGACCGCCCCGAGGTTGGCCAGGTAGCCGGACGAGAAGACCAGCGCCCGGTCGGTGCCGAGCCAGTCGGCGAGGGCGTCCTCGAGCGCGTGATGGGCGTCGGTGGAGCCACGCACCAGCCGCGACCCGGTGGCCCCCAGCCCGTACGCGGACAGCGCCCGCGCCGCCGCGGCGGCGACCTCGGGGTGGGTGGCCAGGCCGAGGTAGTCGTTGCCGGCCAGGTCGACCACGGCGTCGCCGGCGGCCCGGGGCAGCAGCGTGCGGGTCAGCCCCGCCTTCGCGCGCAGCTCGGCGCGGCGGTCGAGCGCCGCCAGCCAGTCCGCCACCGTCACCCCCACGCCGCCCGGGCCGCTCGTCGTCGGCCGCTTCCGCCGGGCGAAATTACCACCCGCCGGACCTGGCCCGGCGCGTCCACCCCGGCGCCGCCGGCCCGGCACGCTGGCCGTTTCTCCCGGCCGGGCGGCCTTGTAGGGTACGAGCCATGCCAGAGATCCTCGACCAGGCCCGAACCCAGGTGCTGGAGAACGGCGTCGGTCTCGACGAGGCCGGCGTCCTCGCCGTGCTGAACCTGCCCGACGAGCACCTGCCCGCCGCGCTCCAGCTCGCCCACGAGGTGCGGATGCGCTGGTGCGGCCCCGAGGTGGAGGTCGAGGGGATCGTCTCGCTGAAGACCGGCGGCTGCCCGGAGGACTGCCACTTCTGCTCGCAGTCCGGCCTGTTCACCTCGCCGGTGCGCTCGGTCTGGCTGGACATCCCGTCGCTGGTCGAGGCGGCCAGGCAGACGGCCGCGACCGGGGCGACGGAGTTCTGCATCGTGGCCGCCGTGCGCGGCCCGGACGCCCGGCTGATGAAGCAGATGCGCGAGGGCGTCGCCGCGATCAAGGCCGAGGTCGACATCCAGGTGGCCGCGTCCCTGGGCATGCTCAGCCAGGAGCAGGTCGACGAGCTGGTCGACATGGGCGTGCACCGCTACAACCACAACCTGGAGACGTGCCGCTCCTACTTCCCGAACGTGGTCACCACGCACTCCTGGGAGGAGCGCTGGGAGACGCTGCGGATGGTCCGCGAGTCCGGCATGGAGGTCTGCTGCGGCGGCATCCTCGGCCTCGGCGAGACGGTGGAGCAGCGGGCCGAGTTCGCCGCGCAGCTCGCCGAGCTGGACCCGCACGAGGTCCCACTGAACTTCCTCAACCCCCGGCCCGGCACCCCGCTCGGCGACCGGCCGGTGGTGGAGGGCAAGGACGCGCTGCGCGCCATCGCCGCCTTCCGGCTCGCGATGCCGCGCACCATCCTGCGGTACGCGGGCGGCCGCGAGATCACCCTCGGTGACCTGGGCACGCGCGACGGCCTGCTGGGCGGCATCAACGCGGTGATCGTCGGCAACTACCTGACCACCCTGGGCCGGCCGGCGACCGCGGATCTCGAGCTGCTCGACGACCTGAAGATGCCGGTCAAGGCGCTCTCCGCGACGCTGTGAGCGCCCGGTGACGACGAGCGACGCGGTGAGCGCCCCGGTGACGACGGGCGAGGCGGTGAGCGCCCCGGTGACCACGGGCGACGCCGTGCCGGCGGCGGGCGGCGGGGTGGCCGGCGACCCGTGGTGCGACCGGTGCGGCGAGCCGGCCGGCGCCGGTGCCCACACGGCCTGCCGGGCGGCGCGCGAGCTGGAGCCGCCGCGGTACTGCGCGCGCTGCCGCCGCCGGATGAAGGTGCAGGTGCTGCCGGTCGGCTGGGCGGCGTTCTGCGTCGAGCACGGCGAGATCCGGGGCTGAGGGGGATGCTGCGGGGCAAGGCGGTCACGCTGCGTCCGGCCACCGCGGCCGACGTGCCGGCGCTCGCCGCGATCCGCGCCACCCCGCAGGTCCGGCGCTGGTGGCGCGGCGGCGACGACCTCGCCGCGGCCGTGCGGGCCGACCTGGCCGACGACGACCTGTCGGTGTACGCGATCGAGCACGACGGCCGGGTGGTCGGCGCCATCCAGTGGTACGCCGAGGACGACCCGGACTACCGGCACGCCAGCCTGGACGTCTTCCTCGACCCGTCGGTGCACGGCCGGGGGCTCGGGCCGGACGCGATCCGCACCCTGGTCCGGCACCTGGTCGAGGCGCACGGGCACCACCGGTTCACCATCGACCCGGCGGCGGCGAACACCCCGGCCGTGCGCAGCTACGCCCGGGTCGGCTTCCGTCCCGTGGGCGTGCTGCGCCGCTACGAGCGCGGCGAGGACGGCCGCTGGCACGACGGGCTGCTGATGGACCTGCTCGCCGACGAGCTCACCGACTGACCGCCCGGCGCCGACGCCACCGCCACCACAGCACCGCCCCGGCGACCCCGCCGCCGACCACCAGCAGCACCGGCACGGCCGGCAGCAGAACGAGCGGCCGGGCCGGGAACGGACGCGGGTCGGGGGCGGTGGCGCCGAACCGGCCTGCCTCCATCAGGTGGCGCGCCACGTCCATCGCCCGCACGCCGTCGGGCGGGTCCAGCAGCACCTGGACGCGCCCGTCGGGGCGCAGCGACACCAGCTGGACGTGGCCGGTCTCCCAGTAGCCAGTGTCGTCCCAGTCGTCGGTCTCCCCCATGGTCACGCCGGGCTCCGGAACGTACCTGAGCGCGACCAGGGCGCGGCCGTTGCGCCAGCCCAGCGCGCGCAGGGCCTGCCCCTCGGCCGGGGGCAGGGCGGGGCCGCTGCCGTCCCGGCCGGTCGCCGCGTCGACGTAGCCGGTCCGCCACGTGCGGGCGGCCCGCTGGTCGGCGTCGCACCCGCTCCGGCAGCCGTCGAGACGGAAGACGGCCACCGCCGAGCCGTCGGGGGTGAACGCGCCGACCCCGGCGAGCCGCTCGTCCGGCCCCAGCTCGCGGGACCAGGCGACCGCGCCGGAGCGGTCCAGCATGGTCAGCTCGCCGCCGGCGTCGACGGCGATCCGGGTGCCGTCCGGGGAGAACGCGGCCAGCGACCCGGTACGCAGATCCCACCGGTCGCCGAGTTCGCCCCCCAGCCGGCGGGCGGCGCCGGTGGCCAGGTCCAGCAGGAGCAGCCGGCTGGGGTACACCCCGTCGCCGTCCGCGTCGGCGTCGGCGTGGTACAGCACGAGCAGGGCGTCGCCGCCCGGGGCCCAGGCGACCGGGGTGGTGCAGCAGGTGCTGTCCGCCCCGCCGGCGAAGTCCCGCCGCTCGCCGGTGGTGAGGTCGGTGACGTGGATCCACCCGTCGGCGGAACCGTCCGCGACGTACCGGCTGTCCGGAGAGAGCAGCACGTCGATCCCGGCGCTGCGCTCTGCGTCGCCGTAGAGCAGCATGCGGTACTTCCCGCCCATGCCGAGCACCGCCACCTTGCCCTCGTGGTCGATCGGGTCGATGCCACGCAGGCCGAGGTGGTCGCCGCCGCTGAACAGCAGCGACGCCCGGCCGGGCGGATCCTGCTCGACGGTCGCCTGCCACATGTACGGCAGCCCGATCCGGTGCGGCACGGCGGCGGGCACGGCGCCCGTCATCGACCGCTGCTCGACGGCGCCGAGCGTCACCGGCACGCCGAGGGCGCAGGCCAGCACCACCACCAGCGACACCAGGGCGGTACGCCGGCGCGCCCGCGACCGTAGCCGCCGTCCCGCCGTCCACGGGTCGTCGCCCAGCCGGACCGGTGGCATCCGCTCGCCCAGATCCCGCAGCACGTTCCGCAGCTCCTCGCCCATCACGCCTCCCCCGCCGTCGCGCCGACCAGCTCGGCCAGTTCGGGAGCGTGCGTACGCAGCCGCGCCAGCGCGTCCCGGGTCTGGCTCTTGACGGTGGAGACCGAGCAGCCGAGCGTCTGGGCCGTCTCCACCTCGGTGAGGTCCTCGTAGAAGCGCAGCACCAGCACGGCCCGCTGCCGGGGCGCCAGCCGGGCCAGCGCGGCCCGCACCACCAGGGCGCGGGCGACGTCGGCGCTGCCGTCCGGCAGGGCCCGCTCCGGCGGCTCGGCCCGCAGGTCCACGCCCCGCCACCGGCGCCGCCACAGCGACACGTGCTGGCTGTACATGGTGCGCCGCACGTACGGGTCGGGGTCGCCGGCCGCGCTGACACGCTCCCAGTGCCGGGCGACCCGCACCAGGGTGAGCTGGACGAGGTCCTCGGCCTGGTGGCGGTCGCCGGTCAGCAGCCACGCCGCGCGGGACAGCGCCGCGATGCGCCCCGACACGTACGCGCGGAACGACTCCTCAGGGTCCACACCCCACCTCCCGACCGGGACCACGCGCGGCGACGCCCCGACGGGTGGGTCCGGTGGGAGATTTTCTCAGCCGTCCCAGACAAGGTCCCCGCCGTCGAGCCGGCGGGCCCCGACGGCGGGCCGGTGCGGGGTGAGCCGTCCGTCGGGCATCAGGTGGACCGCCGGCACGCCGCGCCCCAGCGCGGCCACGTCGGCGATCAGCCGCCGGTGGCAGCGCCACCAGACGCTCTCGCTGCACATCACCGCCGTGGTCCGGGCCGCCGCGTCCGCGAGCACCGCGTCCAGCGCCGCCCGGAAGTCGGCGGTACGGGTGTACGCCGCGTACGCCCGGAAGGCGGCGACGGTCCACCAGCTGTCCGGCTCGGCGGTGCCGGCCGGGGTGTGCCGCCGCCCGCCGAGGCGCTGCTCCCAGCGGTAGTCGATCCCGGCCGCCGGCAGCCAGCGCGCCAGCTCCTCCCTGCGGACGTCGGGGTTGGTGCGGCTCGCGGGGAACCGCCGCACGTCCACGACGAGGGCGATCCCGGCGCCGGCGAGCAGCTCGCCCAGCCGCGTCCGGTCCGCCGCCCCGTGCCCCACCGTCACCAGCTCCACGTGGAGGGGATGCCCCGAATCCTGGACAGTTACCGTCCTCGGGAAACGGAAGCTGTCCAAGATCTGTGGGCCGGGCGGTCGGGGATCCGGCGGCGCGGGGCCGGGCGGGCGGCGATGGTGGGACGGATGTGGCCCATCCTTCCCGCCGACGAGGCCGACGCGTTCGACTGGCTGGCGTTCGACCAGGCCGGCGTCGTCACCACCGCCCAGGCGGCCCGGCTGCTGACCGAGGGCACCGTACGCGGACACGTCCGCTCCGGGCGCTGGCGCTCGATCTGCCGGGGCGTCCTGCTCACCGGCAACGGCCGGCTGACCCGGGACCAGCAGTTGTGGGTGGCCGTGCTCGCCACGGGTCCCGGGGCCGTGCTGGCCGGCGCGACGGCTGCCGCCGAGGCGGGCGTACGCGGGCTGCGGCGGGATCCTCTGCACGTGCTCGTGCCGGCACACCGGCGGGCGGGCCGCACCGTGCTGGGCCGGCTGCCGATCGACATGCCGGCGATCGTCGTGCACCGCACGTCGGTGCTGCCGGCGGCGCATCTCCAGCGCGCCCGTCCGCCGCGGACCTGCACCGCCCGGGCACTGGTGGACGCGGCCGGCTGGGCCCGTACGGTCGATCAGGCGCAGGCGACGCTGGCGGCGGGCTGTCAGCAGCGCCGGGTCACGCCGGAGGAATTGTCGGCCGTGGTGGAGGCGCTGCCCCGAGCCCGTCGGCGGGCTTTGATCCGGCAGACCGTGGCCGACATCTCCGGCGGCGCGGAGGCGCTCTCGGAACTCGACTTCGTCCGGCTCTGCCGCCGCCACGGCCTGCCCGCGCCCGGTCTCCAGCAGCGGCGCGCCGACGCCTCCGGGCGCACCCGGTGGCTCGACGCGTACTGGCGGGAGTGGGGGCTGCATGTGGAGATCGACGGGGCGCACCACATGGACGTCCGGCACTGGGCGGCCGACATGAAGCGTCAGAACGACGTCTGGACCTCCGGGGACCGCATCCTCCGCTTCCCGGCGTGGCTGGTCCGCGCCCGCCCCGACGAGGTCGCCGAGTCCGTCCGCCGTGCCCTCGTCGCCGCCGGCTGGCGACCCGCGAAGTAAATCTTGGACAGTTTCCGCACCTCGCGAACGGGTACTGTCCAAGATCCGCGTGACCGGCGAGTTCATGGGGACGGCGGGCCGGGGCCGCGGCCGGTGTGGGTGTCGTGTGGGTGTCGTGTGCGAGCCCCGGCGGGCCGGGGCTCGGGGCGGTGTGGGTGCCGTGACGGGCGGCCAGGAGGGACCGATCTCGGGGTGGAGCGTCCGCGGGGCCGATCGCGTTACATCGACACGCCTGCGAAGAGTGAGGAATTCGAACGCCGAGCCGCTCATCTTGCCGCGTCGCCGCTGCTCAGGCCGATCGACCGATGTCCACGACCGTCACGCATTGTGCGATCATGTGCTGTCCCCTCGATCAACTCCAGAGGAGTCCTCATGGCACACCGTCGGCGCGTGGTGCGCGCTGCCGTTTCCACCGTCGCCACCACGGCCTGTCTCGCGCTCGCCACCCCCGCCTGGGCGTCCAGCACCATCCCTCTGCACAAGCCCCATGAGGGCAAGACGGCGAAGTTTCAGGAGGAGTGCGACGACCCCAAGTTCAAGGACCGGCCGGCCGATCACGACGGCTGGCATTTCGTCCTCGACGGTGGCAGGAAGACCGCGGGTGACTTCGAGAACCTGACCCTCACCTTCAAGGACCTGACCGGCGCCACGGTGACGGTGAAGATCCCTGACCCCACCGACGCCTACCCCGACTTCCTCTCGGCCAACGGCAACGAGGGCCAGGTCAAGCACGCCTACGTGTTCACCCCGGCGGGGTGGACGCTGGCCGGCGGCAGCGCCACGATCACGGGCGTGGCCGACAGCTTCAAGCTGAGCCACACCTGCGCCGGCACCGCCCCGACGCAGTCGCCGTCCCCCAGCCCGTCGGTGCCGACCTCCCCGTCGCCGTCCACCTCGGTGTCGCCCTCGACGTCGGTGTCCCCGTCGGAGTCCACCTCCCCGAGCGGGTCCGTCTCGCCGTCGGAGTCGGTCTCCCCGTCGGGCTCCGTCACGCCGTCGGAGAGCACCGGCGGCAGCGGTGGCGGCAACGACGACGAGAACGAGGGCGGCCTGCCGCTGACCGGCGTGGCGACGACCAGCATCGCGCTGGGCGGCCTCGTCCTGATCGGCGGCGGCGCGCTGCTGATGCTGCGCCGCCGGCGCGACAACATCACCTTCACCAGCTGATCCCACCCAGCACCCGACCGGCCGCCGGACACCTCGTCCGGCGGCCGGTCGCCGTTTCGGTCCGGCCAGCCGCCGTTGCACCCGTCGGCCGGCGCCACTTCCGGCTCGACGGCCGGCGCGTCGAGCCGCCGGAACCGCTCGCGCCCGGCCTGGCGCCGGCCGGCTCCGAGCACTGACGGCAGGCCCGGTGGGCGCCGCCCGGACGTTCATCACATCATCTAAGCCTATGGATGCATAGTCCGCGTACACCCTGCTCAGGGGCGTGGTCGGCGGACGGGAAGTCGCGTTGCGGCCGGCCGGGCGCGGGCCGGGCGTTCCGGCATACGAACGTACGGTTGCCGCGCCGCTTTCCGGCGCGCGACAGTACGCGACACCAGCGGTGCCATCGACGCCGCCGCTCCCCCGGCCAACCCTGAGGAGATGCGATGGCTCTACGACTTGCCGACGGCACCGCCTGGCCCGACACCCTCGCCCGCGCGGTGGCCGCCGCGCCGGAGGCGTTCGGCGCCCCGGTCGACGGCGTCACCACGCTGCACAACCTCGTGCGCGGCGACTGGCACGCGGTGGGCACGCCCAGCCCGGTCCGCACCCCGGTCGACAACACCGTGCTGGTCAACCTGCCCCGCCTCGACGCGGAGACCGCCCGCGCGGCGGTGGCGCACGCCGCCGCCGCGCACCGCGCCTGGGCCGACACCCCGCTCGCCGAGCGCAAGGCCCGGGTCACCGACGCGTTGGACGCCCTCACCGCCCACCGCGACCTGCTCGCCCTGCTGCTGGTCTGGGAGATCGGCAAGCCGTGGCGGCTGGCCTGCGCCGATGTGGACCGGGCGCTGGACGGCGTCCGCTGGTACGTCGGCGAGATCGACCGGATGCTCGCCGACGGCCGGGAGCCGCTGCCCGGGCCGGTCAGCAACATCGCGTCGTGGAACTACCCGATGAGCGTGCTCGTGCACGCCGAGCTGGTGCAGCTCCTCGCCGGCAACGCGGTGATCGCCAAGACCCCGTCGCAGGGCGGCGCGGTCTGCCTCACCGTCGCGCACGCGCTGATGCGCCGGGCCGGGCTGCCCGCCACGCTGGTGTCCGGCGGCGGCGAGGAACTTTCCGAGGTGCTCGTCCGGGCCCCGGAGGTCGGCGCGGTGGCGTTCGTCGGCGGCCGTTCCAACGGCGGCAAGGTGGCCGCCGCGCTGCTCGACTCCGACAAGCGGCACTTCATCGAGCAGGAGGGCCTCAACGCCTGGGGCATCTGGGACTTCTCGCAGTGGGACCTGCTCGCCGGGCACCTCAAGAAGGGCTTCGAGTACGGCAAGCAGCGCTGCACCGCGTACCCGCGCTTCGTGGTCCAGCGGGACCTCGTCGACGAGTTCCTCGACATGTACCTGCCGGTGGTGCGCTCGGTCCGGTTCGGACACCCGCTCGCCGTCGGCGACGACTGGACCGCCGGGGACCCGCTGCCCGAGCTGGACTTCGGCCCGCTGATCAGCGCCGCCAAGGCCGACGAGCTGCGCCGCAAGGTCGACGAGGCGGTACGCGGCGGCGCGGTGCCGCTGCACCGGGGCAAGCTCGCCGGCGCGCCGTTCCTGGACGGGCAGGACACCTCCGCGTACGTGGCGCCGTCGGTGCTGCTGGCCCCGCCCGGCCGGTCCCGGCTGATGCACGCCGAGCCGTTCGGCCCGGTCGACACCATCGTGGTGGTGGACACCACCGACGAGCTGCTGGCCGCGATGAACGCCTCCAACGGCGCGCTGGTCGCCTCGCTGGCCTGCGACGACGAGGAGCTGGCCGGGAAACTGGCGGTCGACCTCCAGGCGTTCAAGGTGGGCATCAACAAGCCGCGTTCCCGGGGCGACCGGGACGAGCCGTTCGGCGGCCGGGGCGCGTCCTGGAAGGGTGCCTTCGTGGGCGGCGACCTGCTGGTGCAGGCGGTGACCGTGGGCGGCGGCGGTCGCCTCTACGGCAACTTCCCCGACTACAGCAGCTACCCGACCACCTGAGGTGCGGGGAAGGGCCCCCTGTCGACGCCTGGCAGGGGGCCTTCCTGCACCGAAGGGGTCAACACGGTGCCCTTCCCGCCACGGGGGCGCCGGCGGTGAGCGGGACGGTCACGGCCACCAGGCCGCCGTCCCGCTCGGTCGGGGTGGGCCGGCCGAGCCGCCGCACGGTGCGTAGCATCGGGGCGTTCTCCGCGTGGACGTGCAGCACCAGGGCCGCGTACCCGGCCTGCTCGGCGTGCCGGACCAGCCGGCGCAGCAGGGCCGAGCCGAGCCCCCGCCGCTGCCAGTCGTCGCGGACCAGCAGCGCCACCTCCGCCTCGTCGCCCTCGGCGAGCAGGTTCGCCATCGCCAGCACCGTCTCCGCCTCCCCGGCGTCGCCGCCGGCCGTGGCGAGCAGGGTCAGGCCCCGGGCCGGCTCCAGCAGCCGGCGCAGCCGGGCCGCCGAGGGCGCCGCCGCGCCGCCCAGGTAGCGGCGGTACCGGCTGCGCGCCGAGCACGCCTCGTGCAGCTCGACCACGCCCGCCAGGTCGTCGGCACCCGCCGGGCGTACGGCCGCCTCGGTCCCGTCGGGCAGGACCAGGGTGACCTGCTCGGCGGCCCGACGTGCGGCCGTGGCCGACAGCTCCAGCAGGGCCTGCGCCCGGGCGTACTCGGCCGGGGTGAAGTCCGGGGCGACGCGGCGCAGGGTGAACGCGCCGCCGCCCGGGTCGGCCAGCAGCATGGTGGTGCCGGTGATCCCGGCCCCGGCGCCGGCCGGCGTGGGCCGCCAGGTGACCGTGTCCGCGCCGAGCAGGGCACGCAGCGCCTCCCCGGCCGCGTCCGGGTCCCGCACGAGCCGGTTGGCCAGGCCGAGCACCCGGGTGGGCTGGTCGGCCAGCCCGCGCGCCTCGCTGCGCGCGACCCAGCAGTCCCGGCCCCGCCCCCGTTCCACGGCGGCGACGAGGTCGGCCTCGTCGAGCGCGTCCGGCGCGTCGACCAGGAAGTCGTCGACCGCGCCCCGCTCGGTGGTGTGCACCTGCACGGCGAGGATGTTGACCCCGCGCAACGCCAGGCTGGCCGTGAGCACCGACAGGTAGCCCGGCCGGTCGTCCACGGTCGCCCGGATCCGCCACAACGTCATGGTTGCCTCCCTTCCCCGTACGACCCTCGCCGCCGGCTGTTGCGGGCCGGTTGCCCCGGAGTGACGGCCCGGATCGGCCGCCGCGACCTGCGCCACCGTGACCGTCGGGCGGGCCGGGCTCAGGGGTTCGCCACCGCCGGCGGAGCCCCGACCAGGTCGAGCCGGTCGCCGAGGATCACCGCGCCGGCCCGGACGAGCTGCGCCAGCCGGTCCACCTCGGTGGCGTGGAACGCCGCCGCGGCCGGCGTCCCGGTGCGCTCGCGGGCCACCACCAGCACCAGGCCGGCCCGGCCGAACGGCGCGACCGCGAAGTGTCCACCGTCGGGCGCGGTCATCGCCCGGGCGCGCAGCGGGGTCACCTCGGGCAACCGCGCCGGTACGGGTGCGCGCCAGCTCGCGTAGCCGACGGTCGCCTCCCCCGTGGTGCCGGTCCGCGCGGCCCAGTCCACAGGCACCACCGCGGCCACGGCCCAGTCGGCGGCGAGCAGCCCGGGCACGGCGTCGACCAGGGTGGCCACCCCCTCGGCGGGGTTCGCCGCGACCTGGGCCAGCAGTTCGGCGTCCTGCCCGGTGGTGGTGGGCGCGCCGATCGCCCGCCACACCCCGTCCACCCGGACCCCGGGGATCGCGGCCAGGCCGGCCAGCAGCCGTTCCACCCGCGCCGCGCCCGGCCAGACCACGGTGAAGTCGTCCACCGCCCGACCGCCGAGCCGCTCCAGGACGACCACCTGGACGATGTCCGCGCCGGACACGCCCATCGTGCGCGCCACCTGGCCGAGCGTGCCCGGACGGTCCGGCAGGGTGACCCGAACTCGCAGCAACATGTCTGAACCCTCCGCTCGGCGGGCCGGCACCGCTGGCCGGCAGGCTGGGCACCAGCCTGACCCCTGGCCGTTTCGCCCCTGTTGCAGCGGCATGTCCCGAGGGTCAAATCCGACCTTGACAACCTGACGGAGCTGCCATCAACTAGTCGGATGACCGAGCCGGCCGTCGACGCGTACGGGCCGGGAAGCGGCCCCGCCCCCGCCACCTCGCCCCGAGGGCTAAATCTCGACCGGCTCGCCGGCCACCTGGCGCGGCACCGGCCCGAGCTGGCCGACGGTCCGCTGCGGGCCCGGCTGATCGCCGGCGGCAAGTCCAACCTGACCTACCTGCTGCACGCCGGCGGGCAGGAGGTCGTGCTGCGCCGCCCGCCGCTCGGGCACGTGCTGGCCACCGCGCACGACATGGCCCGCGAGCACCGGGTGATCTCCGCGCTGGCGCCGACCGACGTGCCGGTGCCGCGGGCGCTGCTGCTGTGCGAGGACCCCGAGGTGATCGGCGCGCCGTTCTACCTGATGGAGCGGGTGCGCGGCGAGGTGTTCCGCACCCGCGCCCAGACCGACCCGCTCACCGCCGGCCAGCGGCGGGAGCTGGCGATGGCGATGATGGACACCCTCGCCGCCCTGCACGCCGTCGAGCCGGCGTCGGTGGGGCTGGGCGACTTCGGCCGGCCGGAGGGCTACCTCGCCCGGCAGGTCCGCCGCTGGTCCGGCCAGCTCGACCGCTCCCGCAGCCGGCCGCTGCCCGGCATCGAGGAGCTGCGTGACCTGCTCGCCGCCACCGCGCCTGAGGGCGCCAACGCGGGCCGGATCGTGCACGGCGACTACCGGCTGGACAACCTCCTCGCCACCGTCGACCCGGTGGCCGTCCGGGCGGTGCTCGACTGGGAGATGGCCACCCTCGGCGACCCGCTGGCCGACCTCGGGCTGCTGCTGACCTACTGGGACGTGCTCGGCGGCAGCGACGCGGCGGCCGGCAACCCGGTCGCCGACGGGCTCGGCCCGCGCGCCGGCTTCCCCGCCGGGTCGGAGCTGATCGAGCGGTACGCCGGGCGCGGCGACGTCGACGTCGGGCCGCTGCACTGGCACGTCGCGCTCGGCTGCTTCAAGCTCGCGGTGATCTGCGAGGGCATCCACTACCGGCACACGCTCGGGCAGACGCTCGGCGAGGGCTTCGACCGGATCGGCGACATGGTGGCACCGCTGGTCGAGCACGGGCTGACCGCCGCCGGGGAGCGGTGATGGACTTCGCGTACGACGCCCGCACGGAAGCGCTGCGGGCCGAACTGACCGACTTCCTGGAGCAGCACGTCCATCCCGCCGAGCCGGTGCACGCCGCGCAGGTCGCCGCCGCCGGTGACCCGTGGGCGCGGCCGCCGGTGCTGGCGGAGCTGAAGGCCGAGGCGCGCAGGCGCGGCCTGTGGAACCTCTTCCTCCCCGACCCGCGCCACGGCGCCGGGCTGACCAACCTCCAGTACGCCCCGCTGGCCGAGCTGACCGGGCGCAGCCCGCACCTCGCGCCGGAGGCGGTCAACTGCGCCGCCCCGGACACGGGCAACATGGAGCTGCTCGCCGAGTTCGGCTCGCCGGAGCAGCAGGAGCGCTGGCTGTTGCCGCTGCTGGAGGGCGAGATCCGTTCGGCGTTCTGCATGACCGAGCCGGAGGTCGCCTCCTCGGACGCGACCAACATCGCCACCCGGATCACCCGGGACGGCGACCACTACGTGGTCAACGGGCGCAAGTGGTGGTCGTCGGGGGCGATGGACCCGGCCTGCGAGATCTTCGTCGTGATGGGCAAGACCGACCCGGGAGCCGACCGGCACCGCCAGCAGAGCATGATCCTGGTGCCGCGGGACACCCCCGGCGTCACGGTGCACCGGGGCATGACCGTGTTCGGCTACAGCGACGCCCCGCACGGCGGGCACGCCGAGATCGACTTCACCGACGTCCGGGTGCCGGCGGAGAACCTGGTCGGGGCGGAGGGCTCCGGCTTCGCGATCGCCCAGGCCCGGCTCGGCCCCGGCCGGATCCACCACTGCATGCGGCTGGTCGGCATGGCGGAGCGGGCCCTCGAGCTGCTCTGCCGGCGGGTCACCGAGCGGGTCGCGTTCGGCCGGCCCCTCGCCGAGCAGGGCGTCGTGCGCGAGTGGATCGCCGAGTCGCGGGTGCGCATCGAGCAGGCCCGCCTGCTGGTGCTCAAGACCGCCTGGCTGATGGACACCGTGGGCAACAAGGGCGCACACACCGAGATCCAAGCCATCAAGATCGCCACGCCGGCGATGGCCGAGTGGGTGATCGACAAGGCCATCCAGGCGTACGGCGGCGCCGGCGTCAGCCAGGACACCCCGCTGGCCGCCCTCTGGGCCCAGGCCCGCACCCTGCGCCTGGCCGACGGCCCGGACGAGGTCCACCGCGCGTCCCTCGCCAAGCGCGAACTCCGCCGCTACCCCCTCCCCTAACCTGACCCACCCCACCCCACCCCACCGCGCTCCCCACCCCTGCTCGCCTCGTTGATCATGAAGTTGCCGCGACACGCGATGCCATCGCCGACAGCTTCATGATCAACGGCACGGGCCGGGGGGGGTGGGGGTTAGGAGGTGGCGCGTTGGATGAGGGTGGTGTTCAGGAGGAGGTGGGGGGACGGGGGCTTCTCGTCGCGGATGCGGGAGATCAGCAGGCGGGCCATCTGCCGGCCCATCTCCTCCACCGGCTGGAAGACCGTGGTCAGCGGCGGGTCGGACTGCCGGGCGATCGGGGCGTCGTCGAAGCCGACCACCGCCACGTCCTCCGGCACCCGCCGGCCCGCCTCGCGCAGCGCCCGCAGCGCGCCGAACGCCATCAGGTCGGAGGCGACGAAGACGGCGTCGAGGTCGGGGCAGACCTCCAGCAGCCGGCGCATCCCGGCCGCCCCGCTGTCCTCGCTGAAGTCCCCGTACGCGATCAGGTCGGGGTCGACCCTGCCCCCGGCGGCCTGGACCGCCTCCTTGTAGCCGGTCAGGCGGCCCAGGCCGGCGCCCATGTCCTGCGGGCCGGCGATCGTGGCGATGCGCCGCCGCCCCCGGCCGGCCAGGTGTTCCACCGCCTGGCGGGCGCCGCCGACGTTGTCCACGTCGACGTAGTACGCGGGCTGCGCGCCGGGCTGGAGCATCCCGGCCGGCCGCCCGCCCAGCACGGTGGGCAGGCCGCGCTCCTCGAGCAGGGTGGGCAGCGGGTCGGAGTCGTGCAGCGACAGCAGCAGGACCCCGTCGACGTGCTGGTTGGTCAGGTGGTGCTCGACCCGCTCCCGCTCGATCGGCGACTGCACCATGGCGAGCCAGAGCTGCAACGGGGTCTCCAGCAGCCCCGAGCTGACGCCCCGGACGATGCCGGCGAAGAACGGCTCGGTGAAGACCCGGTCGCCGGACTCGGAGACGACCAGGGCGATGGAGTCGGTGCGCTGGGTGACCAGGGCGCGGGCGGCGCGGTTCGGCACGTACCCCAGCTCGGCGATGGCCTGCTGCACCGCGGCGCGCGCCTCGGGGCTCACCTGCGGTGAGCCGTTGACCACCCGGGAGACCGTCCCGCGACCGACGCCGGCACGGGCGGCGACGGCGTCGAGGGTCGGGCGCCCGAGCGACCGGGTGCGCTGCGTTGTCATCGTCTGCTCCTCCGACGGCGGGCCGGCCCCGGCCCAACCCGGGCGGGTGGTTGCCGGGGCCGCCCGTTGCTGGCTGGCCCTCGCCTATTGTGCGGCCAGACCGTTGCGTCGGATCACCTCGGCGTACCACCTGGCGCTGGACTTGGGGATCCGGGCCTGGCTGTCGTAGTCGACGTAGACCATCCCGAACCGCTTGGTGTAGCCCCAGGCCCACTCGAAATTATCCATCAGCGACCAGGCGAAGTAGCCGCGCAGGGGAACGCCGGCTTCGATCGCCTCGTGCGCGGCGCGCAGGTGGGCGTCGAAGTACGCCACCCGGTCGACGTCGTCGACCCGCCCGTCGACCACCGCGTCGACGAAGGCGGAACCGTTCTCGGTGACGTAGAGCGGCAGGTCCGTGTACTCCTCGTGGACCCGGCGCAGCGTCTCCACCAGGCCCGGGGCGTCGATCTCCCAGTCCATGTCGGTGACCGGGACGCCCCGGGTGACGAAGCGGACGTCCTCGCTGCCCGGCCAGCAGGACGGCGTCCGCCAGTACGGCTCCGGCTCGGCGCCCGCCACCGGGGCGGCGACGACGTGGCGGCTGTAGTAGTTGACGCCGACCAGGTCCAGCGGGGTGGCGATGGCCGCCAGGTCACCCTCGCGCACGTGCCCGAAGTCGGTGACCCGGGCGAGGTCGGCCATCAGGTCCGCCGGGTACGACCCGCGCAGCAGCGGGTCGAGGAAGAACCGGTTGGCCAACCCGTCGATGCGCCGCGCGGCGTCGACGTCGGCGGGCGCGTCGCTGGCCGGGGTGACCGGATAGAGGTTGACCGTCACCCCGACCTCGGCGGCCGGCCGGGCCGCGCGCAGCGCCTGCACGGCGAGGCCGTGGCCGAGCATCAGGTGGTGCCCGGCCCGGACGGCGTCCGCCCCGTCGGAGCGGCCCGGCGCGTGCGCCCCGGAGCCGTAGCCGAGGAACGCCGAGCACCACGGCTCGTTCAGCGTGGTCCAGTAGCGCACCCGGTCGCCGAGCGCGTCGGCGACGAGAGTGGCGTAGTCGGCGAACCGCGCGGCCGTGTCCCGGGCCGGCCAGCCGCCCGCGTCCTCCAGCGGCTGCGGCAGGTCCCAGTGGTAGAGGGTGAGCCAGGGCTCGATCCCGTGCGCCAGCAGCTCGTCGACGAGCCGCCGGTAGAAGTCCAGCCCCTCCGCGTTGGCCGGGCCGGAGCCGCCCGGCTGCACCCGGGGCCAGGAGACCGAGAACCGGTACGACCTCAGCCCCAGCTCGGCCATCAGCGCGACGTCCGGCCCCAGTCGGTGGTAGTGGTCGCAGGCCACGTCGCCGGTGTGCCCGGCAACCACCCGGCCGGGGGTGTGGCTGAAGGTGTCCCAGATCGACGGGGTCCTGCCGCCCTCGGCCGCCGCGCCCTCGATCTGGTACGCGGCGGTCGCCGCGCCCCAGAGGAAGCCGGGCGGGAAGGTCAGCGGCGGGCGGTCGGCGAGGACGCCGACGGCGGGCGGGGTGGCGGGGTTGCTCACGACTTGACGGCGCCTTCCATGATGCCGCCGACGATCTGGCGGCCGAACAGGACGAACACGATCACCAACGGTAGGGTGCCGACCGCCGTGGCGGCGAACACCTGCGAGTAGTCGGTGTAGTAGGCGTACGACAGGAAGGCCAGCGAGACCTGGAGGGTCGGGTTCTCCGAGGTGAGCACCGCGTACGGCCACAGGAACGAGTTCCAGGTCTCCATGAACGTCAGCAGGCCGAGCACGGCGGCGGCCGGGCGCAGCGCGGGCAGCACGATGCTCCAGTAGATCCGGAAGGTGCTCGCCCCGTCCACCCGGCCCGCCTCGATCAGCTCGTCGGAGATGGCCTGGGTGGCGTACTGCCGCATCATGAACACGCCGAACGCGCTGACCAGGAACGGCACGGTCACCGCGTAGAGGGTGTCGAACCAGTTCAGGTCCTGGATCATGCCCCAGAGCGGGATGAGCCCGAGCTGCGTCGGGATCATCATGGTGACGATGATCGTCAGCAGCAGGGCGTTGCGGCCCCGGAAGCGCAGCTTGGCGAAGGCGAAGCCGGCCAGCGAGCCGGTGATCACCACGGACACCGTCACGACGGCGGAGACGATCACCGAGTTGAGCAGGCCGGTGAGGAAGTTGGCCGCCTCGTTGTCGAGCACCCGACCGAAGTTGTCGCCGAACGACCCGCCCGGCGTGACCGGCGGCGGGACGTCGTTGATCGAGTCCAGGCTGCGGGTGGCGATGACCACCATGTAGTAGAACGGGTAGATCGAGAAGAGCGTCGCCAGGACGAGCGCGACGTAGGTCAGCGGGCTGGTGCGCCACAGGCGCCGGGAGGCCGAGTTCATCTGGGCGTTCCTCACTTCACCGTACGGCGGACGAGCAGGAAGTTGATCCCCGAGACGAGCGCGATCATCAGGAACATCGCCCAGGCGACCGCGGCACCGTAGCCGGCGGTGTTGAGGTTCTCGATGCCCAGCTCGTACATGTACATGGCCAGGGTCTGGAACTCGCGCTGGTCGCCGCCGATGATGTTGCCGTTGGCGAAGACCAGCGGCTCGGTGAAGAGCTGGAGCCCGCCGATCGTGGACAGGACCACCACGAAGACGAAGGTGGGCGTGAGCATCGGCAGGGTGATCCGCCAGAACTGCTTCCACTGGCTGGCCCCGTCGAGCGCCGCCGCCTCGTACAGGTCGCGCGGGATGGCCTGCATGCCGGCGAGCAGGATCAGGGTGTTGTAGCCGGTCCACCGCCAGTTGACCATGGAGGCGATGGCGGTCCACGAGCTCCAGCGCTCGGCGTCCCAGTCGACCGGGTCGATCCCGACGAAGCCGAGCAGCCAGTTGACCACGCCGAAGTCGCGCTGGAAGAGCATGCCGAAGACGATCGCCACGGCGGCCACCGAGACCACGTTCGGCATGAAGATCGCCATCCGGAACAGCGTGCGGGCGCGCAGGAACGTGCGGTTGAGCAGGTTCGCCAGGAACAGGGCGAGCAGCAGCTGCGGGACGGTCGACAGCAGGAAGATCCCGAAGGTGTTGAGCGTGGCGTTCCAGAAGTAGTCGTCCTTGGCGAGGGCGACGTAGTTGTCGAACCCGACGAAGCTGTGGTCGCCGATCAGGTTCCAGTCGTGCAGGGACATCCAGGCGGTCCGCAGCATCGGGTAGAGCCCGAAGACGCCGAAGACCACGAAGAACGGCGCGATGTACAGGTACGGCGAGTACTTCAGGTCCAGGCGGGTCAGCGAGTGCGACCGGGAGCGGCGCCGCGACGGCGGGCGGGGTGGCGGTGCGGCGGGCGACGGCGGCGCCGTCGTGGCCGAGAGGCTCATGCGGGGTCCTTTCCCGGCGTCGGCGCGGGGCGCGCGCCGACGCCCAGGCGGTGGTACGCGGAACGGGACGGCGCCGGTGGCGTCCGGAGGCGCAACGGGGACGGCGCCGGTGGCGTCCGGGTGTGGGCCCGGACGCCACCTGGCGACGAGGTGGGTCAGAAGGCGCCCTGCGTCCTGGCGTCCTTGGTGAACTGCTCCCAGGCCTTGTCCTTCGTGGCCTGCCCCTGTTCGTACGAGCGCAGTGCCGGCTCGAACGCGTTCTCCTTCACCGCCTGGTGCTTCGGGCCGAGGTGCAGCGGCTGGATCCTGGCGACGCTGTCACCGAAGATCTTGCCGGTCGGCGCGTTGTTGAAGTACTCGTTGGTGTAGCCGAGGAACTCCTGGTTCTTCAGCGCCTCCAGGTTGGTCGGCAGCGGGCCCTTGAGCCTGAAAGCCGCCACCTGGCTCTGCGCGTTGGTCAGGTACTCGGCGAGCTTCGCCGCCTCCTTCGGGTACCTGCTCTGGGTCGGCACGCCGAGCCAGGAGCCGCCCCAGTTGCCGGCCCCGCCGGGCACCGGGGCGACGTCCCACTTGCCCTTGTTGCCCGGGCCGGAGTTGTCCGCGACGATGCCGAGCATCCAGGACGGGCAGAAGGTCGCCGCGAAGGTGCCCTGCTTGAAGCCGGCCGACCACTCCGGCGACCAGGTGGCCGTCTCGGCGGTGATGTTCGCGTCGGCCATCGCGACCGCCGTGTCCCAGGAGGTCTTCACCGCCGCGCTCCGGTCGGCGACGACGTTGTCGTCCTTGTCGTAGAACAGGTCGCCGCCCTGCTGGAACATCACCGCGCTGGCGGCGGTGGTGACGGAGTCGAGCAGGCCCTTGCCGGTGGCGGCGCGGTACTTCTTGCCGGTCTCGATGAAGGCGTTCCAGTCCGGCCAGAGGGCGGCCACCTGGTCCCGCTCGACCGGCAGCCTGGCCGCCTGGAACAGGTCGCGGCGGTAGCAGACGGCGAGGCTGCCGACGTCGGTCGGCAGGCCGATCAGCCGGCCGTCCGGCGCCTTGCCCAACTCCCACTTCCAGGGCAGGTAGTCCTTGCTGTGGTCGGCGACCAGCGGAGCGAGGTCGGCCCAGTTGGCCGGGTTGGCCTTGAACTCGTTGAGGATGCCCTCTTCGAGGGCGACCACGTCGGCCGCGCCCTTGCCGGTGGCCAGCGCCCGGACGATCTTCGGCCGGTACTCGTTGAGCTGCGCTACCTTCCGCAGCTCGACCTTGATGCCGGTGTCCTTCTCGTACTGCTTGACGATCTCGTCGTAACCGAACTCGCCGAACGTGTCGACGACCAGCTTCGCGGGCTTCTCGCCGGCCGCGGGCGCGTCGTCGTCCTTGCCGCAGGCCGCGAGACCGCCGATGGCGGTGATCGCGGCCAGGGCGGCGGCCGCCATGCGGGTACGCCGCGTGGTGAGGCTCATCGGGAGACCCCTCTTTCGGTGGTGAGGCTGGATCGGGTGTGGTGGGGGATGCCGTGCGCACCGCCGCTGCCGGACGGTGCCGGCGGCCGGAGCGGGCGCGGTGAGCCGTGCCACGCCTCCGGGAGCGCTCCCATGAGATTGCCGACGGGCGTCAGGGGTGTCAATAGGCCCATGGGAGCGTTCCCAGATCGTTACCGCGAGGGCGGCTCCGGCGACGCCGGGACGCCGACAAGGTCAGCCGGCGGTGCGGCGACCCGGCCGGCCGTCGTCAGCGGAGCCGGCCGGAACGGGGTGCGGGAGCCGGCAGTGTCAGCGGGACCGGCCGCAGCAGGGTGCCGGGTCAGCAGCGTCAGCAGAAGCGGCGCAGCAGGGTGGCGACGCGGCCGGCGTCGAAGGCGGCCGGGTCGAAGCTCTCGCCCACCCAGTCCCGCATCGACCGGTGCTCGGGGTGGCCCGGGTCGGCCACCGCGGCCAGCAGGGCCTGGTAGCCGACCGGCCCGCCCACGTCCTCCGGCGGGCACGCCCGCTCCCCGTCCAGACAGGACGGGTAGCGCTCGTCGGGGTCGGCGGTGAAGGCGTCCTCCACCACCAGGTCGTGCTCCCACCAGTCGCCGAAGTCGTAGGTGTAGTGGAACCGGCTGCCCTTGCCGACCACCGCGTCGAGCCGGACGTCCAGCTCGTCGCGCAGGGCCAGCTCGCCGTCGGCGTCGGGCTCGCCGTACTGCCGGCCCTCGATCTCGAACGAGTGCAGGTGGCAGTCCCGCCAGCCCATGCCGTGCTGCACCACCCGGTGCACCCGGTCCAGCGTGTAGCCGCCCGGGACGAGCACCCGGCGCCAGACGGACGGCCGGACCCCGGCCAGGGAAATCTTCAGCTGGAAGATCTGACGCGGCATGCTGTCCCATCCTTCCTCGGCATAGGCTGCGAGCATGATCTGCCGAGCGTGCCGGGCGAGGCGGCACGACGACTGTCCGGGGCGGAACTGGTGCGACTGCCAGCACCGTACCCCCCGACCCACCCCTCCGGTCACCGGTCCGGCCGGCGAATGAGCGTCGGAATCCCGATTTCGGCGCTCTGGCCCGACCCGTCGGCGCAGCCGCTGGACGACGCCGCGCTCACGGCCCGCTACGGGCGCGCGGAGCGCCCGTACCTGCGGGTGAACTTCGTGACGAGCGTCGACGGCGCGGTCGCCGTCGACGGGTACTCCGCCGGGCTCTCCGGTGAGCCGGACAAGCGCGTCTTCGGCCTGCTGCGGATGCTCTGCGACGCCCTCGTCGTGGCCGCCGGCACCCTGCGGCACGAGGGCTACCGCGCGGTCCGGCTCGACGAGCGGCGCCGGGCGTGGCGCCGGGAGCACGGGCTGCCCGAGTACCCGACCCTGGTCGTCGTCTCCGGCTCGCTCGACCTCGATCCGGCGCAGGCGGCGTTCGCCGACGCGCCGACGCGGCCCGTCGTGCTCACCCGGTCCGACGCGGCGGCGCCGCCCGGCCTGACCGACGTCGCCGACGTGGTGCGCTGCGGCGACGACCGGGTGGACCTCGCCGCGGGCCTGGCCGAGCTGCGCCGCCGCGGCTTCGACCAGCTGCTCTGCGAGGGCGGGCCGCGGCTGTTCGGCGCGCTCACCGCCGCCGACCTGGTGGACGAGGTCTGCCTCACCGTCGCCCCGCTGCTCGCCGGGGCGGGCCCGGGGCGGATCACCGCCGGGGAGGCCAGCGACGTGCGCCACCTGCCGCTGCGGCACGTGCTGGCCGCCGCCGACGGCGTCCTCATGCTCCGCTACGCCCGCGACTGAGCGTGGTCGGGCGGGCACCCTGCGACGGGGTGGCGGGCCGGGTGCGTGGCGTCCGCCGCGTCGCGTGGCAACCTGTCGTACTCCTGCGGCAGGATGCACCACGTGTGCCCCGACCGCGACGACCAGCCGACCGGAGTTGCCCGATGACTGACGACGGGTTCGACGGCCCGGGCGAGGAGGTCGGCCGGGTGCTGGGCACGGCCGACGCCACCCCCCTGCAGTTCTGGACGGCGGTCTCCCCCGGCAGCTACCTCCAGCTCGACGACGTCGTGGTGACCCGCCGGGAGCTGCCCGACCGCGAGCCGGTGACGATCGCCGGGGTGGTCACCCAGGTGCGCGCCCGGCACGAGGGCGCCCAGTTCGACTCCGACGTCTTCGCCATCGCCGACGGCACGCTGCCGGCGCAGGTGCAGGAGGCCGCCGAGATCACCACCACCCGCGTCGACCCGGAGCTCTACGTGCCGCCGTCGCCCGGTGCGGTGGTGCACCGCGCCGAGGGCGACGCCCGGGCGCGGGCTCTGCACTTCGACCGGATGGAGCGGCGGATCCCGATGGGGATGGGCCGCGACGGGGTGCCGGTCTACCTCAACGCCGACTTCCTCGACGGCAGCCGGGGCGCGCACGTGTCGATCTCCGGCATCTCCGGCGTCGCCACGAAGACGAGCTTCGCCACCTTCCTGCTCTACTCGGTCTTCCGCTCCGGCGTGCTCGGCGGCGACGCCGTCAACGCCAAGGCGCTCATCTTCAACGTCAAGGGCGAGGACCTGCTCTTCCTCGACCATCCCAACACCCGGCTCGACGACGCCACCCGCGCCGCGTACGCGAAGCTCGGCCTGACCGCCGGCGCGTTCCCCGACGTGCGGGTCTACGCCCCGCCCAGGGTCGGCGACTCCTCTGGCACGCCCGACGTGAGCAGCCGGCTCACCGGGGTGGACAGCTTCTACTGGACGCTCGCCGAGTTCTGCGCCGACCGCCTGCTGCCCTACGTCTTCGCCGACGCCGACGACGAGCGCCAGCAGTACACGATGGTCGTCCACTCGGTCGCCGCCCACCTGGCCCGGCACGCCCAGCCCGCCGACGGCGGGGTGAGCATCGACGGGGTGCGGCTCGGCTCGTACGCCGACCTGGTCGACCACGTCGTCGAGCAGCTCAACGACGACGAGACCCGCTCCGACTGGGCCGGCAGCGCGGTCGGGCTGGGCACGGTCAACGCGTTCGCCCGCCGGCTGATCGGCAGCAAGAAGGACCTGTCCCGGCTGATCCGGGGCGACCTGGCCACCCGCCGCCCGCACTCGATCAACACCGCCGAGAGCGCCCAGGTCACCGTGGTCGACCTGCACAACCTGCCGGACCGCGCGCAGCGGTTCGTGGTCGGCGTGACGCTCAAGAGCGAGTTCGAGCGCAAGGAGAAGGCCGGCACCGCCAAGCCGCTGCTCTTCGTGGTGCTCGACGAGCTCAACAAGTACGCCCCCCGCGAGGGCTCCTCCCCCATCAAGGAGGTGCTGCTCGACATCGCCGAGCGAGGCCGCTCGCTCGGGGTGATCCTGGTCGGCGCCCAGCAGACGGCGAGCGAGGTGGAGCGGCGGATCGTCACCAACTCGGCGATCCGGGTGGTCGGCCGGCTCGACCCGGCCGAGGCGTCCCGCCCGGAGTACGGCTTCCTGCCGCCCGCCCAGCGGCAGCGCGCGCTGCTGGCCAAGCCCGGCACGATGTTCGTCAACCAGCCCGACATCCCGGTGCCGCTCTGCCTGGAGTTCCCGTTCCCGGCCTGGGCCACCCGGGTCTCCGAGGCCGGCCGGGCGCCGTCGGAGACGCTCCGGTCGATCACCCAGTCCGCCGACCCGTTCGCGGTGGTGGGCTCCGGCGGCGGCGCCAGCGACGACGACATCCCGTTCTAGGGGGAGACCCGTGAAGATCCTGCACACCTCCGACTGGCACGTCGGCAAGGTCCTCAAGGGCCAGTCGCGGGCCGAGGAGCACAAGCAGGTCCTCGCCGGGGTGATCGACGTCGCCCGGGCCGAGCGGCCCGACCTGGTCATCGTCGCCGGCGACCTCTACGACACCGCCGCGCCGACGCCCGAGGCCACCCGGCTGGTCACCCGGGCTCTGACCGCGCTGCGCCGCACCGGCGCCGACGTGGTGGCGATCGGCGGCAACCACGACAACGGCCAGGCCCTCGACGCGCTGCGCCCCTGGGCCGAGGCGGCCGGGATCACGCTGCGCGGCGGCGTCCGGGAGAACCCGGACGAGCACGTCGTCGACGGCACCACGGCCGGCGGCGAGCGCTGGCGGCTGGCCGCGCTGCCGTTCCTCTCCCAGCGCTACGCCATCCGGGCCGTGGAGATGTACGAGCTGACCGCCGCCGAGGCCACCCAGACGTACGCCGACCACCTGGGCCGGGTGCTGGGCCGGCTGACCGAGAGCTTCACCGAGCCGGACCGGGTGCACCTGGTCACCGCCCACCTGACCGTGGTCGGCGCGGCGACCGGCGGCGGCGAGCGGGACGCGCACACCGTGCTCGGCTACGCCGTGCCGGCGACCGTCTTCCCGGGCACCGCGCACTACGTGGCGCTGGGCCACCTGCACCGGTCGCAGCGGGTCCAGGGCCCCTGCCCGATCCGCTACAGCGGCAGCCCGCTCGCCGTCGACTTCGGCGAGCAGGAGAACGTGCCGTCGGTGACGGTCGTCGAGGTCACCGCGACGACGGCGGCGCAGGTCCGCGAGGTGCCGGTCGTCGCGGCGGCCACGCTGCGCACGGTCCGGGGCACCCTGGCCCAGCTCGCCGAGATGGACGTGCCGGACGCCTGGCTGCGGGTGTACGTGCGGGAGCAGCCCCGCGCCGGGCTGCGCGAGGAGGTGCAGGAGCTGCTGCCCCGCGCCCTGGAGATCCGCATCGACCCCGAGCTGGTGCCCGCCCCGGGCGGCGGCGCCCGGGTGGCGCAGCGGGCCGGCCGCTCGCCCCGGCAGCTCTTCGCCGACTACCTGGACAGCCGGGGGCACACCGACGACGGGGTGCGGGGGCTCTTCGACGAGCTCTTCGAGGAGGTCGAAACCGAAAGGGGCGGATTGACCGTAGGGGACGAGCGGTGAAGGTCACACGGATCGCTTATTCAACCGGCCTGAATGCCGGTAAATACGCGGCCTTGGCGGAGCAGGCCCGCCGGCTGGGCCGGGTCCGCAGCGAGGTGTGGCAGCGTTACGGCTCGATCAGCGGAGTCGGTTCCGGGCTGGGGGACCGGCAGGCGCGGGACCGTTGGCTGGTTGATGGCATACATCAGCGGTTCGGTGTGCTGGCGAATGCGTGGAAGGAAACCCTGCGCGACGCGATGGCCGATGTGGCGGCGAACATGGCGGCTGCCAAGACCGATGTGCGGCGGGCCGTTTTGCGGCGTACGAGTGATCCGGCCGAGCGCAAGCGGATGCTCAGCGCGCTGAAGAGCGACGGGTGGGCGGACGATCCGTTCCTGGCTCGGCAGATGCGTAAGCACTGGAAACGCGGCAAGAACCGTACCAACGATCAGATCGTTGTGCGTGCTGATCAGCACCAAACGGTCGCTGACGGGTACGGCCGGCTGTGGCTGGCGGTTCCTGGTCTGGAACGCCGCAGGATGGTCAGGATTCCGCTGTCGACGACGGTCGCTCCGACCGGCACGCTGCGGTTAGTCCTGCGAGGTGGCCGGGTCGAGGTGCATTACCAGATCGATGCGTCGCAGATGCGATCTTCGCAGCAGCCGTGCGGCGACCGGATGATCGGTGTCGACAAGGGCTACACCGAAGTCCTGACCGACTCCGAGGGCGAGCACCACGGTATCCGCCTCGGCGAGCTGCTGGCCGCGGAGTCGGACCGGGTGAAGGAGCGTAACCGCCGCCGGGCGAAGCTGCGCTCGATAGCCAACAACGCCGCGCGGCGAGGTGACCACGCGAAGGCGTACCGGATCACTGTCAACAATCTCGGGCATGTCAAGCGGGACCGGCGGGCCGCCCGTCACCGGGCGCAGGTCCGTACAGAGATCTTCACCGCCGTGCACCGGGTGGTCGACAGGGCCGCCACCGTGGTCGCCGAGGATCTCACCAAAGCCTTTGCCGGGCGCCGAACGCTCGGTAGGAATGCCAACCGGCGCCTCGCCGCGTGGACCAAAGGAGTCACCGCCGAGGCCTTGTCCAGCGTGTCGGAGCGCAGAGGTTCTGCGCTCGTTCACGTCAACGCCGCCTACACCTCACAAGCCTGTCACCGCTGCGGCCGGCTCGGCCGACGCAGCGGTGACAGGCTTCACTGCACCTCGTGCGGGGTGGTGTGGCAGGCCGACGTGAACGCCGCGATCAACATCCTGCACCGAGCCGGCGACCCCGACATCGCCCTGCACACCCCACACCACAAGGTGAAGCAGATCCTGCAGGACCGGACCGATCGCCACCGGACCAGACTGCCGGTCCAGGACTCCAGCCCGGCCACCACCGAGCGGAGAGCGAAACATCCGAACTGCTCACCCATGAGCAACAGTAGGAAGCAGGTCGACCACTGATGCGGCCGATGCGGCTGGACATGGCGGGCTTCACCGTCTTCCGGGACGAGACGACGATCGACTTCACCGACGCCGACTTCTTCGCCCTGGTGGGGCCGACGGGCTCGGGCAAGTCGACGGTGCTGGACGCGATCTGCTTCGCCCTCTACGGCACGGTGCCCCGCTGGGGCGGCACCCGGGGGCTGGCCAACGCCCTCGCGCCGTCGGCCACCGAGGCGCGGGTGCGGCTGGTCTTCGAGTCCGGCGGATCCCGCTACGTGGCGACCCGGGTGGTGCGCCGGGACGGGCGTGGCAACGTCAAGACGGCCAACGCCGGGTTGCAGCTCATGCCGGCCGGCTTCGACGTGACCAAGCTCGACACGGGGCTGAGCCCCGACGACCTCGGCGAGGTGGTCGCCGGCACCCCCGCCGAGATGGAGCAGGCGGTGCTGGAGGCGGTCGGGCTGCCGTACGAGCAGTTCACCAGCTGCGTGGTGCTGCCGCAGGGGCAGTTCGCGGACTTCCTGCACGCCAAGCCGGCCACCCGGCAGCAGATCCTGGTGAACCTGCTCGGTCTCGGGGTCTACGAGGAGGTGCAGAAGAAGGCGACCGCGCGGGCCGCGCAGGCCGAGGCGAAGCTGGAGGCGGTCGACCAGGCGCTGGCCGGGCTCGCCGACGTCGACGACGCCGCGCTGGCGGCGGCGACCGGGCAGGTCGACCGGATGCGGGAGCTGGTCGGGGCGGTGGCGGCGGCCGTACCGGAGCTGGCGGCGGCCCGGGAGGCGGCGCGCGAGGCGGGCGCGGCGCTGGCCGCGCTCGACGCCGACCTGGCGGTGCTGTCCGCCGTGCGCGCGCCGGACGGGGTGGCCGAGGTGGCCCGGTCGGTGGCGTCGGCGCGGGCGGGCGCGGACGAGGCGGCGACGGCGGTGTCGCTGGCCGAGGAGCGGGAGGAGAAGCTCCGCGGCGAGTTGGCCGCGGCCGGCGACGAGAGCGCGCTGCGGCTGCTGCTGCGGGCGTACACCGACCGGGAGAAGCTGGCCGGCGAGGCGGAGACGGTCCGCGCGGCGGTCGGCACGGCGCGGGGCGAGCACGCGGCGGCGGTGACCGCGCTGACGCAGGCGCGAACGGCGGCCGAGCGGGCCGAGGCCGAGTTGGAGGCCGCCTTCCGGGCCCACGAGGAGGCCAAGGCGACCGACCAGGCGGTGGCGCTGCGGGCGCACCTGCGCGACGGGGCGACCTGCCCGGTCTGCGAGCAGACGGTGGCGACGGTGCCGGCGGTGCCGGCGGACTCGGCGGTCGCCGCCGCCACGGCGGCGGGCCGGGCGGCGCGGGCCGCCACGAAGGCCGCGCAGGCGGTGGTGGCGGAGCGCGACGCCGCGGCCCGCGAGCTGGAGCGGGTGCTGGTGCGGGCGCGGGCCCGGCAGGACCAGTTGGACGCCCGGCTGGCCGAGCTGGACGGGCAGTTGGCCGGGGCGGCGGAGCCGGCGGTGCTGCGCCGCGAGCTGGACGACCACGCGCGGCTGCGCCGGGCGCTGGAGGAGTCGGCGGCGGCGGTGCGGGCCGGCCGGGAGGCGGCCCGGCGGGCCCGGGCGGCCGTGGACGCCGCCGAGGAGCGGCTGCGCGCGACCTGGCGGGCGTTCGACGCCGCCCGCGACGGGCTGGCCCGGTTCGGGCCGCCGGCGGCCGACCGCGACGACCTCGGCGCGGCGTGGGCGGCCCTCACCGGGTGGGCCGGCACGGAGGCGGAGCGCCGCCGCGCCGAGCGGGCGGGGCGGGCCGCCGCGGTGGCGGAGGCCGAGGCGGTGGCGGCCGGCGTCGGCGAGCGCATCGCGGGCATCTTCGCCGCCGCCGGGCTGCCGGCCACCGACGATCCGGTACGCGCCGCCGACCGCGCCTTGGAGCGGGCCGAGGGCGACCTGCGCGAGCTGGAGCGCCGCCGCGAGCAGGCCGGCGGGCTGCGCGAGCAGCGGGCCGGGTACGAGCACGAGGCGCAGGTGGCCCGGGCCCTCGCGGGGCACCTGCGGGCCAACAACTTCGAGCGGTGGCTGCTGGCCGAGGCGTTGGACCTGCTGGTCGACGGCGCGTCGGGCATCCTGCGGGAGCTGTCCGGCGGGCAGTACGACCTGGTGCACGACAAGGGCGAGTTCTTCGTCGTCGACCACCACGACGCCGGGCTGCGCCGGGGCGTGCGCACCCTGTCCGGCGGCGAGACCTTCCAGGCGTCGCTGGCGCTGGCGCTGGCGTTGTCCGAGCAGCTCGCCGGCATGTCCACCACCGCGGCGAGCCTGGAGTCGATCGTGCTCGACGAGGGCTTCGGCACGCTCGACGCGGCCACCCTGGACACGGTGGCCGCCACCCTGGAGAGCCTGGCCGCCCGGGGCGACCGGATGGTCGGGGTGGTCACCCACGTGCCGGCGCTGGCCGAGCGCATCCCGGTCCGCTACGAGGTCAGCAAGGACGCCCGGTCGGCCCGCGTCGAGCGGACCGGCCGGTGAGCGGGGGCCGCCGCGGCGTCCCCCGGGCCACGACGGGAGGCTCGCCCCGGTGACCGATCCCCGGTTCTTCGTCGACGCCTGGGACCCGGCGTACGGGGCCTCGTTCGAGGCGTCCGGCGGCGGTCCCGCCGCGCCGAGCAGCGCCCAGGTCGACGCGGACGCCGAGCTGCCCGCGGTGGACTGGCGGGCCATCGGGCCCCGCCCCGGGGTGCGCGCCCCCGACGTGGTGCTGCTGGTCGACGGGGTGCGCCGGATCGACGCGAGCGTGTGGACGGCGGAGGACGACGGCGCGTCCTTTCCCGGCCTGGCCGCCTCGTACGCCGCCGGGGTGGTCCGGTGCGACCTGGAGCGCGGCGCGGCGCGGCTCGCCGGCGCGAAGGTCGGCCGGGGCCTGTTCACCGCCAGCCCGTCGGCGGTGGACGTGGTCGCCGGCAGTGTCCGCTACCCGGTGCACCGGGTCAGCGGCACGGGCGAGCTGAACAAGCTCCCCGCCGCCGTGCAGGGGCCGCTGACCGCGCTGGAGGTGGAGGTCTCCGGGGCGGCCCGCACCGACGGCGACCTGCTGGTGGTGGACGGCCCGCTGCGCAACCGGCGACAGCTGCCGCGCACGCTGGGCTACATCAAGACGCAGCACAGCCAATACCTGGACGCCCGGCTGACGGCGGTGGTCACCGGGCTGGCGGCCGGCGAGCGGTCCCCGGTGTTCCGGCTCGGCACGGCGTGGGGCGGCTGGTCGTGGTATTTGCGGCTGCCGGTGGCCCTCGGGGCGCCGTGGGCGGGCATCGTCCGGATGGAGTGCTCCGCCGAGCTGGGCATCGACGAGGCGGTGGAGCTGGCCGACCTGTCGCTGGTGACGCTGCCCCGCTTCGCCTCCACCCCGTACAAGGACCCGCGGGCACCGCAGAACCTCATCCCGATCGCGGGCCTGGAGCGCCGGCTGCGGGCGCTGCTCGGCGACGCGCGGCTGCTGCACCGGGTGCTCACCGCCGCCGCCCGGGCCCGCCGCTGATGGGGCGCAGGCGGGGCGCCGAGACGGTGGCCGCGGGGGTGGACACCGGGCTGGCCGAGCTGGTGCCGGATCCGGACCGGCCGGGGTCGTGGACCCTGCTGCTGGACGGCGCGCCGCAGTCGCACGTGGACCTGGCCGACCCCACGCACCTGGAGTTCGAGTACGTCCGGCGGCTGGCCGCCGCGATCGACCTGCTGGCCCCGGCCGGTGCGCCGCTGCGGGTGCTCCACCTCGGGGGCGGGGCGCTGACCCTGCCCCGCTACGTGGCCGCCACCCGGCCCGGCTCCGCCCAGCGGGTGGTCGAGGTGGACGGTGCGCTGGTGGAGCTGGTCCGCCGCGCCCTGCCGTGGCCGGCGGACTTCCGGCTCAAGGTGCGGGTGGCCGACGCCCGCGCGGTGCTCGCCGCCAGCCGGGACGCCGGCTACGACGTGGTGGTCGCCGACGTCTTCGCCGGCGCGCGCACCCCGGCCCACCTCACCTCGGTGGAGTACGCCGCCGAGGTGGCCCGGGTGCTGCGCCCCGACGGCTGCTACCTGGCCAACGTCGCGGACGGCCCACCGCTGCGTCACGCGCGGGCGCAGGTCGCCACGGTCCGATCGGTGCTGCCCCGGGCGTGCCTGGTCGGGGACGCGGCGGTGCTGCGCGGGCGGCGCTACGGCAACCTGGTGCTCGTGGCGAGCCGGGTCGAGCCGCCGGTGCCGGAGCTGACCCGGCGCGCCGCCGGGGACTGGTTCCCCGGCCGGGTGCTGGCCGGCGGGGAGCTGGACCGGTTCGCCGGCGGGGCCCCGGTGGTCCGCGACGCCGACGCCACCGACTCGACCCCGCCGCCGCCCGGAATCTTCTCCGTGCGTCGTTGATCCGTTCGCGGGGCCCTGCGAACGGCCGTGCCGAGCGGGGACGACCGGCGTACCGGCGCCGCCGCGCCCCGCCGGTGCCGCCGGTCACGGGACCGGGGCGTGGCAGCATGGGCGGGTGACCGGGACCGAACCCTCCGCCCGCCGGGAGCTGCGCCCGCCGGCCGGCTACCGGCTGGCCGCGTCGGTCCGGGCGTTGACCTTCAGCGCGTACGACCCCTGCGCGCGCGTCGCGGCGGGCACCTTCTGGTGGGCCACCCGCACCCCCGACGGGCCGGCGACCCTCGCCCTGCGGCCGGCCGGCGGCGACCTGCTCGCCGAGGGCTACGGCCCGGGCGCCGACTGGGTGGTGGAGCGGGCGGACGCGGTCGCGGGGCTGCGCGACGACCTCAGCGGGTTCGCGGAACTCGCCGCCGGTCACCCCGTGGTGGCGCGGCTGGCGGTCCAGCACCGGGGGCTTCGGATGCCGGCCACCGGTCAGGTCTTCCCCCGGCTGCTCCGGGCGGTCCTCGAGCAGAAGGTGACCGGCAAGGAGGCGTACCGCGCGTACGCCGCGACGGTGCGGCACTTCCGCGAGGCGGCGCCCGGGCCGATGCAGCCGCTGCTGCTGCCGCCGGAGCCGGCGGCGGTGGCCGCCACCCCGTACTGGGTGTTCCACCCGTTCGGGGTGGAGCAGCGCCGGGCCGACACGCTGCGCCGCGCCGCCGCCGTCGCGGAGCGGCTGGAGCGCTGCGCGGACTCCGCCGAAGCCACCCGCCGGCTCACCGCCATCGCCGGCATCGGGCCGTGGACGGCCGCCGAGGTGGTGCGGATCGCGTACGGGGACCCGGACGCGGTCAGCGTCGGCGACTTCCACGTGCCGAACACGGTGGCCTGGGCGCTCGCGGGCGAGCCACGCGGCGACGACACCCGGATGCTGGCGCTGCTGGAGCCGTTCCGGGGGCACCGGGGCCGGGTCTGCGTGCTGCTGGAGGCCGGGGGCGTCCAGGCCCCGAGGTACGGCCCCCGGATGCCGATCCGCTCCTTCGCCCGGTTCTGACCGGCCGCCGCCGCGCGGCGCCGTTCCGTCCGGCGGGGCGGTGCCGCCCGCCGCGCCGCCTCTGGCCGGCGAATGCCGTCTGTCGGCCACGGCGCCCGCGACGGGGCGGACGAGGCGCGCGGTCAGGAGCGGGCGCAGAGGCGGCGCAGGGTGCGGCCGAGCCACCAGGCGTACGCGTGCTGGAAGGCCCGGCCGGCCGGGCCGGCCACCCGCATGACCCAGCGGTCCGGGCGGCTGAACGCGACCACCTCGAACCAGACGCGACCGGCGGCGTCGCGGCTGACCACGAACGCCTCCTCGCCGCTGGCCGGATGCCCGGGCAGGGTGCCGTACCCGAAGCCGGCCCGCCGGTCGTCGTCGACGGCCCAGACCACCTCGCAGGGCGCGGCCAGCCGCAGCGGGCCGACGCCCAGCCGGGAGACCACCCGCACTCCGGGCGCGGCGCGGTCGGCCACCGCGTCCATCCGGATGCCGGCCGCCCGGTGCAGGCGCCAGCCGAGCACCGCCGCGCCGGCGGCGGCGAAGCAGGAGTCGGGCAGCCGCACCCGGTGCCGCACGTGCCGCCAGCCGGGCGGCAGGTCCCCGACGCGGGTGGCGCCGACGTGCGGATAGGTCAGTGCCGGCACGGCGCGCACCCCCGGGGCTCGACGGATCACCGTCAGCGTACGGGCGGCGCGGCGGGGCCGTGTGGTTGGCTGTCGGCGTGATCGAGCCGCGCATCGCCCCCGCCGACGTCCCGGACGCGGGCGAGATCCTCACGGTGCAGCGCGCCGCGTACCTCGTCGAGGCCCAGCGCTACGCCGACCCGTTCCTGCCGCCGCTGACCGAGACCCTGGAGGAGGTGCGGGCCGCGCTGGCGGGGCCGGCGACGGTGCTCACCGCCCGGCTGGGCCACCGGCTGGTCGGCTCGGTGCGGGCGCACGTCGACGGCGACACCGCGCACGTCGGCCGCCTCGCCGTCGCCCCCGACCAGCAGGGCCGGGGCGTCGGCGGGCGGCTGCTGCGGGCGGTCGAGGCGGCCTGCGCGGCCCGCGTGCGCCGCTTCGCGCTCTTCACCGGGGCCGACAGCGAGCAGAACCTGCGGCTGTACCACCGGCACGGCTACCGCGTGGTCGGGCACCGGCCGGACCCGAACGGCCACCGGCTGGCCCTGCTGGAGAAGTCCGTGGTCAGTCCCGCTCGCAGCGACGCCTGAGCCCGTCGGCCTCCATCCGCAGGTAGCGGCGCGTCAGGTCGCCGTAGAGCCAGCCGACCGGACCGGCCAGCGGCCCGGACTGCGCGAGCACCAGCTCGACCCGGCTGCGCCCGTCGGCCAGCGGCAGCACCCGGTGTTCGGCCAGGGTGCGCACGCCGGGGCTGCGCGACACCCAGGCGAAGGAGTGCCCCTCGGCCAGCTCGGTGACCCGCCAGACGGCCGGCCGCAGCTTCGGCTGCTCCAGCCTGACGGTGGCGCCCACCGCGAGCGGCCCCGGCTCCCCCCGCCGGGCCCGGCGCACCGAGGGCGTCCACTCCGGCCACCGCTCGACGTCGACCAGCACCGCCCAGACCCGTCCGGGCTCGGCGGCCACCTCCGTACCGGCCTCGAACCGCATCGCGCCCCCCTCCCGGGCGGCGCCCCGCGCGCCGCGCCCACCGGTGACGACGCTGCCCGGCGGATCGTGACCGCGGCATCCGCCGACCGGTCGGTCGCCGCCGGGTCAGGCGGCCTCGTGCAGGTCGGCCAGCCCCAGGGGGGTACGCCGACGCAGCAGTTCCTCCAGCTCCGCCACCGAGCCGACCTCGCCGAGCACGTCCTTGCCCCCGCCGAAGCGGGCCGGGTAGCGGCGCACGAGCCGGTAGCGGTGGCGGCCCCGGATCAGCTCGATGCTCACCCGCCACCGACCGCAGCACCCGCAGACCCACTCCGACACCCCGCGAAACTAGCTCTGACCTGCGGTTTTCCGATTCGCCCGGGCAGGGACGAGGGACGCGCGGGGAGACACGCCGCCCGCCGACCGGCCGTGATCTGCCTCACGACTGTCGGTGCCGTCTGGTTGACTGGTCGCCGTGAAGCTGCCGATCAGTCCACCGGTCGAGCCGATGCTGGCCAAGAGCGTCCCGCGGATCCCCACCGCGTCCGGGATGACGTACGAGCCGAAGTGGGACGGCTTCCGGTGCATCGTGTTCCGCGACGGCGACGAGGTCGAGCTGTCCAGCCGGGGCGGCAAGTCGATGACCCGCTACTTCCCCGAGGTGGTCGAGCAGGCCCGCCGCCAGCTGCCCGAGCGGTGCGCGGTCGACGGCGAGCTGATCGTGATCCGGCGGGACGGCCCGGGCGGGCAGCCCCGGCTCGACTTCGAGCTACTGGCCCAGCGCGTCCACCCGGCCGCCTCCCGGGTGAGGCTGCTGGCCGAGACCACGCCGGCCGACTTCGTCGCCTTCGACCTGCTCCTCCTCGACGACGAGACCCTGCTCGACCAGCCCTATCCGCAGCGGCGGGCCCGGCTGGAGGCGGCCTTGGCCGGGGTCCGCCCGCCGGTGCACGTCACCCAGGTCACCACCGACGTCGACACCGCCCACCGCTGGTTCGACGTCTTCGAGGGCGCCGGCCTGGACGGCCTGATCGCCAAGCCGGCCGACCTGCCCTACGAGCCGGGCAAGCGGCTCATGTTCAAGGTCAAGCACGCCCGCACCGCCGACGTGGTGGTGGCCGGGTTCCGGTGGCACAAGTCGGGCCCGGTGGTCGGCTCGCTCCTGCTCGGGCTCTACGACGACGCGGGCGTCCTGCACCACGTCGGGGTGAGCGCCTCGTTCACCATGGCCCGCCGCGCCGAGCTGCTGGAGGAGCTGGAGCCCTACCGGGACGCCGGCGCCGACCACCCGTGGGTGCACGGCGACCACGAGCGCGGCCAGCGCCTGCCCGGCGGGGTCAGCCGCTGGACCGGCACCCGCAACCTCGAGTGGGAGCCGCTCCGCCCCGAGCTGGTGGTCGAGGTCGGCTACGACGCGATGGAGGGCGACCGGTTCCGGCACACCGCCCGGTTCGTCCGGTGGCGGCCCGACCGCGAGCCCGGCTCCTGCCGCTACGACCAGCTCGACCGGCCGGTCCGGTTCGATGTGGACCAGGTGCTCCGCGGCGACCCGACGGTGACCGTGGGCTCCGCCGCGGGCCCGGCGTAGCCTGGCCGTCGAAATCGATCACGGAGGCCCGCTCGTGACCCGCACTTCCGCCCGTATCCGCCGGTTCCGGCTCACCGTGGCCGGCCTGGCCGCCGCCGCGCTGCTCGCCGCCGGCTGCACCCTCCCGGCGTTCGCCCCCCGGACGGACGTCGAGGGCGAGGCCGCCGCGCCGGGTGCCGCGCCGACCTGGCGGCCCTGCCCGGAGGTGGCCGAGGAGCTGGTCGGGCGGAGCGCGCCGAACATGCGCTACGAGTGCACGCGGATCAAGGTGCCGCGTAACTGGGGCATGGGCGGCGCGGCCGGCACCGGCCCGGGCGCCAGGCAGACCTTCGAGATCGCGCTGCTGCGCGCCCGGTCGACGAAGCAGCGCGAGCGGATCGGCTCGCTGGTCGTCAACCCGGGCGGGCCGGGCGGCTCCGGGGTGGACACGGCGGTCTACCTCTCCTACGGGCCGGCGTTCGGCGGCCTGCCCGCCTCGATCACCGACCGGTTCGACATCGTCGGCTTCGACCCTCGCGGGGTGTCCCGCTCCAGCCCGGTGAAGTGCATTCCGGACGCCGACCTGGACGCGAGCTTCGGCTACGACCCCGACCCGCGCAGCCAGGAGTCCTTCGACGGGTTCGTGGCGCTCAACCAGCGGATCGGGCGCGGCTGCGGCGACCGCTACGGCGACCAGTTGCCGCTCTACGGCACCGAGCAGGCCGCCCGCGACATGGACATGGTCCGCGCGGCCGTCGGCGACGACAAGCTGACCTACCTCGGCTACTCCTACGGCACCCTGCTCGGCGCCACCTACGCGCAGCTCTACCCGCAGCACGTCCGGGCGATGGTGCTCGACGGCGCGATCGACCCGAAGCAGGGTCTGGTCGCCGGCTCGGAGAGCCAGGCCAAGGGCTTCGAGCGGGCCTTCGACAACTTCACCCGGTGGTGCGCCGCCAACGCCGGCCGCTGCCCGATCGCCCCGGACGCCCGCGCCGCGGTCACCTCGGCGATCGACAAGGCCCGGGTGTCCCCGGTGCGCGGCGACGACGGCCGGGAGGCCACCCCGGGCTGGGTCTTCTACGCGATCATCTCCTCGCTCTACACCGAGCAGGGGTGGCAGGAGTTGGCCCGCGCCATCGACGAGCTGGAGGGCGGCGACCCGACGGACGTGTTCCGCCTCGCCGACGCGTACGCCGACCGGGACTCCGACGGGCACTACTCGAACCTGTTCGACGCCAACCTGGCCGTCAACTGCGCCGACGAGGAGGAGAAGCCGACCCGGGAGCGGATCCGCCAGCTCCAGTCGCAGTGGCGGGCGAAGTACCCGCTGTTCGGCCCGTCGCTGGCCGTCGGCATGCTCTCCTGCGCCGAGTGGCCGGGCGGCCGCGACCCGTACCCGACCGGTCGGGCCGACGGGGCGCCGCCGATCCTGGTGGTGGGCACCACCGGTGACCCGGCGACGCCCTACGAGCAGACCGGCGAGCTGGCCGAGATGCTCGGTGTCGGCCGGGTGCTCACCTGGGAGGGTGAGGGGCACACCGCCTACCCGCAGACCTCCTGCATCACTGAGGCGGTCGACGCCTACTTGATCGACCTGACCGTGCCCAGAGAGGGGCTGCGCTGCCCGGCCCGTTGACCGGCCGCTCCGGCGGCAGGTCGGGCAGCTCGATGCCCTGCCGCGCGGCGATCTCCTCCAGCAGCGCCCGCATCCGCCGGACGTCGGCCTTGAGTTCCTCCTGCTCGTCGTGCTCGAAGGCGTCGTCGTCGACGATCAACTGGCTGGCGAAGTGCGCGGTGATCAACGGGATGACCAGCAGCACCATGGTCGAGATGAGCAGCGCGGCGAGGGCCCGGCCCTGCCAGCTGACCGGTGAGATGTCGCCGTACCCGACGGTGGACGCGGTCACCACCGCCCACCAGACCGCGTCCGCCGCCGTTCGGTTCTCCACCTGGCCGTAGATGACGCCGGCCACCACGATCATCAGCAGGTAGGAGATGATCAACGTCCGGGGCGAGTTGGCGAACCAGACCAGCGCCCGGTAGATCCACCGGAACGGCAGCAGCAGGACGTCCATGAGCCATCATGCTGCCCGGTGCCGGCAAGCGCCGCCCCCGCATCGCCCCACATCGTTGTGTCACGCTGGCGGCATGAGCGACGTGATCTTCCGGGAGGCGGTCCGGGCCGACCTGCCCGCCGTGCTGGCCCTGCTCGCCGACGACGTGCTCGGGAAGTCCCGGGACTTCACGGAGGTCGACGACGCGTACGAGAGGGCGTTCGCCGACATCGCCGCCGATCCGCGCAACCAGCTCATCGTGGCCGACGCGGACGGTGCGGTGGTCGGCTGCATGCAGCTCACCTACATCCCCGGGCTCGGCCGGCACGGCGCGGAGCGGCAGCTCGTCGAGGCCGTCCGCGTCCGCTCGGACCGGCGCGGGCAGGGCCTCGGCCGGCAGATGATGACCTGGGCCGTCGACCAGGCGAAGCAGCGCGGCTGCGCCCTGGTGCAGCTCACCACCGACAAGACCCGCCACGACGCCCACCGCTTCTACCTCAGCCTCGGCTTCGTGGCCAGCCACGAGGGCATGAAGCTTCCGCTCTGACCTCGGGCCCGACCCGCCGGCCCCGCCTTCCGCGAGCCGCGCGGTGGCCCGGGACCGGGGGACGCTCCCCCGCGTCGGGGAGCCGGTTCACCCACCGGCGGGGTGGCGGGCCGTCCTCGGCCGGCGAGGCTGGAGCAGCAGCCGCCGAGGAACGGAGTCCGTCATGAGCACCGCAACCGCCATCGCCCCGTCGAGTCACGCCCGGGACGGACGATCGGCACCGCGGTGGGCGGTGCGGACCGCCCACCTGATTCCCCTGATCACCCTCCCGTCGGGGCTGTGGCGCATCGCACTGGTGGCCGGCGTCCCGATCGGCGCGTTCGTGAACGGCGAGCCGGTCCGGGTCGGCGGTTGGGAGGCCGTCTACATCCTGGCGCTGAGCGTGGTCCAGGAGGCGCTGGCGCTGCTCTCGATCGGACTCGTCCGGCAGTGGGGCGAGATCTTCCCACGCTGGCTGCCGCTGGTCGGCGGCCGGCGGGTGCCGCCGCCGTTCGCCGAGACCGCGGCCACCGCGGGCGGCATCGCGCTCATCCTGATCTGGGGGTACGCCGCGATTGGCGGGCTCCCGCGCGGCGACGGGTTCGGCTTCTCCCCTGGCGGGATGGCGTTGCTGTTGGCCTGCTACACCCCGCTGCTGCTCTGGGGTCCGCTGCTGCTCGCGCTCACCGTGGCCTACCACCGGCGTCGCTGCCGGGACTGAGTGCGCGACGCGCTCGACGCCCGGGCCCGGGCGCCTCGGTCGCCCCGGTCGCCGGCACCCGGGGGGGGGTCCGCACCGCACGTCGGTGCGGACCCGCCCCGGTCAGCCGTCGACCAGGCGGCCGTCGCGGAGGGTGAGGACGCGGTCGGCGAGGTCGATCAGGGCCGGGTCGTGGGTGGCGACCAGCGCGGTCATGCCCCGCGCGTGCACGACCGCCCGGATCAGGTCCATGATCGCGCGGCCGGTCTCCGAGTCGAGCTGGCCGGTGGGCTCGTCGGCGATCAGCAGGTCGGGCTCGTTGGCCAGTGCCCGGGCCACCGCCACCCGCTGCTGCTGCCCGCCCGACAGCTCGTACGGCCGCTGCGCGGCGTGCCCGCCCAGGCCGACCAGCTCCAGCAGCACCGCCACCCGCTCCTCCCGCTCGGCCGCCGGCACCCGCGCCAGCCGCAGCGGCACGCCGACGTTCTCGGCGGCGGAGAGGATCGGCACCAGCCCGAAGGTCTGGAACACGAAGCCGACGGTGCCCCGGCGCAGCTCCAGCAGCTCCCGCTCGCCGACCCCGGTCACGTCGTGCCCCGCCACCACCACCCGGCCCGAGTCGGGCCGGTCCAGCCCGCCGACCAGGTTCAGCAGGGTGGTCTTGCCCGCCCCGGAGCGGCCCCGTACGGCGACCAGCTCGCCCCGCCCGGCGCAGAAGGACACCTCCCGCACGGCGTGCACCGCGTGCTCGCCGCGGCCGAACGTGCGGCTGACCTCCGTCACCCGGACCACCTCGTCGGTGACCGCGACGCCCGCCACGCTTGCGCCGGGCCGCCCGTCCGCGACGTCCCCGGAGCGCCCGTCCGTCACCGTCCCGCCGGGGCGCCCGTCGACCGTCGCCCCGTCGTACCGGCCGTCCGCCATCACGTCCCGCTCGCTCATGATCCCGCCCCGCTGCGCTCGGCGCGGCCGACCGGCCCGGCCACGCGGTACCGACTGATTCCTGGCCCGCTCACTGCGTCGCCTCCCGCTCGTCCCGCGCCCGGTCGCCCGGCCGCACCTCCACGTGGTCCGGCTCCAGGTTGAGCCGCACCCGGTCCCGCAGCGACAGGGCGTCGACGAAGGACGCCGGCAGCTGCATCCGGCCGGTGCGGTCGAGCACGGCGTACTCCTCGCTGACCAGCTCGGTGCTGCCGTCCGCGCCGATCCGCGCCGTCCGGCGTACCTCGGAGGCGGTCCGGCCGTCGCGGATCGCGACGGTCCGGCGGACCTGGGTGGCCACGGCGTGGTCATGGGTGACCACCACGATGGTGACGCCGAGTTCGGCGTTGATGGTGCGCAGCGCCCCGAACACCTCGGCGCCGGTCGCCTCGTCCAGCTCACCGGTCGGCTCGTCGGCGAAGAGCACCTCGGGGTCGTTGGCGACCGCCACCGCCACCGCGCAGCGCTGCTGCTCGCCGCCGCTGAGCTGCCCCGGCCGCCGGTCGGCGCAGTGGCCGACGCCGACCAGGTCGAGCAGTTCCCGCGCCCGCTCGCGGTTGGCCCGCCGGCCGCCCCGCCGACCGGCCAGCCGCATCGGCAGCTCGACGTTCTCCAGCGCGGTCAGGTACGGCAGCAGGTTGCGGCCGGTCTGCTGCCAGACGAACCCCACCATGTCACGCCGGTAGCTCAGTCTCCGCCGTGCGGAGAGGTTGAGCAGGTCGTAGTCGCCCACGCGGGCGATGCCGGCGGTGGGGGTGTCCAGCCCGGAGAGGATGTTCAGCAGGGTCGACTTGCCGGAACCGGAGGCGCCCACGATCGCCACCAGCTCGCCCCGGTCGATGACCAGGTCGAGCCCCTGCAGCGCGACCACCTCCACCCCCTCGGTCTTGAAGATCCGGACCAGCCCGTCGCAGACGATGTGCCCGCGCAACAGGTCCCGGCCACCGGCCCGCTCCGCCGCACGCTCGGCGGCCCGCTGTTGCAGGGCGGCCAGGTCCGGCACGGCGGTGGTCTCCGCGGTAGCGGTCATGTCAGCTCTCCTCTCCGAGCCGGAGCACCTCGCCGAGGCGCATCCGGCGGTTGTTCAGGGCCTCGACGGCGACCGCGAAGCCGAGGGCGACCGCCCCCAACGCGACGACCCCCGCCGCCAGGCCGGGCTCGAACGCCACCCGGACCTCCACGCCGTCGGTGAAGGCGGACAGGCCGAGCACCGGCGTGAGCAGCAGCGGCAACACCGTGCCGACCAGCGCGCCGGTCACCACCGAGACGCCCACCAGCGGGGCCAGTTCCACCACCAGCAGCCCGCGCCACTGGCGCCGGGACAGGCCGAGGGTGCGCAGCCGGGACAGCACCTGGCCGCGCTCCCGGGCGCCGGCGAGCACCGTGAAGGCGATCGCGAGCAGGCCGAGCGCCGTCCCGCCGGCCGCGCCGGCGACGAAGCCGAAGGCGAGCACCCCGTTCGCACCGCCCTCGCCCACCTGCCGGCGGGTGTCCGCGAAGGTGAGCACCTCGACGCCGCGCAGGCGCTCCCGGCCGACGACCGTCCCGCCCGTCTGGAAGCGGGACTGCCCGGCGTCGCCGACCCGGCGCAGCGCCTCGACGTCCAGCCCGTCGCCGACGACCAGGAAGCCGGTCGGCACGGCGGCGTAGTCCCGGCGGGGCAACGACTGCCAGGGCAGGATGACGAACCGGCTGCTGCCCGCGCGCAGCAGCGGGAAGCTCTCCGTCCGCTCGGCGACCCGGAACTCGTACCGTTGGCCCTGGGCGCTGACGAAGGCGGAGCCGTCCAGGCCGGCGTCGGCCAGCTCGGCGGCGACCGCCGGGGAGACCACCGCGGGCAGCGGCCCGGCTCCCCCGGCGGGGGTGCGCAGCGCCGCGGGCACCGTCACGTCGACGCCGGCCTGGCTGACCATCCGGGCCAGGGCGGGGCCGTCGACCATCAGCACGGTGACGCTGCCGAGCCTGGTGTCGGTGCCGACCGCGTCCTTCGTCAGGTGCTGGCCCGCCTCGTGCAGCACGGGGCTCGCGGCGCGCACCCCCGGCAGCCGCTCCAACTCGGCGCCCGTGTCCGGGGCGATCCGCTCCCCCAGGATCAGGGCGTCGGCGGGGACCGTCCGGCTGGCGGCCCGGTCCCGGCTCGCCTCGATCCCGGCGGCCGTCACCGCGCAGAACGCCGCCGTCGCGATGGCCAGCACGACGACCACCAGTGGTACGGCGACGACCGACCGGCCGGCCCGGGCGGTACCGAGGAAGGCGACGCTGCCCCGGGCGCGGGCCGCGAGCCGGCTGACCAGCCGCAGCGGCCACGGGTACAACCGCATCGCGACCACCGCCGCGGCGACGGCCAGCAGCACCGGGACCGAGACCAGCAGCGGATCGACCTCGCCGGGAGTGAGGCCACGGCGGCGCAGCAGCACGACCGCGAGACCCGCGAGGACCAGCAGCGCCGCCTCCACCGTGAGCCGACGCACGGAGGGGCGCGCCCGGACCAGGTCACGCCGCCCGGTGCCGCCGGTGGAGACGGCGAGGGTGGCCACCGGCAGCGCCGACGCCACCAGGACGGTCGCGACGACGGCGAGCCACCAGGTCTCCCCGGGCGCCCCGGGAGCGAGGCCGCCGAGCAGCCAGCCGAGCGCGGCGGCGGGCGGCACCACCAGCAGCGCCTCGGCCAGGCTGCGGCCCGCGTTCGTGGTGGCCGCCCCGCCCCGGGCACGCAGCAGGACGAACTCCGCCCGGCGTCGGCGCACCAGCAGCCCGGCGGCCAGCGCGACGAGGCCGGCCAGCGTGGCCAGCACTCCCGCGGCGATCACCCCGAGCACCGTCCGGGCGCTGTCCACCTCGGCGGCGAACTCCCGCAGCGGGATGTCCAGCCCCTGGATGATGTCCCGGCCGGCGGCCTCCCGGGTCGTCTGCTGGAGGCCGTCGATCACCTGGTCCAGCTCGCGGACGTCAATGCCGTCGGCACCCAACCGGTAGCGCCAGCTGAACGACATCGGCCAGCCGGCGACGGCCTGGCGGTCCAACGCCGCGCCGTCGACGACGCCGACGATGATGAAGGGTTCGCCGTCCCCCTCCGGCTCGACGATCCGCAACAGCGGCGGCAGGCCGTCCCAGAACCCGTCGGTGCCGGCGCGGGGCTGGAAGAGACCGACCACGGCGACCTGGACGGGGGGCATGGATTCGAAGGGTGATCCGGCAGTCGGCGCGGCGAGGGTGAGCCGGCTGCCGAGCCGCAGGTTCAGCTTGTGGGCGACGTCCTCGGCCAGCGCCACCTGCACCGGCTGGCCCTTCGGCGCGTCGGCCGGCCAGCGCCCCTCGACCAGGGTGCCGGCCTCCTCGACCCCGGGCACCGCCCGCAGGCCGAGGTCGACCAGGAGGTTCTTCGCCGCCAGGTCCGGGCCTCGCACCCGGCTGGCCGCGATCTCCGCGGTGAACCACCGCTGTTCGACCATCTGGCGTACGACCGGCGGCAGTCCGGCCTCCAGCTTCGCCAGGTCGCCCTGGTGCGCGGCCACCAGAGAGGTGTCGGTGTCCGTGTAGACGAGCGGCCCGGTCGAGTACGTCACGTCGCGCTGCTGCGGCGGCACGGCGCCCAGGTGGGACCGCAGGCCCTGCTGGGCGTGATCGTTGACGATCCTCGGCACGCCGCTGATCACCAGCATGGCGACCAGCGTCAGCGCCGCGAGCAGCAGGAACTGTCCGCCGTACGCCCGTACCCGGCGGGTGACCGCCCCGATGCTCACCACGCCCCGTCTCCGCTCCTGGTCGTCCCTACGCTCCACCCGGTCACCGGTCTCCCCCGATCCGCAGCTGCGCCACGGCCACCCGCTGCCGGATGCCGAGGGCGATGAACGCGCTGAAGGCGAGTGCCGCCAGCAGCAGGCCGAGCGCGGTCAGGCCGATGGGCAGCCAGGGCACCACGAAGGCGGCCTCCGGCACCGGCCGACCGGCGGACGGCGTGAGGATGACCAGCGGGGCCATGGTCGCGCCGACCGCGGCGCCCAGTAGCAGGCCGACGCCGACGCCGATGCCGGCCAGGAAGGTCTGCTCGGCCAGCAGCGCCCGGGCCAGCAGCCGGGGGCTGGCGCCGAGCGTGTGCAGCACGGCGAACTCCCCCAGCCGGTGCCGGGCGGTCGCCCAGACGTCGACGACCAGGCCGACCAGCGCCAGCAGCACCGAGCCGAGCGCGGCGGCGAGCAGCCCGGTGCGGGCCCCCTGCCAGTACGGGTCGCCGGCGGCCCGCTCGGCCACCTCCCGCCGGTCGAGCAGCGTGGTGCCGGCCAGTTCGGCCGCCCCGCGGGCCGCCTCGGCGTGGCCGTCGCCGTCGGTGCCCAGCCACCACTCCGCGACCGGCCGGACGGCGCCCCGGTCCCGGATCAGCCAGTCCGTCGCCGCCGGCAGGTCCAGCAGCACGCCCGCGCCGGCCGTGGACGGCACCTGGTCCAGTTCGCCCACCAGCGTGACCGGCAGCGTCGCGCCGGACAGCACGAGGTTGACCGTGTCACCGGTACGCAGACTCAGCGCGTCGCGCACCGCCGGGGTCATCAGCGCGGGTACCGGCCGGTTCTCGGCGGCCGGCACCAGGGCGAAGCGGCTCGGCGGCTGGAACGCGAACCGGCCCCCCGCCAGGTACTCGATCTTCCGCTCGGCGCTCAGGCCGGTGGCCGTGACGTTCGCGCTGACCGGTTTCCCCTGGCCGTCGGCGGCCACCCACCCGCCGGCCAGCGACGCCGGCTGGGCCGCGCCGTCCGCGCCGACCAGCCGCAGGTCCGACACCTCCAGGCGGTACGCCCGCCCGCGCGCGTCCCCGCCGTCGATCTCGAAGCCGGACAGCCGCACGGCGCCCGCCCCGTCGGGGACGGCGACGGTGAACGGCACCGGCCGGCCGTCGCTGCCACTGCTGCCCGCCGGAATCCGGAAGGCCAGCCCGTCCGCCCGGGTCAGCAGCACCCAGAGACCGATCTGGTGCGGCGTGACGGCGTCCCGCACGGGCGTACGCACGGTGCCGGTGAGGGAGCGGGTGCCCGCGGGCAGGTCCATGCCGGCCGGCGCGCCGCGCGCCCGGGTCAGCCGGTCCAGCAGCGCCGGCACCGGCTCGTCGGCCAGTCGCTCGTTGAGCCGCAGCACGCCGGCCGCGCCCGCGGCGTCCAGGCTCACCACCGTCGTCGGCAGGTCGTCGCGGCCGAGGCGAATCTCGTCCCGCCAGGCGGGCAGCAACCCGTCGACGCCGGGCAGCACGCCGAACTGACCGGCCCGGTCGTCGGGCGCCGCGCCGGTGCGCTCGACGACCCGCAGGTCGGCGCCGACGGTGTGCTCGGCCTGGTCGCCCTGCGACCGCTCCCCCGTCGTCACCAGCGACCAGGCCAGGGTGCTGCCGCCGACGGCGAGGGCGAGCAGCAGCACCGGGCCGGCGTGCGGGCGCCGGCCGGCCTGCCACATGCCGAACATCGTCGCCGTCCACGGCCGGCGGTCGACGAACCGCTCGGCGAACCGGGTCGCGGGCGGCAGCAGCCGCAGCGCCACGACCGCGCCGGCGAGCACGCCCAGCGTCGGCGCGGCGACCAGCAGCGGGTCGACCCCGAGCCGCCCGCCGGCCCCGGTGACCGGCGAGGAGTACTGGCGCAGCTGCGTCCAGGCCAGCACCGCGAAGCCGACCAGCACCAGGTCGAGGCTGGCCCGCTGGACGGTCGCGGCACGGGTGGGACGGGACCGGGCCGCCATGTCGGCGACGTACGTGCCGGCCCCCCGCAGCGTCGGGACGACCATCGCGACCAGGCAGCCGGCGGCGGTGGCGGCCGCGGCGGCCCAGACCAGCGTGGTGTTCCCCGAGGAGAGCGCCAGCGGGGCGGCACCGTCGGTGCCCACGTGCCGCAGCGCCTCGCCGGCGATCAGGGGCCCCAGCACGCCGGCGGGCAGGACGACCAGCGCCGCCTCCCGGGCCGCCAGGCCGGCCAGTTGCCGCCGGGCGGCGCCGCGGGCCCGGAGCAGGGCGGTCTGGCCCCGCCGGTCCTCGTGCAGCAGTGCGGCGACCAGCACCAGCGCGTACCCGCCGAGGACCACGATCAGCAGCAGCGGGGTGGCCAGCGAGGAGCGCCCGACCAGGTCGGCCCGGGCGACGCGGTCGAGCAGCCGGTCGATCGCCGTGACGGTCTGGGCCGAGGAGCCCAGCCCGGCCGCCTCGGGCACCTCGGCGACGGCGGCGCTCAGCGCCGCCCGCACGTCGAGCAGCCGGCCGGCGCGGGCCACGGCCGCGAGGTCCGGCTCGACCACCCAGGACGCCGACACCGCGCCCGGGTAGGTCGCGACGAAGTCGGCCCGGTCCAGCACGAAGGGCCCGTACGAGGTGCCGGAGTCCGCCGCGCTGCCGGCGCCCACCCCGGGGGCCAGCAGCCAGTACGGGTCGGCCGCGTCGCGCGGGCGCCACGTCCCGACGAGCACCACCTCGCTGGTCTTCTCGGACCTGCGGTCCAGCATCGGCACCCGGTCGCCGGTGGCCATCCCGAGCGCGCCGGCGACCTTCTCCGGCAACGTCACCTGCATGGGGGACGCCCCGGGGGTGGGCCACGCGCCGCTGCTCAGCTCCGCGTGGCGGGGCAGGTCGTCGAGGGTCGCGAGGCTGGCGAAGACCGGGTCGTCGTCCTCCCGGACCACCGGGCCGAGGTCGCCGGTCAGCTCGCGGCCACCGCCGTAGCGGGCGACGTCGACGGTGATCGGCGCACCGCCGAGACCGGCGGCGAAGCCGTCGCGGACCGCCCGGTCCCGGGTGGCGAACTCGGTCGCGTCCCGGCCGGCCGCACCGCTGACCAGGACGCTGCGCTCCTCGAAGGACGCCCCGGTGAGCAGGGCGCGCTGGCCGGCCTCGACGGCCCGGCGGTTGTAGTCGGAGAGGCCGGTGACCAACGCGACCGCCACCAGGGCCGCGACCACCGCGGCGAGCAACAGCCCGCGCGCCTCGTGGGCCCGCCTCCACACCAGCTTCATCCGATGCCCTCCCCTGGCCCGCTGTCGGGCCGACGATCAGGGAGAGGGGCGACGGTCCGGGAAAGGTTCGCGCCCGTTACTTGATCGTTACCAGATCGGCGGCGGTCCATCGTCGGGGCGCGGGGCGGACGGGATGGCGGCGCCGTGCTTCGATCGCCGGATGGAGATCGTCCTCACCGTGCTCGTGGTCGCCGTCGTCGCGCTGCTCGCCGCCCAGGTGCCCGGCAGGGCCGAGCAGGCGCGGACCGCGTACCGGCTCGCCGAGATCGAGCGCCGGCTCACGCTGGTGATGGACCACCTGGGCGTGGTGGACGCCGCGCCCGTGCCGCCGGGGGTCCGGGAACACCTGGCCCGGGGCGACAAGATCAAGGCGATCGCCGCGTACCGGAAGGCGACCGGCGCGGACCTGCGCTCGGCCAAGTAGGCCGTGGAGGCGTACGCCGACCGGCGGTGACGGCCACGCCGCCGGGCGGCAGCACGAGAGCCCGGCGCGGGCCGGTCAGCGGGGGCGGTCGCGGTCCTTGGAGGGCTGCACCCGCTTCGGCTCGCCGGGCATCTTGGGGTGGTCCGGCGGGTACGGCATGTCGCCCTGGCCGGCGGCGGCGTCCCGGTCGGCCCACTCCAGCAGCGGGGTGATGTCCCACGCCGCGTCGTCGATGCCGGCGTGCGGGTCGCCGCGTTCGGCCAGCCGGGCCGGGACGCTGCGCAGGTCGAAGTCGTCCGGGTCGACGTCGGGCAGCTCGTCCCAGGTGACCGGGGTGGAGACGGTGGCCCGGGCGTTGGCCCGCAGCGAGTACGCGCAGGCGATCGTGCGGTCCCGGGCCATCTGGTTGTAGTCGACGAAGACGCGGGTGCCCCGCTGCTCCTTCCACCAGGCGGTGGTGACCAGCTCCGGCCGGCGCCGTTCCAGCTCGCGGGCGAGCGCTATGGTGGCCCGGCGCACCTCGGTGAACGTCCAACGTGGCGCGATCCGCAGGTAGACGTGCACGCCGCGACCCCCCGAGGTCTTCGGCCAGCCGGGGATGCCCAGCTCGTCGAGGAGCCCGCGCAGCTCGCCGGCGGCGGCGACCGCGTCGGCGAAGTCGGTGCCCGGCTGCGGGTCGAGGTCGATGCGCAGCTCGTCGGGGCGGTCGACGTCGGCGGCGCGCACCGGCCACGGGTGGAACACGATGGTGCCCATCTGGGCGGCCCACGCCACGTGGGCCAGGTCGGCCGGGCAGAGCTCGGCGGCGCTGCGGCCGCTCGGGAAGCTGATGGTGGCCGTCTCCACCCACGGCGGCACGCCCCGCGCGGGCACCCGCTTCTGGAAGAACGCCTCCCCCTCGACGCCCTCGGGGAAGCGCTGCAACGTGGTGGGACGCCCGCGCAGCGCGCGCATGATGCCGTCGCCCACGGCGAGGTAGTAGTGGAAGACGTCGGCCTTGGTGAAGCCGCGCTGCGGGAAGATGACCCGCTCCGGACTGGTCAGCCGTACGGTGTGCCCGGCCACCTCGATCTCTTCGGCCGCGGCCTTCGTGCCACCCATTGCGCGACCATATGCCACACCCCCGACGTCCGACGTACCGTTGGCGGGTGAGTCTTGACGAGAGCGAACTGCCCCGCACCGAGGAAGAGTGGCGGGTCCGGCTCAGCCCCGAGGAGTTCCGGGTGCTGCGGGAGGCCGGCACCGAGCGCCCGTGGACCGGCGAGTACGTCGACACGAAGACGCCGGGGATCTACCGCTGCCGGGCCTGCGGCGCGGAGCTCTTTCCGAGCGACACGAAGTTCGACTCGCACTGCGGGTGGCCCAGCTTCGACGACGCCATCCCGGGCGCGGTCAAGGAGATCGAGGACCGCAGCCTGGGGATGAGCCGCACCGAGATCCGCTGTGCCCGGTGCGACAGCCACCTCGGTCACGTGTTCCGGGGCGAGGGCTTCACCCCCAGGGACACCCGGCACTGCGTCAACTCGGTCTCCATCCGACTGGAGCCGCGCGCCGACGCCTGACGCGGGGGCGCCGCTGGGTCGGGCGGCCGGGCGACCCCGACCACGGGCCGCCGGGTCAGCGCCGGGCCGCCGCCAGCCCGGCCAGGAGCGAGACCTCGGCCGTACGCGAGCGCTCGACGCGTCCGGCGAGGTCACGCACCCTCGGGTCGCTACCGACCGCCAGGTGCGCCCGGGCCAGGTCGGCCGCCGCGCCCTGGTGGGCGCCGAGCACGTCGAGCAGGACGCGGTCGACCTCGCCGTCCGGGGCGGCCCGCAGGCGGGCCAGGTCCCCGGCGGCGGTCCCGTGGTCGTGGTCGTGCCGCTGGGCTGCCCCGGCGGGCCCGGCGTCCCGCAGCCAGCCGCGCATCGTGGCAAGCTCGTCGGACTCGGTGACCTCGATGGCGGCGACCAGGGTACGCAGCTTCCGGTCGGTCACCCGGTCCCGGCCGAGCCGCACCATCTCCAGCGTCTGCTCGGTGTGCGCCGCCATGGTGGTCAGGAAGACCACGTCCAGCCCGCTCAGCGCGCCCCCGGTGGCCGTGGCGGGCGCGGGCGCGGGGGGCGCCGGGGGTGTCCCCGCGCCGCAGCCGGACGCCAGCAGCAGGGCGGCGAGCAGGGCGACCGTGCGCAGCCGTCGCATGGCGTACTCCGATCCGGGGGTGGTGACGGGTGCGGCGGGCGCCGGGGGCGGGCCGCACCCGTACGGTCAGACCTGGGTCCAGAGCGCCGGCACGTAGGGCGGTTCCCAGCCGGGGATCGCGGTGTGCGCCTGCCGGCAGCGGTACGTCAGCCCGCCGTAGGTGACCTGGTCGCCGGCCTGGTACGCCCGGCCCGCCGTCCAGCTGCCGCCCGGGGCGGGAGGGGTGGTCGGGGAGGCGGTGGGGGTCGGGGTGGGCGACGGGGCCGGCGGCGTCGGGCTCGGCGTGGGCGACGGGCCGCCGCCCCCGCCGACCTCGAGGTCGACGCAGGAGTAGAAGGCGTTGGCGGTGTCCGCGATGTTCCACACGGCGAGCACCTTCTGCCGTCCGGGCCAGCCGCTCAGGTTGACGGTGTGCGAGACGGTGGCTCCGGGCTGCCGCCCACCGCCGTCGAAGACCGCCACCCGGGTGCCACCGACGAAGTACTCCCAGTTGCTGGTGGCGTGCCGGGCGGTGTTGGTCCAGGTGAAGGTCACCGAGGAGCCGACCGCGGTGGCGGGCCAGCCCCGGCTGTCGTCGTTCAGGACGGCGAAGTGGGCGATCCCGGCGTGGCAGCTGCGCAGCCCCTTCGGGCCCTCCACGCTCTGCGGCTCGTACTTGATCTGCCCGCAGTCCGGGACCCGGCCCTGGGCGCAGAGCGCCTGGCGGCTCGGCGGCCCCGACACGTAGCCGTGGGCCTGGGCGGGCGCCGCGACGGCCAGGGTGGAGACGACGGCGCCCGTCGCCACGAGCGGGATGGTGATTCTTCGGCGCATGGTGGCAGCTCCTTCGGAACTTCGGGCTGGTGAGGTGCCACCCAACATAAATTAAACCTTCTTAACAGTAAAGACTCCTGTCGATAAAAACATCGACGACCCTCAGCGCACCGCCCCTCAGAGCAACAGCAGGCCGCCCCGCTCGTCGATCCGGTCGGCGGAGTCGTCGTCCAGCCACACGCCACCGCTGGCGAGGTAGCGGAAGCGGTACTCACCAGGGCCGAGCCGCACGGTGACCGTACGGGTGCCGTCGCGGCGCGGGAACGCAACGGCCGACACGCCGGGGGCGACACGCCGCCGAATCCGACCGGCTCGACCGTTTCGACCGCCAGAGCCGCGCGCGTACCGCAGGCTTGGGAAAACGTGTCCTGTTTCGGGGGGTTATGTCGTGGCAATCTGCGAGGTCTGCGGTAACGACTACTGGATGGCGTTCGAGGTGCGAACCGTCAGCGGCGACGTGCACACCTTCGACTGCTTCGAGTGCGCCGTGCACAAGATGGCACCGATCTGCGAGCACTGCCAGATAAAGATCGTCGGGCACGGGGTGGAGGTGTCCGGCCGGTTCTTCTGCTGCGCGCACTGCGCCCGGTCGGAGGAGGGCGCCCAGGGCGCCGAGATCCGCGACGCGGTGGGCGCCCGCCCCGCCTGACGCGGGTTCACCGGGGGGCCGCCGTCGACGGGGTGATGCGGCGCGGCGATCGGGCCGGGCGGGACGCCCGGGACTGCACGACGATGGCGGCGAGGACGACCAGCCCGCCCGACAGCTGCGCCGGGGTGAGTTCCTGGGCGAGCACGAGCCAGCCCAACGCCGTCGCCACCAGCGGGCTGAGCAGGCCGAGGAAGGTGACGGTGGTGGGTGTGAGGGCGCGGATGCCACGGAACCAGAGGGCGTACGCGAGGGCGGAGCCGACGAGCGTGAGGTAGCCGTACCCGATCAGGTTCCCGGCTGTCAGCACCGCCGGCGGGGGACCCTCGACCAGCACGGCGACCGGAAGGAGCAGCAGGCCGCCGGCGGCGAGCTGCCAACCCGTGGTGGCCAGCAGCGGCGCGGGCGACGACCACCGCTTGCTGAGCACCACGCCGCCGGCCATCACCACCGCGCCGCCGAGCGCGGCGGCGACGCCGACGCCGTCGAGGCGGGCGTCCGCCCGCAGCACCAGCAGCCCGACCCCGGCCACCCCCGCCGCGCCGGCGAGGATGGTACGCGGGGTCAGCCGGTCGCCGAGCACGCCGGCGGAGAGCGCGGCGACCAGGAGCGGCTGCACCGCGCCGACGGTCGCGGCGACCCCGCCCGGAAGCCGGTACGCGGCGACGAACAACAGCGCGAAGAAGAAGCCGATGTTCAGGGCGCCGAGCACCGCCGCCCGCCACCACCACGCGCCCCTGGGCAGTTGCCGGGTGACCGCGACCAGGAGGAGACCGGCGGGCAGGGCACGCACCACCGCGGCCAGCAGCGGGCGCTGCGGGGGCAGCAGCTCGGTGGTGACGAGATAGGTGGTGCCCCAGATCGCCGGGGCCAGCGCGGTCACGCCGAGGACGAGCGTTCGGTTCTTTAGCACTGAGATAATTTAGCTCAGCGCTAAGGTAAGTCCCGAGGTGTCCGCCGTGAACTACCTCACCGCTAAGGCACCGCTGCTAGGGTGATCGGATGGCCGATCACGTCGACCGGGTGCTGGCGCAATGGGCCGCCCAACGACCGGATCTGGACGCCTCCCCGATGGGGGTGTTCGGTCGCCTGTCCCGGCTCTACCGGCTCACCGGGGCGGAACTGCACCGCACGTTCAGCGCGCACGGCCTCGACTCCGCGTCCTTCGACGTGCTCGCCACGCTGCGCCGCAGCGACCCGCCCCACCGGCTGACCCCGACCCAGCTGATGCACTCGTCGATGGTCACCTCCGGCGCCGTCACCCAGCGGCTCGACCGGCTCGAGGCACGCAACCTGGTGACCCGCACCCGCAGCGACACCGACGGCCGCGCGGTGCAGGTCGGCCTCACCGACGAGGGACTGGCGCTCATCGACCGGGTCCTGCCCGACCACGTCGCCACCGAGAACCGGCTGCTCGCCGCGCTCACCCCGGCGCAGCGCGACACCCTCGCGGACACCCTGCGGACCCTGCTGGAGTCACTCGGCGACACGCGCAGCCCCTGAGTCGATCTACCATCGCCGCATGCCGCCGCAGAACCTTCCGGTCCGGGTCGCCTCGTTCGCCGACCTGGACGCCCGCACCTTCCACGACCTGCTCCGGCTCCGGATCGACGTGTTCGTGGTCGAGCAGGCATGCCCGTACCCGGAACTCGACGGGCGGGACGTCGAGCCCGGCACCCGGCACCTGTGGCTCGACGACGGCGGCGCGCCGACGGCGTACCTGCGGATCCTCGCCGACCCGGGCGGCGTGGCGCGGATCGGGCGGGTGGTGGTCACGCCGCGGGCGCGCGGCGGCGGGCACGCCGGTCGGCTGATGGCGGCGGCGCTGGAGGTGGTCGGCGACCGCCCGTGCGTGCTGGAGGCTCAGTCCCACCTGGTCGACTTCTACGCCCGGCACGGCTTCGCCGTCAGCGGCCCCGACTACGTCGAGGACGGCATCCCGCACACCCCGATGCTCCGGGAAGGCATCGCCCAACGCCAACAGACATGACTGCCTCCGGGCAGAGCGGAGCGCCGGGCCGCCCGGCGGGCCAGCCCTCCTCCGGGCACTGTCGAGCTGCCCCACCGGTGAGACCGGCGCCGGAAGGGCCGCCGCCCCACCGGACGGGGCAGCTCGACAGCGCGGTGCGGGCCGGTCTCGGGCCTACGTCAGACGAGGCCGTTGACGATGTCGGCGACCGAGCGGCGGCGGCCGGTGTAGAACGGGATCTCCTCCCGGACGTGCCGGCGGGCGCCGGAGCCCCGCAGGTCGCGCATCAGGTCGACGATCCGGTGCAGCTCGTCGGCCTCGAACGCCAGCATCCACTCGTAGTCGCCGAGCGCGAACGAGGCGACCGTGTTGGCCCGCACGTCGGGGTAGCCGCGGGCCATCTTGCCGTGCTCCGCGAGCAGCTCGCGCCGCTCGGCGTCCGGCAGCAGGTACCACTCGTAGGAGCGGACGAACGGGTAGACGCACAGGTACGGGCGCGCCTCCTCGCCGGCCAGGAACGCCGGGATGTGGCTCTTGTTGAACTCCGCCGGCCGGTGCAGCGCCATCTGGGACCAGACCGGGGTGAGCGCCCGCCCCAGGGTGGTGCGACGGAACCGCAGGTACGCGTCCTGGAGGTCGTCGCTGGAGGCGGCGTGCCACCAGATCAGCAGGTCCGCGTCGGCGCGCAGGCCCGAGACGTCGTACGTGCCGCGGACGACCACGTCCTTGCCGGCCAGTTCCTCGAAGAGGGTCTCGACCTCGCCGGTGACGTTCTCACGCAGCGACGGAAGTGGGCTGCTGGCCCGGTACACCGACCACATGGTGTAGCGGATGCTGGCGTTGAGCTCCCGCAGCCGGGCCGCGTTGGTCTGCTCGGTCATGTCCCCGATCCTCCCAGTGCTGTGATGATCTCTTCGGCCGCCGTCTCGCCGGAGCGGACGCAGACCGGGATACCGACGCCGTCGTACCCGGCGCCGGCCAGGACGAGCGTCGGGTGGTGCGCCCGCAGGACCGCCCGCGCGGCGGCCACCCGGTCGGCGTGACCCGGGGTGTACTGCGGCAGCGACCCGCCCCAGCGCTGCACGTGCCCGGCGACCGGGGTGGGCAGCGGCACACCGAGCACCGCCGACAGTTCCCGGTGCACGGTGGCGACCAGGTCCTCGTCGGTGCGCTGCACCTGCCGCTCCTCGCCGTACCGGCCGACGGAGGCGCGGACCAGCGCCAGCCCGTCCGCCCGGCGCAGGTGCCCCCACTTCGTGGTGAAGAAGGTCGACGCCTTGATCAGCAGCCCCTCGGTGCCGGGCACCAGGAAGCCGGACAGCTCGGGCAGCTCCGGCTCGGGCAGCGCGAGGGTGACCAGCGCGACGCTGGCGTAGTCCAGTTCGCCGACACGCTCGGCCGCCGCTGGCGCCGGACCGCCGAGCAGCCGCGCCGCCGGCCGGGCCGGCACGGCCAGCACCACGGCGTCGACGTCGACCAGCTCCGGGGCGCGGGTCGGGCCGACGGTCAGCCGCCACCCGGCCCCGGTCGGGGTCAGCTCGCGCACGGCCGCGTCCCGCCGGATCGTCGCCCCGCTCGCCGCCGCCGCGGCCCGGACCAGCGTGCTGAGCCCACCGGCCAGGGTGCCGAAGACCGGCGTACCCGGCGACCGGGGAGCGGCGGCCTGCGCGGCGCGCACCGCCCCCACCAGGGTGTGCTCCACCCGGGCGGCCCGGGCCAGCGCCGGCATGGTGGTCGCCAGGGACAGGTCGTCGGCCCGGCCGGCGTAGACGCCGCCGAGCATCGGGTCGACCAGCCGGTCGACCACCTCGTCGCCGAACCGGGCCCGGACCAGCGCGCCGACCGAGACGTCGTCGTCCGCGCCGAGCAACGGCCGGCCGGCGTCGGTGTCGGCGTCCGCCGCCGGGCGCGCGACCGTGGTCACCCGCTCCAGATCCCCCGGTACGCCCACCAGCGTGCCGCCCGGGATCGGGCGCAGCGCGCCGTCGACCACCAGCGCGGCCTGCCCGACGGTGGGGTGCACGATGCGTTCGCCCAGGCCGAGCCGGCGGACCAGGGCCACGGCGGCGGACTCGCCCCCGGCCGGGTCGCGCATCAGGAACGACTCCGCCCCGAACTCCACCGCCGAGCCGGCCAGCTCGCCGGTGCGCAGCTTGCCGCCGAGCGCGCCCGACTGCTCGTACACGGTGATCTCGGTGTCGGCGGGGGCGCGGTCGCGCAACCGGACCGCGGCGGCCAGCCCGGCGATCCCGCCGCCGACCACCGCCACCCGCCACGGCGCCCGCATGCCGCTCAGCCCCTGCCCGCCGGCTCGGCGGACAGCTCGTGCACCAGGGCCACCACCCGGGTCAGCACGTCGGGGTCGGTCTCCGGCAGCACGCCGTGCCCCAGGTTGAACACGTGCCCGGGCGCGGCCCGGCCCTGCTCCAGGATCCGCCGCACCTCGCCCTCGACGACCGGCCACGGCGCGAGCAGCACGCACGGGTCGAGGTTGCCCTGCACGGCCTTGTCCGGGCCGATCCGGCGGGTCGCCACGTCCAGCGGCGTACGCCAGTCGACGCCGACCACGTCGGCGCCGGCCTCGCCCATCGCGCCGAGCAGCTCGCCGGTGCCCACCCCGAAGTGGATCCGGGGCACGCCCGCGTCGGCCAGCCCCGCGAGCACCTCGGCGGAGTGCGGCAGCACGAAGCGGCGGTAGTCGGCCTCGGACAGCGCGCCGGCCCACGAGTCGAAGAGCTGCACCGCGGAGACCCCGGCGGCCACCTGGACCCGCAGGAACTCCAGCGTCACCTCGGCCAGCCGGCGGCAGAGCGCGTGCCACAGCTCCGGCTGGCCGTACATGAGGGCCTTGGTCTTCGCGTGGGTGCGCGACGGGCCGCCCTCGACCAGGTAGCTGGCCAGGGTGAACGGCGCGCCGGCGAAGCCGATCAGCGGGGTGTCGCCCAGCTCGGCGACGAGCAGCCGGACCGCCTCGTCCACGTAGGACACGTCGTCGCGGGTGATCGGCCGGATCCGTTCCACGTCGGGCAGGGTGCGCACCGGCTCGGCCACCACGGGGCCGGTGCCGGGCACGATGTCCAGGTCCACCCCGGCGGCGGCGACCGGCACGACGATGTCGCTGAACAGGATCGCGGCGTCCACCCCGTGCCGGCGTACCGGCTGGAGGGTGATCTCGGTTACCAGCTCGGGGCGGCGGCAGGACTCCAGCATCGCCACGTTGGCCCGGATCTCGCGGTACTCCGGCAGCGACCGGCCGGCCTGCCGCATGAACCAGACCGGGGTGTGCGGGACGGGCCGACGCCGGCAGGCCCGGACGAAGGGCGAGTCGGCCGGTCCGCCGGAGCGGAGGTCTTCGTCTCGGGCGTCGTCGCCCGTCGTGGTGGTGGTCATCGCGGCCATCGTGCCACGCGGCATGCTCGCGGCAGCGGGCAGCGCCGCCTTTTGTGACCCCCGTCAGCCCGCCGGGACGAAGGCGCCTCCAGCGGGGCTTCCCCGGCCCTCAGGGCCACCGCACACGGGCCGCGGGAGGGCCGGCTCCCGGCGTGCCGTTTCCGGCGGCGACGGGTCGCCGGGCATAGGCTGCCGGCATGGCCCCCCCGATCGCGCTCCCGGAGACCTTCGCCCGCGCGGTCGCCGGGCTGCGGTCCGCGGCACCCCGGTCGGAGATCGTGCTGGAGGAGATCGGCGCGCCGCAGCGCCTCGCCCCGTACGCCTTCGCGCTCTCCGCCACCGTCGTGCGCGACGACGACGAGGTGGCCTCCGGGCGACTGATCCTGCTGCACGACCCGGCCGGGCACGAGGCGTGGCGGGGCGACCTGCGGCTGGTCACCTACGTGACGGCGGAGCTGGAGGTCGACCTGGCCGCCGACCCGCTGCTGCCCGGAGTGGGCTGGACGTGGCTGACCGACGCCCTGGACGCGCAGGACGCCGGTCACACCGCGATCGGCGGCACGATCACCCAGACCATGTCGACCCGGTTCGGCGACCTGGCCGGGCCGCCCGCGGCCGGCGACATCGAGATCCGCGCCTCCTGGACACCGGTCGACGACGACCTCGCCCCGCACCTGCTCGCCTGGTGCGCACTGCTGGCCTCGACCGCCGGGCTGCCCCCGCCCGGGGTGACCGCGCTGCCGGAGCGTCGCCCCGCCGGCGCGGCCTGACCCCGCGACGGTCACCTCACAGGTACTTCTCGGCCTCGTTGCAGATCTTGTCCATGCCCTGGACGGCCTTGTCGTAGGCCGCCTTGTTGCCGGCCGCCGCCGCGCCGAGCGCGGTGGTGAGCTTGTCGAGGCAGTTGGCGATGACCTTCTTCTGCCGGGCCTGCTCGTCCCGGTCGTTGCGGGTGCCGGTGAGGTCCTGCTCGGTGTCGTCCAGCTTGTCCTTCACCGACTGCAGGTCGGCCTTGAGCTTCTCGATCTCCTTGCCGTTGGCCGCGATGGTGCCGTCGCGCTGGCTGACCTCGCTGGCCATCTTCTTCTCGGTGCGGTCCAGCTCGCTGCTCGTGCTGACGAACAGGCCGGTCATCACCCCGCCGAGGACGAAGAGCAGCCCGGCCACCACGGCCAGGACCAGCACCTTGCGGCTCTTGCCGGCACCCGGCGCGGGGGCGCCGAAGGGCGGGGCGGAGCCGGGCGGGCCGGACATCGGCTGCCCGTACGCCGGCCCGGACGCCGGGGGCACGGACATCGGCTGCCCGAAGGCGGGCGGAACGGAGACCTGGCCGGCCTGGGGCGCGGCGGCCGGCGTGCCGGCCGGGGCGTAGCCGGACCCGGCCGGCGGCGCGGACTGCGGATAACCGGCGGACCCGGCCGGCGGCGCGGACTGCGGATAACCGGCGGACCCGGCGGGCGGCACGGACTGCGGGTAGCCGGCGGACCCGGCGGGCTGGGCGCCGTACTGCTGCGGCACGGCCGGCTCGGGGGTGTGCTGGCGGGGGGTGCCGTAGGTGGTGCCGTAGGTGGTGCCGTGCGGGGCGCCGCCCGACGGCGGCTGACCGGGCGCGACCGGCGGCTGCGGCGGGTACGGCGGGTAGCCGCCCGGCCCGGTCGGTGGCTGGGACATGTCGTTCTTCCTCCACGTGAGCTGGTCCGGGCGGCATGGTCCGCCGGACCGGTGGGTACGGGTCGGGTGCTGACCGGGTCAGCAGATCTTGAAACCGTCGCAGGCGACCTTGATCGGCACGGCGAGGCCGATCCCCTCGGCGTCGCGGGCCTTGGCGGTGGCGATGCCGACCACCTGCTTGCTGCCGTTGATCACCGGGCCGCCGGAGTTGCCGGGGTTGATCGGGGCGTCGAACTGGATGACGGGACCCTGGCCGCCGCCCGCCTCGCGGAAGGCGCTCACCACGCCGGTGGTGACGCTGTCCTCCAGGCCGAGCGGCGCGCCGACGACGACGATCTGCTGCCCGGACTTCACGGCGGCCGGCGCGGCGACCAGGCCGGTGAACTTGCCGGTGGTCCGCAGGTGGGCGACGTCGTTCGCCTCGTCGACCCTGACGATGGTCGCCGGGAAACGCTGGTCGGTGCGCTCCAGGAAGACCTCCCGCTCGCCGGCCTCCCAGACCGACTCCACCACGTGGTAGTTCGTGAACAGGTTGGTGCCCCCGCCGGCGGCCGGCTTGCCGATGGCGAACGCCGTGCCGGTGGAGTTGCCGGCCCGGACCCGGAACACGCTGGGCAGCACCGCGCTGGCGACGGCCTCCGGGTTGAACGCGGCGCCCGCCTGCTTCTCCAGCGCCTCGGCCCGGCTCTCCAGCCCGTCGAGCCGGGTCCCGTCGGCTGCCTGCGCCGCGTCCAGCCGGCGGTCGGTGTCGCCGAGCCGGTCCGAGAGCCGGTGGATCTGGTACGCCTGCACGCCCGTCACCACGGCCAGCAGGCCGGCGAGCACGAGCGCGGTGACGGTCAGCCAGCGGCCCCGGGAGGCCGGCGCGGCGCCCGCCTGGACGGGGCCGGCGGGGTACGGCTGGGCCGGCCCGGCGGCCGGCGGCTGGCCGGGCACGGGCGGCTGCCCGGGGGCGCCCGGGGACGCCTGCCCGGCGGCGGGAGGCCAGCCGGCGCCCGGGGCGACTCCGGCGGACGTCGGGCCGCCGGGGGCTGTCGGGGCGGCGGACGGCGCGCCACCCTGCCCCCAGCCGGCGGGGGCGACCGGGGCGGCGCCCCACTGGCCCTGTTGCTGCGGCGGTGACCAGGTCGTCCGTGGCGGCGCGGCGGGGGCCTGCCCCGGGACGTTCGGCGGGTACGCCGGCGCGGGCGGCTCGATCCGGGGCGGCAGCGGCCCCGGCCGGTAGCTCCCGTCGCCCGGCCCCGCCGGACCCGTGTCCGCCGACCCGTAGCCAGCAGTCATGATCGCCTTGCCCTCCCCGTAGCCGCCCCGCGGTGTCCCGGGGCCTGATGATGCCGTACCGGCGCAAACGGCTCGATGGACCGTACCTGCGTGAAAGGGGTTTGTCTTCCCCGATGTCCGGCTGGGGGAGGACCCGGCCGACCGTCCGATCGACACGCACCGGACCGGCTGCACCCGCCGGATCGCGTCGCGCACTAGGGTTGTCAGGTGACCGACGAACCACCCCTGCGCCGTCGGGCCGCCGAAAGCCGCACGGGAAACGAAGCGCACCACCCGCCGTCGGCCCGGCCGGAGCCGGAGGACGCGGGGACCGAACCGCACGCCGACGGGCCCGTTCCGCTGACCGCCCCGCGCGAGGGCACACCCCAGCCGGCGGCCACGCCGGACGAGCTCGCCGAGGTCGTGGCCCGCTTCGCCGCCGGCACCGGCCCGGTCGCCCTGGACGCCGAGCGGGCCTCGGGCTACCGCTACAGCCAGCGGGCATACCTGGTGCAGCTGCGCCGGGCCGGCTCCGGCACGGCGTTGATCGACCCGCTGCCGCTGCCCGACCTGACCGCCCTCGACGAGGTGATCGGCGAGGCCGAGTGGGTGCTCCACGCGGCCAGCCAGGATCTGCCCTGCCTGGCCGAGGTGGGGCTGCGCCCGCGCCGGCTCTTCGACACCGAACTGGCCGCCCGGCTGGCCGGGTTCGAGCGGGTCGGCCTGGCCGCGCTGACCGAGCAGCTACTCGGCTACAGCCTGGAGAAGCACCACTCGGCAGCCGACTGGTCGAGTCGCCCACTCCCGGAGTCCTGGCTCACCTACGCGGCGCTGGACGTGGAGATGCTGGTCGACCTGCGCGACGCGCTCGACGAGGAGCTGACCCGGCAGGGCAAGTCCGCCTGGGCGGCGGAGGAGTTCGCCGCGCTGGTGCGCACCGGCGCCCGGCCGCCCCGGGTCCGCGCCGAGCCGTGGCGCCGCACCTCCGGCATCCACCGGGTGCGCGGGGCGCGCGCGCAGGCGCGCGTGCGCTCCCTCTGGTACGCCCGGGACCAGATCGCGGCCCGACGGGACGCCGCCCCTGGGCGGGTGCTGCCGGACTCGGCCATCGTCGCGGCGGCCGAGCTGGACCCGAAGGACGAGAAGACGCTGCTCACCCTGCCCGGATTCGGCGGCCGCTCGGTGCGGCGGCTGGCCCGCACCTGGCTGGCGGCGCTGGACGACGCCCGGCAACTGCCGGAGGACGCGCTGCCGGTCGCCCCGACGGTCGAGGGTCCCCCGCCGCCGCACCGCTGGGCCGAGCGGGACCCGGTGGCGGCGGCCCGGCTGGCCCGGTGCCGGGAGGTGGTGGTCCGGATCGCCGGGGCGCACCGCCTGCCCCCGGAGAACCTGATCACCCCCGACACGATCCGCCGCCTGGCCTGGGTCCCCCCGGAGGAGATCACCGAGGAGACCGTGACAGAGACGCTGCGCGGCTTCAACGCCCGCGAGTGGCAGATCGCCCTCCTCCTCCCCGACCTCACCGAGGCCCTCACCGACCCACCCCCATCCCCCTGACCCCCGCCCCTCCCTCCCCCGCCACCTCGCCGTTGATCATGAAGTTGTTGTCGCCCCGGCCGGGGCGACAACAACGCGCGCACCGGGTGGGGGCGGGGCCAGGGGGGGCGGGGCCAGGGGGGGGCGGGGGTGGGGTGGGTGTGGGGTTGGCCACATGGGGGTGGGTGCCGACGGTGGTTACTGGCGAGTAGCATCCGGAGGAACACGCCCGTGCCGGCGACCTTCATTCGGTCCGTCGTGCCGCCTGTCGGCGCGGAGGCCGAATCATGGTCGAAAAGGAGGCTCCAGTGCCCCGTGAAGTCCGGGATGTCGTCTTCGTCGACGGCGTCCGCACCCCCTTCGGCAAGGCGGGTGGCATGTACGCCAACACCCGCGCCGACGACCTGGTGATCCGCTGCATCCGCGAACTGCTGCGCCGCAACCCGCAGCTGCCGCCGGAGCGGGTCGAGGAGGTCGCCATCGCCGCCACCACCCAGATCGGCGACCAGGGCCTGACCATCGGCCGGACGGCCGCCCTGCTGGCCGGCCTGCCCAAGACCGTCCCCGGTTTCGCGATCGACCGGATGTGTGCCGGCGCGATGACCGCGGTGACCACCGTCGCCAGCGGCATCGCCATGGGCGCGTACGACGTCGCCATCGCCGGGGGCGTCGAGCACATGGGCCGCCACCCGATGGGCGAGGGCGTCGACCCCAACCCGCGGATCGTCGCCGAGAAGCTGGTCGACCCGTCCGCGCTGGTCATGGGTGCGACCGCGGAGAACCTGCACGACCGCGTCCCGCACGTCACCAAGGAGCGCACCGACGCCTTCGCGCTCGCCTCGCAGCAGAAGACCGCGAAGGCGTACGCCAACGGCAAGCTCCAGGACGACCTGGTGCCGATGGCGATCCGCGACGCCGACGGCGGCTGGGGCCTGGCCACGGTGGACGAGGCGCCCCGGGACACCTCGCTGGAGAAGCTCGCCACCCTGAAGACCCCGTTCCGCCCGCACGGCAAGGTCACCGCGGGCAACGCGGCCGGCCTGAACGACGGCGCCACCGCCAGCCTGCTCGCCTCCGAGGACGTCGCCCGCGAGCTGGGCCTGCCGGTCGCCATGCGGCTGGTCTCGTTCGGCTTCGTCGGCGTCGAGCCCGAGGTGATGGGCGTCGGCCCGATCCCGTCGACCGAGAAGGCGCTGCGCCTCGCCGGCCTGACCATCGACGACATCGGCCTGTTCGAGCTGAACGAGGCGTTCGCCGTGCAGGTGCTCGCCTTCCTCGACCACTTCGGCATCGCCGACGACGACCCCCGGGTCAACCCGTGGGGCGGCGCGATCGCCATCGGTCACCCGCTCGCCTCCTCGGGCGTGCGGCTGATGACGCAGCTCGCCCGGCAGTTCGCCGAGCACCCGGAGGTCCGCTACGGCCTCACCGCCATGTGCATCGGCATCGGCATGGGCGGCACCGTGATCTGGGAGAACCCGCACTGGGAGGGTGGAGACAAGTGAGCCTCGCCGCACCGAACGAGGTTGTCACCAAGGCGCTGCTGCGCTCGGTGAACGTACCGGGGCTGGACCGGCCGGCCGCCCTGATCACCCTGGACAACGGCTTCGACCACACCAAGCCGAACAGCTTCGGCCCGGGCGGCCTGACCAGCCTGGACGAGGCGATCACCGCCGCCGTGGCGGCGAACCCGGCGTTCATCGCGGTCACCGGCAAGCCGTACGTCTTCTGCGTGGGCGCGGACCTCACCAGCCTCCCGCAGCTCGCCGACCGCGAGCAGGCCCTGGAGATCGGCCGGCTCGGCCACCGGGTCTTCGCCCGGCTCCGGGACAGCGAGATCCCGACCTTCGCCTTCGTCAACGGCGCGGCGATGGGCGGCGGCCTGGAGCTGGCCCTGCACTGCCACTACCGGACGCTCTCCGGCGGCGCCGCGGCGCTGGCCCTGCCCGAGGTCTCCCTCGGCCTGGTCCCCGGCTGGGGCGGCACCCAGTTGCTGCCGAACCTGATCGGCATCCCGGCGGCGACCCAGGTGGTCATCCAGAACCCGCTGATGCAGAACAGGATGCTCAAGCCGAAGCAGGCCGCCGAGATGGGCATCGCGGACGTGCTGCTGGAGCCGGCGGACTTCCTGGAGCGGTCCCTGGAGTGGGCCGCCGGCGTGGTCCGCGGCGAGGTCACCGTGACCCGCCCCGAGGTCGATAAGGACATGTGGGCGGGCGTGCTCTACTTCGCCCGGTCGACACTGGACCAGCGGCTGCACGGCGCGGTCCCGGCCGCGTACAAGGCGCTGGACCTGCTGGAGACGGCGAAGGACGCCGACTTCGCGACCGGCACCGCCGCCGAGGACGAGGCCCTGGCGGACCTGGTCTTCTCGGAGGAGCTGCGCAGCGGCCTGTACGCCTTCGACCTGGTGCAGCGGCGGGCCAAGCGGCCGGCCGGCGCGCCGGACAAGGGCCTGGCCCGGCCGGTCACCAAGGTGGGCATCGTCGGCGCCGGCCTGATGGCCAGCCAGCTCGCCCTGCTCTTCGCCCGCCGTCTCCAGGTGCCGGTCGTGCTGACCGACCTGGACCAGGCCCGGGTCGACAAGGGCGTCGGCTACGTGCACACCCAGATCGAGAAGGCCGTGAGCAAGGGCCGGATGGACAAGGGCACCGCCGCCAAGCTGTACGGCCTGGTCAGCGGCTCGGTCGACAAGGGCGCCTTCGCGGACGCCGACTTCGTCATCGAGGCCGTGTTCGAGGACCTGAACGTCAAGAAGCAGGTCTGGGCCGAGCTGGAGAAGATCGTCAAGCCGGAGGCCGTGCTGGCGACGAACACCTCGTCGTTGTCGGTCACCGCGATGGCGGCCGAGCTGGAGCACCCGGAGCGGGTGGTCGGCTTCCACTTCTTCAACCCGGTCGCCATGATGCCGCTGCTGGAGATCGTCCGGGGCGAGCGGACGGACGACGCCACCCTCGCCACCGCCTTCGCGGTCGGCAAGCAGCTCAAGAAGTCCTCGGTGCTGGTGAAGGACGCGCCGGCGTTCGTGGTCAACCGGCTGCTCACCCGCTTCCTGGGCACCGTCTTCGCGGCCGTCGACGCCGGCACCCCGCTGGACGTGGCGAACAGCGCGCTGGACCCGCTGGGCCTGCCGATGCGCCCGCTCGCCCTGCTCCAGCTCGTCGGGCCCGCTGTCGCGTACCACGTGGGCGGCACCCTGCACGCCGCGTTCCCGGACCGGTTCGGGGTCAGCGAGAACCTCAAGCGGATCGCCGACTCCGGTCAGCCGATCGTCGTCGACGACCAGGTCAACGACGAGGTGGCGAAGCTGCTGGTGGTCGGCGACCAGCCGCTCACCGCCGAGCAGGTGCGCCAGAACGCGCTCGACGCGCTGGCCCAGGAGATCCGGCTCATGCTCGACGAGGGCGTCGTCGCCGAGGCGCAGGACATCGACCTGTGCATGATCCTCGGCGCCGGCTGGCCGTTCCACCTGGGCGGCGTCACGCCGTACCTGGACCGGACCGGCACCTCGGAGCAGGTGACGGGCCAGCGGTTCCTGCCGCGCGGAGTCGCCAGCCTGCCCGCCTGAGTCCACCCCGCTCCCCCGCGTTCGCGGTGGTTGCCCCGTCCAGCTTGGATGGTGGCGGCCACCGCGATCGTCGTTGCGGCCCGCCCGGCCGGGAAGCGGATAGCGGGACGCAGTTGTGGCTGGCTACCATCACGCGTTCGCAACGTCGCCTGGAGCTGATCCATGTCCTCACCGCCGGTCGATCCCTGGTCCGGGCAGCATGAGCACGACACCCACTACGACTTCCACCCGCCGCAGCCGGACAGCTATCCCGTGCCGCCGGCGGAGGGCTGGCCGCCGGCGGGCGGGCAGCCGCCGTACCACGGCGGCTGGTCCGCCGCGCCGGCCTCCGGCTCCCCCGCGGCCCCGTACCCCACCCAGCCGTACGGCGGATATCCCGTAACGCCGCAGGAGGGCTTCCCACCCGCCCCGCACGCCGGCTACCCACCGCAGTACGCCGGCGCGCCCCAGCCGGGTGGCGGGCCCGCACGGTCGCACCTCAACCTGGTCCTGACCCTGGGCATCGTCGGGCTGCTGGTGCTCTGCCTCGGCGGGGGTGCCGTGGGCTACGTCGCCCTCTCCGACAACGACACCCCGGTCGTGAACCCGACGCCGACGGCGACCCCGGCGTCGAGCGCCACGCCGAGCGCCCCGCCGTCGTCGGAGGCCGCCCCGTCCCCGGAGACCAGTTCCACCCCCCGGATCCGGGTCGTCACGCCGGAGACCCTCGCGGGCCGCCCGCAGAGCACCGAGCCGACGCTGAAGAAGCTGGCCGACGACATGGTGCGGGAACTGAAGACCTCGGTGCCGCAGGCGACGGGCGTGGCCGGCGCCTTCTACGGCAGCGCCGACGAGCGCGACATGGTCATGGTTGTCGCCGCCTCCACCTTCGTGCTCAACCCCGAGCGTGAACTCGACGACGCGGTCAAGGGGATCTCCAGCGAGTTGAAGGTCAAGAGGCTGACCAGCATCGCCCCGGGTCCGAACGGCGGCGAGGCCAGGTGCGGCGACGGCGAGTCCGCCGACGTGCCGCTGGGCGTCTGCGCGTGGGCCGACCACGGCAGCGTCGGGATCATCGTGATGTTCTTCTCGTCCTCGGCCGCCGCGGCGGCGGAGTTCGTCGAGATCCGCGGCCAGATCGAGCAGAAGTACTGACCGCCTGGCACGGAGGGGCCCGTCACCACCGGTGACGGGCCCCTGCCGCGTCAGCTTGCCGCGTCAGCCCGCCGCGGCCGCCCGCTCGGCGGCGCTGCGCAGCACGCAGAACTCGTTGCCCTCGGGGTCGGCGAGCACCACCCAGCCCGAACCGTCCGGGCGGATGTTGTCGGAGACGTGGGTGGCGCCGATGCCCAGCAGCCGCGCCACCTCCTCGTCCCGGGTCCGGTCCGCCGGCTCCAGGTCGAGGTGCAGGCGGTTCTTCACCTCCTTGCCCTCGGGCACGGCCAGGAAGAGCACCTCCGGGCCCCCCGGGGGCAGCAGCATGGCCTCCGGGTCACCGGGGAAGTCGTCCGGCTGCCGGGGGCAGTCGAAGACCTGCGCCCAGAAGCCGGCCAGGGCGTACGTGTCGCGGCAGTCGATGCCGATGTTGTGGATGGTCGCGCTCACTGGTGTTCCTCCTCTGTCGACGCGCCCGCCCGCTCCGCCGCGCCGCGCAGGACGCAGAACTCGTTGCCCTCCGGGTCGGCGAGCACCACCCAGCCCGTGCCGTCGGCACGTCGCTGGTCGTCCACCAGGACCGCGCCGAGCCCGAGCACCCGCTCGACCTCCTGGTCGCGGGTCCGACCGGCCGGTTGCAGGCAGACGTGCACCCGGTTCTTGACCGTCTTGGCCTCGGGCACCTGCTGGAAGAACACGCTCGGGGTGGTGTCGCCACCCGGCGGCAGCAGGACCGCCTCCGGGTCGCCCGGTGCGTCGTCGGCGTGCCGGGCGTAGCCGAGCACCGCCGACCAGAAGCCGGACAGGGCGTAGGTGTCGTGACAATCGAAACTGATGTTGTGGATCCGTGGATACACGGGTTCCTCCGCTGGGGATGGAGGCGCCCCGGATGCGTGAGGGTCAGCCGGCGAGACGGGGCGCGGAGATCATGACGGTGAACATTCGACGCACCCCCCTCCGGATGTCGGGCTGACGGCATGATCCTTTCATCGGGCCGGCCCGCCCCGCAACCCCCGGTGCCGCGTCACCGCCCGGCGGCCGGTTCCTCGGCGGTCACCGCCGGGGCGGCCTCCGCCGCCGGCAGGGTCACCGTGACCTCCAGCCCGCCGCCGGGCTGGGCGATCACCCGGACCGTGCCGCCGTGCGCGTCGCAGACCGCCCGGACGATGGAGAGCCCGAGGCCCGAGCCGCGCGCGCCGGTGCGCTCCCGGCCGCCGCGCCGGAACGGCTCGAACAGGCCCGGCACGTCGGCCTGGTCCACCTCGAAGCCGGTGTTGCCCACCACCAGCCAGGACCGGCACCCGTCCGAGCCCGTACGCACCCAGAGCCGGCCGTGCAGGTGGTTGTAACGCACCGCGTTCTCGATCAGGTTGCCGGCCAGCCGGTCCAGCAGCCCGGGGTCGCCGACCACCGGCGCGGACTCCAGCGAGGTCTGCACCCGCAGCCCGATCCGCTCCACCTCCCGGCGTACGGCCGACAGGGCGTTGGCGGTGCCGGCGGCGAGGTCGCACTCGGTGCGGCGGCCGAGCCGGCGGCCCGCCTGGGCCTCGCTGCGGGCCAGCACCAGCAGGGCGTCGACGAGCCCGTTGGCCCGCTCGGAGGCGTCCCGCACGACGGTGGCCATCCGGCGGTACTCGGCGGCGTCCGCCTCGTCGTCGCTGAGCGTCACGTCGATCTCGGTACGCATCACGGCGAGGGGGGTGCGCAGCTCGTGCGAGGCGTTGGCGACGAAGCGCTTCTGCGCCTCGAACGCGGCGGCGATCCGGTCCAGCATCGCGTCGAACGTCTTCGCCAGCTCGGCCACCTCGTCGTCGGCGCCGGAATAGCCGATCCGCTGGTCCAGGGTGGTCTCGCCGAGCCGCCGGGCGGTGGCGGTGACCTGGTGCAGCGGGCGCAGCGCCCGCCCGGCCACCGCGTACGCCCCGGCCACCCCGACGACGCTGATCGCCAGCAGCGCCACCAGGCCCTTGACCAGCAGCTCCGTGCTGGCGGCGTCGACCAGTTGCCGCTGCCACTGCGCGGCGTCCAGCGACCGCCCGTCGGCCAGCACCACGGTCGTGCCGGGGAGCAACTCGTCGGTCGGGCGCAGCGCGTCGCGGACCAGCAGCCAGGCCAGCAGCACCAGGATCGCCCCGGCGCCGACCAGCAGCACGCCGTTGAGCAGGGTCAGCCGCAGCCGCAGGGTGGGCCGCAGGCGCCTCCGCACGGCCGGGTCCTTCGGTTTGGACCGCGGGGCCCGCGACCCCGGCTCACTCCTCGCGCTCACCGTGCCACCTCCGCCGTGCGGTAGCCGGCGCCGACCACCGTCTCGATCAGCGGGGGGTCGCCCAGCTTCTTGCGCAGCGTCATCACGGTGACCCGGACGATGGTGGTGAACGGGTCGGTGTTGGCGTCCCAGACCCGCTCCAGCAGTTCCTCGCTGGAGACCACCGCGCCGCGTGCCTTGAGCAGCTCGCAGAGCACGCCGAACTCCTTGTTGGTCAGGTCGACCGGCTGCCCGCCCCGGGTGGCGACCCGGCGGGCCGGGTCGAGCACCAGATCGGCGAGTTCCAGCACCGGCGGCGCGGCCGGGGTGGCCCGCCGGCCGAGCGCCTGCACCCGGGCGACCAGCTCGTCGAAGGCGAACGGCTTGGGCAGGTAGTCGTCGGCGCCGAGCTGCAACCCCTCGACGCGGTCGGCGACGGTGCCGCTGGCGGTCAGCATCAACACGCGGGTGAGCGCGCCGGAGGCCGCCAGGTCCGCGCAGATCTGGTCGCCGTGCACGCCGGGCAGGTCCCGGTCCAGCACCACCACGTCGTAGCGGGTGACGAACGCCATCTCGTGGCCGCTGTCACCGTCGTAGGCGACGTCCACCGCCATGCCCCGCTTGCGCAGCCCCCGCACGATCGCGTCGGCGAGGTTGCGCTCGTCCTCGACCACCAGTACCCGCATCCCGGCCTCCTCGCGCCCTGACCACCCGACAACCTAGTGCGGGCCGCCAACCCGGGCCGCACCCGCCGTCCGGGCCGGCCACCGTTGCAGAAAACCTTCGTCGTACGCGATGCTTCCGGCATCAACCTTCGTGACGGACGGGGAGACGCATGACCGACGCGGCGCCGACGGCCGGGCGGGACGTCGCCTACCGGGGCTTCCGTCTGCCGGACGACGCGGACCGGGGCGTCCTGGCCGGGCTGCGCGCCGCCCCCGGGGGGCTCGAACTGGCCGACCCGGTCGACCGGCTCGACCACACCGACGCCGACGGCCGCACCCGCCGGTACGTCGCGGGCAGCTGGACCTCGCCGCCGGTGCCGGCCGGCTTCGCCGTCCGCGACGTGGTGCCCTCGTGGACCGGGCAGACCCCGGACGGCTGCTGGCTGCGGGTGGAGCTGCGGGGCTGGCACGACGACGCCCCGGCCACCGGCTGGTACGTCCTCGCCGACTGGGCCGCCGACGACGAGACGTTCCGCCGGACCTCCGTCCCGGGGCAGCGCGACGCCGACGCCCGGGTGGACACGGACACCCTGCTGGTCACGGGCGCGACGGTCACCGGCTGGCAGGCCCGGGTGACCCTGCTCCGGCCGGCGGACGGCGACACCGGCGGCACGCCGGTGCTGCGCACCGTCGGGGCCGTCGCCTCCGCACCGCGCACGGAGGCCGCGGCGACCCGGCCGGCGGCCGAGGGTCCACCGTCCGTGGCAACCCCGCCCGGCGTGGACGCCCGGCCCGCCGGAGTCGCCCCGGCCCCGGCCGCCGCACCCGGTGCCGCCCGGACGACGCCGGCCGCCTGGGGCACCGTGCTGGACGTGCCGCGCTACTCGCAGCGGCTGCACGCCGGCGCGCACCCGCAGTGGGGCGGCGGCGGGGACTCCTGGTGCAGCCCCACCTGCACGTCGATGGTGCTCGCCTTCTGGGACGCCGCCCCCGCCCCGGACCGGTACGCCTGGGTGACCCCGCCCGGCCCCCGCCCGGTGGTGGTGCACGCCGCCCGGCACTGCTACGACCACGCCTACGCCGGGGCCGGCAACTGGCCGTTCAACACCGCGTACGCCGGGCTGCACGGGGTGGACGCCTTCGTCACCCGGCTGCGCTCGCTGGCCGAGGCGGAGGCGTTCGTGGCGGCCGGCATCCCGCTGATCGTCTCCGCCGCGTTCACCGCCGGCCAGGTGCCCGGCCTGGACTACGACACCGCCGGGCACCTGTTGGTGCTGGTGGGCTTCACCGACACCGGCGCCCCGGTGCTCAACGACCCGTACGCCTCGGACGACGACGGGGTGCGCCGGACCGTCGACCGGGACCGGTTCGAGGCCGCCTGGCAGGCCGGCAGCGGCGGGGTGGCGTACGTGCTCCGGCCGCCCGGCGTGCCGCTGCCCCCGGCGCCGGAGCAGCCCAACTGGTGACCCGGCACCCGGGGCAGCCCGACGGGTGACCCGGCGGCGCGGGCCGGACGACCATCCGGCGTGCCCGGGCTCAGCCCTCGAACCGCCAGACGCCGTACTCGCCGGTGCGCAGCCGGCACAGCACGGCCTCCGTGCCGCCCCGGCAGTCCCCGGAGGCGTCCCTGAGCAGGTCGACCACCCGGGACCGGCCGGCCACGACGTCCAGCTCGCCGACCACCAGTCCGCCGCCGGATGCGGCCGGCCGCACGGCGAGGAGCCGGTCGCCGTCCTGCCACGGCATCAGCTGCCACGTGCCCAGGTCGGCGACCTGCCGACCGGTCGCCGCGTCGAGCACACTGAACCGCTCTCCGGTCGCCCCCGGCGCGAGCGCCAGGAGCCGCCCGTCCCGCCCGGACAGCACCCCCAGCCATCCCTCCGCGGTCCAGCGGAGCGCGCCGGTGGCCGGGTCGAGGGCACGGAACCCCCCGGTCTGCCCTGCGGCGCAGAGCAACTCGCCGCAGTCGATGACGTGCTCGACCAGCGGCACGCGTGCCGCCCACCGCGGTCGCAGCCCGTCCAGCCCGTACGCGGTCACCACGCCGGCCCGAGCGACCAGCAACAGGTCGTCGATGACCGTCGGCTGACCGAACGAGGGCTGCCCGTCGAGGCGCACGTCCGCCGCGTGCAGCAGGTCGCCCGAGCGGGGGTCGCGCACCTCCGCCCTCCCGTCGGCCGTGACCAGCACGATCCGCTCGACCAGCCCGTCGCGGAGGCCGAAGCGCACCCCCTCGGGCGGCGTCGGCACCGACCAGAGCGCCCGCCCGGAGGCCGGGTCCACCGACTTCAGGGCGGCGGCGTCCTGCATCAGCAGCGTCCCGGCGACGTCCGCCCAGTGGTAGCCGGCCTGTCGCCAGCGCTCCCGGCCGGTGGCGGGGTCGAGGGCGATCGTCTGGCCGAGGCTCTGGTCCCCGGTGACCGAGAACAGCACCACCCCGGGCCCGGTCTGCACCTGCCAGAACCGGCCCGGCGCGAGGAGGCGGGCGCGCCACAGGGGAGCCGGCGCCCGGCCGTCGGCGGGGGTCCGGGCGGGCAGGGCGTAGGCGCGCACCTCGACGGTCCCCCCGGGCTCCCCCTCGGCCGGTTCGACCACGTAGAACCGGTCGCCGTCGAGGAACGCCTCGGACCCGACGCGGGCCGGCACGACGACCGAGACCCGCTCCGGTGCCGGCGCGGCGCCCGCCAGGGTGGCCACGAGCAACGCGAGCACCAGCGCGATCCGCAGCGGCCGCCCGACGGCGCGGGGCGGGCGGGGCAGCGGCGCCTCGCCGTCCGGCTCGTCGCGTAGCTCGCCGAGGTCGATCAGGGTCATGCCCGCCCCTCCCCGCCGGTCATCCGGGCAGCTCCCAGACCCCGTACGCGCCGCCCTCCCGGCGGCAGACGACGAGCGACCCGTACGCGCCGCACGCCCCGACCACGCCGTGCAGGGCCGCCAGCACCCGGATGCCGTCCCCCCGCTCGTCGAGCCGGCCGACCAGGACCCGCCCGTCCCGCTGCCGACGGTGCAGGACTGCGCGGTCCTCCCACGGCGCCAGGTCGCCCAACTGCCAGCGGCCCAGCTCCCGCACCGGGCGACCGGTCGCCGCGTCGAGCAGCACGTGTTCCGCCACACCGCCGCGCGGATAGCCAGCAGCCAGCAGCCGATCGCCCACGGGTGTCAGCAGCGGCCAGTCGTCGGCGCGCCAGCGGGCACTGCCGGTGGCGGGGTCGAGCAGCCGCAAGCCGCGCCCGCCGTCCTCGACGCAGATGACGACGCCGCACCCGAAGGCGTACGGCCGGTCGGACGGGCCGCGCGGCGCGCTCCACCGCCGGCGCAGGGCGGCGGTGTCGTAGGCGGAGAGCACACCGGGCCCTTCGGACACCAGGACCAGGTCGTCGGTGACCCCGAGCACCTGGGGCGGCCCGGCCGTGGCGGGCAGGGCCGCCGCGCGCCGGACGTCGCCCGAGTCCGGGTCGCGCAGCTCCAGCCGCCCGCCGTCGAGCACCGTCAGCAGCGTCACCCGGCCGTCCCGGGCCGACCAGTGCAGGGCCTCCGGGGACAGCCGCAGCGTCCGGCGGACCGCACCGGTGGCGGCGTCCACCGACCGCAGCACCGGCACCCCCGGCCGGGTGCCGGCGACCCCCCACACGAGCAGGTTTCCGGCCGGCGTGGCGCCGTACAACTGCCCGTCGACGCGCCAGCGCATCGCGCCGTCGGCGGCGGCGAGCCCGACGACCTGTGGGGCCGCTTCCTCCGGCATGTCGAGCACCACCACGTCGCCGACGCGCACGACGGGGAAGGGACCCACCGGCCCGGTCAGCGGCAGCTGCCACAGTGGACGGCCCGAGGGCAGTTGATGGGCGGCCACCCGGGGGCCCGGGCCGGGGCCGCTCGCCGCGTCGGGCCCGATCCGGTCGACCACCAGCAGCAGGTCGCCCGCGACGACGACGTCGGCGTCCGGGCGGGCCGGGATGACGGCGCCGGGCGGCTGCGCGGCCCGGGGCGCGGCAGCGGTCAGCACGGCCGAGCAGAGCAGGGCGACCAGTGCGGGTACCCAGCGGCGGACCGTCCGAGCAGGCCCGGGGTCGACCGGCGGCGGGACGTCCCGCCGCTCACCGAGGTCGATGACCGTCACGTGCTGTCCTCCCCGTCACACTCCCGCATGGACCGGCAAACCGGCCGGGGAGGCACCGGCCCGGCAAAAGCGACGCATCCGCGCCTGTACGATGGCGCGTCGTGGCTGTGCCGGTGATAGACCCCTCGCTGAACTCCGTCTCCGCGCCCGTCGCGGCCGAGCCGTCGCGGCGGCCCCGGCGGAGGCCGGCCCGCGCCGACGTACTGGCCATCGGAGCCTATGTCCTGCTCGGCGTTCTCGTGTGCCTGAACTACTGGGTGGACGTGCAGAACCGGGTGTCGTCGCACCTGCCCACCGACCACAGTTGGTTCGAGTGGCTCTTCTCGCACGGCGCGTACTCGGTGCAGCACCTGGAGAACCCGCTGTTCACCGACCGCCAGAACGCCCCGGACGGGGTGAACATGATGGCGAACACCTCGCTGCTCGGGGTGACGCTGCCGCTGGCGCCGCTGACCATGCTCCTCGGCCCGCAGGTCATGTACGCGCTCTACCTGGGCGCCGCGCTGGCCGCGACGGCCGGCACGTCGTACTGGGTGCTGTCGCGGCACCTGGTGCGCTCCCGGGCGGCGGCCTTCGTCGGCGGCGCGTTCCTCGGCTTCGCGCCCGGCATCGTGCACCACGCCAACGGTCAGCCCAACTTCGTCTCGAACTTCCTGCTGCCGCTGATCGTGCTGCGGGTGTTCCGGCTGGGCGAGCCCGGCCGGTGGCGGCGCAACGGCGTCGTGCTCGGGCTGCTGGTGGCGTACCAGATCTTCATCAACGAGGAGATGCTGCTGCTGACCGCGCTGGCCTGCCTGGTCGCCGTGGTCGCGTACGCCGTGATGCGGCCGGCGCGGACGCGGGCGGTGGCCGGCACCTTCGCCGCCGCGCTCGGCGTGGGCGGTGGGTTGGCCCTGCTGCTGACGGCCTACCCGATCTGGTTCCAGTTCAACGGCCCGCAGTCCTACCGGGGCCTGCAGGGCGGGGTGTTCCACAACTGGGGCGAGGACCTGGCGGCCTTCGTCACCTTCGCCCGGGACACCGTCGCCGGGGACGAGGCGGTGGAGAAGACCATCGGGCTGACCGAGCAGAACACCTGGTTCGGCTGGCCGCTGGTGCTGCTGTCGCTGGTGGCGCTGGTGCTGCTGGTCCGCCGCTCGCTCGCGGCCCGGATCGTGGCGGTGCTGGTGGTGGTCTTCACCGTGGCCTCGATCGGCCCGAAGGTGCGCCTGAACGGGGTGGAGACCGAGACGGACGGCCCGTGGTCGTACATCCCCGACGACCTGCCGCTGGTCGAGATGATGATGCCGACCCGGCTGGCCCTGGTGGTGGGGGCGGCGGTCGGCGTGCTGCTCGCGCTGGCCTGGGACGCGGTGGCCCGCGACGGCCGCCCGCCGGTGCCGGCCCCCCGCGTCGGCGACGACACCACCGGTGGCGTCGGGCCGCGCCGCCGGTGGCTCCGGCCGGTCGGGTACGCGGCCGTCGCGCTCGCCGTCCTGCCGCTCGTCCCCCGCCCGCTGCCGGCGCAGCCCGTCGAGCCCCCGCCGCACTTCATCACCGCCGGCGGTTGGCGCCCGTACGTGCCGGCGGGCCGGACGCTGGTGCCGGTGCCGATCCCGAGCAACGTGCACGGCCTGCCCACGCTGCGCTGGAGCGCCCTGACGCAGCACGCGTTCCCCATCCCCGGCGGCTACTTCATCGGGCCGAACGAGCTGGGCGAGGGCGTCTTCGGCGCGCCGAACCGGCCGACCAGCACCCTGGTCTACACCACGATGGACTCCGGCGAGGTGCCCCCGCTCACCGACGAGAACCGCCGCCAGGCGGTCGAGGACCTGCGCTTCTGGAAGGCGTCCGTGGTCGTCCTCGGCGCGCACCCGCGCGAGGCGGTCCTCCGGGAGCTGATGACCGCGCTGATCGGCCCGCCGCAGCGCGTCGACGACGTCTGGCTGTGGGACGTCCGTCCCCTGGTCGGCTGACCCGTCACCCCACCAGCGGGCGCACGTCCCAGACGTAGGCGCCCGCGACCTCGCGGCCGGGGCCGAGGAGCGACTCGACCGTACGCCTAACCGGGTCGCCGTGGTGCAGTCCACCCTGGACCACCACGGCGGCGCGCCAGTGGCGCAGGTCCTCGACCGCGCGCCGGCGGTCGGCGTCGGTGACCGCCGGCACCTCGCCGGTCTCCGCCGCCCGGCGCAGCAGCGCGGCCGTGGGACGATCCGGCGCGCCCCAGCGGGCGGCCGGGTCGTCGGCGGCCCGGGGGCCGATGAAGTAGCCGCCCGGCGCCGGGAAGGCCAGCCCGGTGCGGGCCGACCAGAGCATCGCCGGGCTGACCCCGGCACCCGTCACCGGCGGCACCGGCACCACGGTCCGACCCGGCGGGACGTACGCGCGCCAGCCGCCCTCGGCCACGAAGGCCGGCACCGGCCAGGCCGGCACGGTCCGGATCGGGGTGGGGAACAGCGGCAGCAGCGCGGCGGCCACCGCCCCGCCCCAGAGCAGCCGCACCGGCACCCCGCCCGGCCGTGGTTCGGCCCCTGTGGCGGCGCGGAGGCGGTCCAGGGAGAGGGCGAGCAGGATGCCCAGCACCGGGATGCAGACCAGCGGGAAGCGCGCCGGCACCGCGAGGTCGAGCAGCGGCAGCTCCGCGACCAGCCGGTACGGGCCGGGGATGCCGGTGGCCGCGCCGTCCAGGCGCACCTGCGCGCCGAGGGAGAGCAGCGCGAAGAGCACCCCGCAGACGGCCAGCGCGCGGACCGACGGCCGGCGCCACAGCCAGATCACGACCACCACGGCGAGCACCAGCAGCCCCGGCCCGAAGAAGGAGTTCTCCTCGGTCGGGTTCGGCGCGAGCAGGCCCGGCAGGTGGTCGTCGCCGAACACGGTCTGCCGGGCGGAGGCGGTGAACGACGCGGCGTCGAGCTGGTAGCCGTACGTGTGGAAGGGCATCCCCCGGTAGTGGCCCGGGCCGAAGAACTGGAACCACAGCGGGTACGCCAGCAGCGGCAGCGAGACCGCCACGCCGATCCCCAGCCGCACGAGCAGCGCGGGCGCCGACCGGCGGGCCGCCGACCGGTCGGCCACCGCGTACGCGAGCGCGAACGTCCCGGCCGCCAGCACCAGGAAGACCAGCACCTCCTCGCCGAGGAAGACCTGGTACGCCACCAGCAGCCCCAGCAGCGCCCCGTGCCGCACCGCCCGGCGCGGGTCGGGGTGGAACACCAGCGCCAGGATCGCCGGCACCAGGAACTGCGCGGCCATGTGCAGGTGCGCCCCGGCCTGCGCGACCATGCCCGGGGCGAAGCCGCAGAACAGGCCGCCGACGGCCGCGGCCACCCGGGAGTCGACCAGCCGGCGGCGCAGCAGGACGTACCAGGCGGTCGCGGTGCCGGCGAGGCAGCCGACCACCGCCACCAGGAACGCCGCCTGCGAGCCGAACAGCAGGGTGACCGGGGTCAGCGGCACACCCAGGCCGAGCACCGACGTGTTGGCCATCAGGTTCACGCCGTCCGGCGCGTTCAGCGCCGAGCTGTACAGCGGGTTCTCCAGGCCCGTCACGGCCCGGGCCGCGCGGGCCAGCATCCACTCGAAGAGGATCTGGTCCCCCGCCTGGTGGAACAGCCGCCCCGGCCGCCCCCACTGGCCGACGGTCAGCAGCACCGCCAGGGCGAGATAACCGGCGACGACCAGCGCGTCGGCGGCGCGGGCCGGCAGCCGGCGCGGGCGCCGGGCTGGTGCCGCGTCGACGGTGCCGGTCGCCGCCGGGGCGGCCATCAGGCCGGCTGGTCGGTCAGCGCCCGGACGTCCCACACCCAGACGTCCAGCTCCCGGCGGCCGGGGCCGACCAGCTGCTCGACGGTGCGCCGCAGCGGCTCGGCGTGGTGCTGGTCGACCGGGAGCACCAGGATGGCCGCCCGCCAGTGCCGCAGCTCGTCGAGCGACCGGCGGCGCTGCCGGTCGTCCAGTTCGGGGGTACGGCCGGTCGACGCGACCTCCTCCAGCAACTGCCCCACCCCGCTGGGCCGGCCACCGAAGCGGCCGGGGTCGCCGGTGTTGCCGTTGCGCGGGGCCAGGAAGTAGCCGCCGGGGATCTTGAAGTCGAGGTTGGTGGACGCGGCCCAGCGCATCCCGTGGGTGTGGCCCATGTTCGGCACCGGGATCGGCACCAGGGTCTGGTCCGGCCCGACGTAGTCGCGCCACCGGTCGGCGGTGATGAAGTCCGGCACCGGCGGGCGCGAGGTGACCTTCAGCGGCATCGGCGCGATCGGCAGCAGCGCGAGGACGAGCCCGGCGACGGTGAGCGTACGCAGCGTCCGCGGCTCGACCGGCAGCGCCCGGGAGCGCTCGACGGCCAGCGCCAGCAGGATGCCGACCACCACGCCGGTGATGAGGCCGAACCGGGTCGGCACCACCGCGTCGAGCAGCGGCAGCCGGACCAGCCACTCCCACGGCCCGGTGACCAGCTCGCGGTCCCACCAGGACACCCGCTCGCCGAGCGAGAGCACGGCGAAGAAGACCCCGGTCACGGCGAGCGCCCGGACCAGCAGCTCCCGCCGCAGCCAGGCCACGATGCCGACGGCGATCAGGGAGAGGCTCCAGCCGAAGAAGGCGTTCTCCTCGGAGTAGTTCGGGGCGAGGTTGATGTTCGCGCGCTCGTTGCCGCCGAGCGTCGGCGAGCCGGGGGCGAAGAACGCGGCGATGTCGTTGCCGTAGTCGCGGACCGCGTCACTCAGCCCGTGGTACGCCATCGGCCCGGCGAACTGGACGTAGAGCGGGTACGCCAGCAGCGCCCCGGCGACGACGGTGCAGGTCGCCAGGGCCTTCGCCAGCGGCCGCCACGCCGCCGACCAGAGCGCCGGACGCTGGGCGAGCACGGCGAGCAGGAACACCCCGCACGCCAACGCCGTGAAGAGCAGGATCTCCTCGTTGATGAACGCCTGGACGGTGACCAGCAGGGCGAGCACCAGACCGTCGCGCCACGGCCGCCGGGACCGGGTGATGACCAGCACCCGCCAGACGATGAACGGCAGCAGGAACTGGGAGATGATGTTGGGGTGCCAGTTGGCGTGCGACAGCATCGCCGGCGAGAACCCGCAGAACCAGCCGCCGACCGCCGCCGCCAGCGGGCTGCGCACGACGTGCCGGGAGAGCACGAAGTACCAGGCCGAGGCGGTGCCGGCGAGGGCGAGGGTGACCAGCACCACGAACGTCACGGCCGGGCCGAAGAGCAGGGTCACCGGCACCATCGGGATGCCCAGCGCGAGGATGGCCGTGTTGGCCATCAGGTTGACCCCGTCGGGGTAGTTGAACTGCTCGGTGAAGAACGGGAACTCGCCGTGCAGCACCACGCGTACCGAGTGGGCGAGGAAGAACTGCACCTGGGCCGGGTCGCTGCTGTAGAGCGAGGCCACCCGGCCGGCCGGGTCCACCCAGATCTGGCTGGTCACCCAGACCGCGGCGAGCAGGAACAGGCCGAAGACCACGAGGTCCTGGCGGCGTCGGGCCCAGCGCCGCGGCCGGGCGGGGGCCGCCCCGTCGTCCGCCGCCGGCGCCCCGGCCCCGCCGTCCGCCGCCGGCGAGGTGCCGGCGACGGTCTTCGACGGCGTTCCGGCGGCGGCGTCGACCTCGGCAGCGGCGACCGACGGCCCGGTGGCCTCGGCCGGGGCCCGGGTGGCGGGGACGGGTGCGCCGCCGTTCGACGTACGGTCACCGGCGTCACCGCGGTCGGGCCGGGCGGCGGGGTCGGATGCGGAGGCCGCGGCGGCGTCGGATTCCGGCGAGGATTCGGCGCGGGTCTCGGCAGGCGTCACAGTCGGCGGAGTCTACCCGAGCGGGACATTCGCCCTGAAACCACGTCAGCGTCCACTGTGGCGCGTGTCGGCCGGCCGTGCGACCTGCGGCCGGTCGGCGGACGAGGCGCCGCGTCCGGGTGATCGGACATCTCGTACTATGGCGCTTTCCGTAGACCACGGCTGAGGCGATCGAGGGGGCGTACAGGTGGCTCCAGTCCGCCGGCGCGGCATCACGGCCACCGCACTGCTGACTCTGCTGCTCACCGCGACGGCCTGCGGTCCGGTCGCCGACCGTCAGCCGGGCGACCTGCGGGTCGGGTACGACAGCCTCGACGGCGACCTGGCGGTGTGGCCGCCGCGCGGCGCGCTCGCGGGCGACGCCACCGTGACCGCGGCGGTGACCGGGGCGGTCCGCGACTGGCGGTCGCCGGCCGAGGACCGGGTGCACCTGCCCACCTCCGGGATCCTCTGGTCCGGCGAGGTGGACGGCGCGCCGCTGGTGCTGGTGGCCGCCGACGTGCCCGGCGAGAGCGCGTCCTGGCTGCTCCAGGTCACCGCCGACGGCGGCCGGTACGCGGTCACCCGCGCCGCCGAGTACACCGACCCCGGCTACCTCGTCTACTCCGACGTGCTTCCCGTGCACACCGGCGCCGGCCGGCGCTACCTGACGTCGAGCCGGGTCGAGCGGCTGCTCGGGCCGGACGGCCGCGCGCTGCGCAACGTCGACGGCCTCACCGAGCCGGTGGACGTGCCGGCCTGCCGGGCCGTCGGGGTGACCGCCACGCTGAAGGCGACCGAGTCGCTGCCCCGGGGCCGCTCCGCCGACCGGCTGCTCGACCTGGGCACCGGCACCACCGACCCGCGCTATCCGCTCGTGCGGGACGAGAGCGGCTCCGGCAAGCGGGCCCTCAAGGGCCTCGACACCTGCGTGCTCGCCGGCGAGGAGGGGCCGTTCGGCAGCGTCCCCCGCCGCATCGGCGACCGGGACGCCCCGCGCTCCACGCCGTCGTCCTGGCCGATGTCCAAGCTGACGGTCCGCACCCTGGGCGAGGTCGCCCTCGGCGGCGGCGAGCCGGCGGAGCTGGAGCAGCTCAGCTGGGAGACCGCGGACGGGACGATGACCGCGGTGGTCTACCGCCCGTCCGACGGGGGCCCGCCGGTGCTCTCCCCCGCCGACCAGTCCAGCCCGTTGCAGGCGTACGCGCTGCCGGTGCCGGGGCAGCCGTTGGCGGTGCTGAGCTGGCGGTCCACCCGGGACAGCTCGCTGTCGACGCCGCCGGAGACCCCGCGCCTGGTGGACCGGCCCGGCCTGGTCGTCGTGCCGATGCCGGCCCGCTCGGAGACGTTCAGCCTGGCCAGCGCCGAGAAGACCCACTACCGCTCCCTCGGCGGGCGCTGACCCACCCCACCCCACCCCGTCCGGGCATAACGGGCCATTGACGGCGCTCGGGAAGCTGGCGGGCGGGGTGTCTGGTGCGTGGGGGTGGGTGACACGACGGCGGCGGGTGGCCCGGGAGGGCCGCCCGCCGCCTGCGTTCGGTGCGTCAGTTCTGCGCGGTCGCGTCGTCGGCGGTGATGACCGGCTCGACCGGCTCGACGTCCAGCCGGGAGATCCAGCCGGTGACGTCGCGGGCCACGTCCTGGGCGGTCAGGCCGAGGTCGGCGAGGATCTGCGCGCGGGTGCCGTGCGGGTGCCAGTCCGCCGGCACGCCGAGGTCGCGCAGCGGCACCCGGATGTCGGCGTCCCGCATCGCCTGGGCGAGGGCGTCGCCGACGCCGCCGACCCGCACGCCGTCCTCGACGGTGACCACGAGGCGGTGCCCGGCGGCCAGCTCGACCAGCTCGGCCGGGACCGGCCGGACCCAGCGCGGATCGACCACGGTGACGCCGTAGCCCTGCTCGGCGACGCGGGCGGCCACCTCCATGCCGAGGTGCCCGAAGGAGCCGACCGCGACCAGCAGCACGTCCGTACGCGCCGACTCGGCCAGCACGTCGACGGTGCCGATTCGGCGCACAGCCGGCAGGTCGGCGGCGACGGTGCCGGTCGGGAACCGGACGATGGTGGGGCCGTCGTCGACGGCCACCGCCTCGCGCAGTTCCTCGCGGAGGGTGGCGGCGTCGCGGGGCGCGGCGATCCGCAGGCCCGGCACGACCCCGAAGACGGACATGTCCCACATGCCGTAGTGGCTCGGCCCGTCGGGGCCGGTGATCCCGGCCCGGTCCAGCACGAAGGTCACCGGCAGCTTGTGCATCGCCACGTCCAGCAGGACCTGGTCGAAGGCGCGGTTGAGGAAGGTCGCGTAGACCGCCACCACCGGGTGCAGCCCGCCGAGCGCCAGGCCGGCGGCCGAGGTGGCCGCGTGCTGCTCGGCGATGCCCACGTCGTACACCCGGTTCGGGTGCTTGCGGGCCAGCTTGGCGATGCCGGTCGGCTCGGCCATCGCGGCGGTGATGCCGACCACGTCGGGCCGCTCGTCGGCGATCGCGACCAGCTCGTCGGCGAAGACGTGGGTCCACTTCACCGAGGGCCCGGCGAGCGACTTGCCGGTCTCGGCGTCGAAAGCACCCGGGCCGTGCAGGCAGTCCGCCTCGTCCTCCTCGGCCGGGCGGTAGCCGTAGCCCTTGCGGGTGACGGCGTGCACGATCACCGGGCCGCCGAAGTGCTTCGCCGCGCGCAGCGCCGACTCGACCGCCACCACGTCGTGGCCGTCGACCGGGCCGACGTACTTGATGCCGAGGTCCTCGAACATCGCCTGCGGGGCGACCGCGTCCTTGATGCCCTTCTTGACCGCGTGCAGCACCTCGTACATCGGCTTGCCGACCAGCGGCGTCGAGCCGAGCGCGTCCTTGACGGTGTCGAGGACCTTCTCGTAGCCGGGGTTGAGCCGCAACGAGGAGAGGTGGTCGGCGAGCCCGCCGATGGTCGGCGCGTACGACCGGCCGTTGTCGTTGACCACGATGACGAGCGGGTTGCCGGCGGTCGCGATGTTGTTCAGCGCCTCCCAGCACATGCCGCCGGTGAGCGCGCCGTCGCCGACCACCGCGACGACGCTGCGCTGCTCGCCCCGCAGGGCGTACGCCTTGGCCAGCCCGTCGGCGTAGGACAGGGCGGTGGAGGCGTGCGAGTTCTCGACCAGGTCGTGCTCGCTCTCGGCCTGGCTCGGGTAGCCGGAGAGGCCGCCGCGCTGGCGCAGCTTGTCGAAGCCGACCTGCCGCCCGGTGAGGATCTTGTGCACGTACGCCTGGTGGCCGGTGTCGAACAGGAGCCGGTCGCGCGGCGAGTCGAAGACGCGGTGCATGGCCAGCGTCAGCTCGACCACGCCCAGGTTGGGGCCGACGTGCCCGCCGGTGCGGGAGACCTTGGCGATCAGGAAGTCACGGATCTCGGCGGCGAGGATGTCCAGCTCCTCGGCGGACATCCGCTTGACGTCCTGCGGACCCCGGACGGTGGCCAGCAGCCCGGCGTGGTGGACCGTGCCCTCTTCAACACTCATGACGGAAGAGTCTATCGGCCGCCGCACAGTCCGCAGCCTGGCCGGGATCATCGCCGCCCGGTCGGGGTGCTGAGCGCCCGGTCAGCCGCGGATCCGCCCGGCCCGCTCCACCCGGCCGGGCGAGGCCCCCGGTCCGCCCGCCCTCGTCAGGGGCGGATCCGCAGCCGGCGGGGCGCGGCGGCCGGCGTGTGCCGGCCCGCCGGCCCGGACGGGGTCCAGGAGCCGAGCACGGCTGCCCGGGTGGCGCCGGTCACCGAGGGCAGCGCCCCGGGCAGCCCGTGCCAGGAGAGCCAGCCCAGCAGCGCGAAGGCGTACGCCTCCTTGGCCTGCGCCGGGACGCCCAGCTCGTCGGTGGTGCGCAGCCGCCACCGCCCGGCCCCGAGCGCGGCCAGCCGGGCCATCAGGGTGGGGTTGCGCACCCCGCCGCCGGCCGCCACCACCTCCGCGACGCCGTGCCGGTCGCACTCGGCGGCCACCACCCGGGCGGTCAGCTCGGTCAGGGTGGCCAGCACGTCGTCGGCGGGCACCGGCTCGCCGAGGGCGGCCAGCCGCGCGTCCAGGTAGCCGGCGTGGAACAGCTCCTTGCCGGTCGACTTGGGTGGCGGCGCCGCGTAGTACGGCTCGGCGAGCAGCGCGTCGAGCAGGCCGGGGTGCACCCGGCCGGCCGCCGCCCGGGCGCCGTCGAGGTCGCAGGGCCGGCCCAGGAGGCGCCGGGCCGCCGCGTCGAGCAGCGCGTTGGCGGGCCCGACGTCGTACCCGAGCAACGGCGCGCCCGGCGCGACCACGGTGAGGTTGGCGATGCCGCCCAGGTTGAGCGCGGCGCGCGGGGCCGCGCCGTCGGCCGGGTCGAGCAGCAGCGCGTCGAACGCCGGGACCAGCGGCGCGCCCTGCCCGCCGGCCGCGACGTCCGCCGAGCGCAGGTCGCTCAGCACGGGTACGCCGACCCGGGCGGCCACCCGCGCCACCGTGCCCAGTTGCAGGGTGCCCCGGGCCCGCCCGCCGTCGACCCAGTGGAAGACCGTCTGCCCGGGCGAGACCACGGCGTCGACCGCGCCGCCGGCCAGCTCGACGCCGACCGCCGCCGCCTCGGCGAAGACCTCGCCGAGGCGGTTGTCCAGCCGGCAGACCGCCTCGATCGTGGTGGCCTGCGGCGGCAGCAGCGCCCCGATCTCGGCGCGCAGCGCGTCGTCGTAGTCGAGGCCGCGATGCCCGAGGGGGCGCAGCCAGAGCGTGTCGCCCTCGACGGTGAACTCGGCGGCGGCCACGTCGACCCCGTCGTACGAGGTACCCGACATCAACCCGACGATCTTCATCGGGTCAGGCTAGCGGGCGGCTCGGCCGGGCGGCAGGAGCAGACCCACCAGCTCGACGTGCTGGGTCATCGGGAACAGGTCGAAGCCGCGCAGCGCGGCGAGCCGCCACCCCGACCCGGCGAAGGTGCGCACGTCCCGGGCGAAGGCGGCCGGGTCGCAGGCCACGTACGCGACCGCGCGCGGACCCGCGGCGACGACGTCCCGCACCACCCGGGCACCCGCGCCGGAACGCGGCGGGTCCAGCACCACCACGTCGACCGGGCCGGTGATCCGGCGGCGCGCGAGCGCGGCCTCCACCCGGGCCGGCACGATCTCGACCCTGGGCAGGTCGCGCAGGTTCTCCCTCGCCGCGGCGACGCCCGGCTCGGCCGACTCCACCAGGGTGACCCGGCCGGCGTCGCCGACCCGGCCGGCCAGCGCGGCGGCGAAGAGGCCCGCCCCGCCGTAGAGGTCCCAGGCGGTCTCCCCCGGCCGGGGGTCGAGCAGGTCGAGGACCGCGTCGACCAGGGTGTCGGCGGCGGCCGGATGGACCTGCCAGAACGACGACGCGGGCAGGACCCACTCCCGGCCGGCGGCGACCTCGCGGACCCGCTCCGGGCCGCGCACCGGGCGCGGCACCCCCTCGGCGACGGCGGTCACCGCCACGTCCCCGCCGGTGGAGGCCACCGTCTCGACCCCGTCCGCCGGCCAGCGCGCTCCGCTCGGGGCCAGCACGGGCAGCTCCTGGATCGCCGGGTGGGCGATCAGGCAGCGGTCGATCGGCACCACCTCGTGCGAGCGGTGCTTGAGCAGCCCGGCCCGGCCCGCGGCGTCGACGGCGTACCGGACCCGGGAGCGCCAGCCGAGCGGCCCGCCGGGCAGCGCCTCCACCCGGACGCCCAGGGCGTCCACCTCCGCGTCGGTCAGCCCGCCCAGGCGGGTGAGCTGCTCGCGCACCACCGCGGCCTTCCAGCCGAGCTGGGCGGCCGGGGCGACGTGCTGCAGGTCGCAGCCGCCGCACCGACCCGGCTTCGCGTACGGGCAGGGCGGCTCGACCCGGTCCGGGGCGGCCTCGAGCACGGTCACCGCGTCGGCCCGGACGAACCCCTTGTGCACCTCGGTGACCTCGGCGACCACCCGCTCGCCGGGCAGCGCGTGCCGGACGAAGACCACCTGGCCGTCCACCCGCGCGACGCAGTGCCCGCCCGGGGCGACCGCCCCGACGGTCAACTCGACCCGCTCGGCCTCCTCCAGCCCCCGGCCGTCCCGCGCCCCGGTCACCGCTCACCCCCACCGCTCGGGCCGCCCTCGCCGGGCGGCGCGGACACGACCGGCGGGACGCTCGGCGGCAGGGTGCCGCGTGGCGCCACCCGGGGCCCGCGGGCCGGTCCCCGGCTCAGCGTGGCGTCCAGCCGGTCCAGGTCCTTGCTCGCCGTCGAGGCGAGCTGCCACGGCACGCTGGTCACCATCACGCCCGGCTCGAACAGCAGCCGGCCCTTGAGGCGCAGCGCGCTCTGGTTGTGCAGCAGGTTCTCCCACCAGCGCCCGACCACGTACTCCGGGATGAAGACCGTGACCACGTCGCGGGGCGACTCGCGGCGGACGCCGGCCACGAAGTCCAGGATCGGGCGGGTGATCTCCCGGTACGGCGAGTCGACCACGGTCAGCGGGACGGGCAGGTCCCGCCGCTCCCACTCCGCCTGCAGTTCCCGGGTGTCCTTGTCGTCGACGTTGACGGTCACCGCCGTCAGCGTGTCCGGCCGGGTGGCCCGGGCGTACGCGATCGCCCGCAGCGTCGGCTTGTGCAGCTTGCTGACCAGCACGACGGCGTGGTTGCGGGCGGGCAGCACGGCGCGGCCCTCGTCCGGCGGGGTCAGCTCCGTGGCGACCCGGTCGTAGTGCCGGCGGATGGCCAGCATCAGCACGTAGATCATCGCCATGGCGGCGATGGCGATCCACGCGCCGAGCAGGAACTTCGTGACCAGCACGATGACCAGCACGGTGCCGGTCATCGCCATGCCGAAGGCGTTGATCGCCCGGGACCGGAGCATCCGCCGGCGCGCCTGCGGGTCCCGCACGGTCCGCAGGTGCCGGTTCCAGTGCCGGATCATGCCGGCCTGGGAGAGGGTGAAGGAGACGAACACGCCGACGATGTAGAGCTGGATGAGCCGGGTCACCTCGGCCTGGAAGCCGACGATCAGCACGATCGCGGCGACGGCCAGGAAGAGGATGCCGTTGGAGAAGGCCAGCCGGTCGCCGCGGGTGTGCAGTTGCCGGGGCAGGTAGCGGTCCTGGGCGAGGATCGAGCCGAGCACCGGGAAGCCGTTGAACGCGGTGTTCGCGGCCAGGAAGAGGATCAGCGCGGTGACCCCGGCGACCACGAAGAGCAGCACCGAGCCGGAGCCGAAGACCGTCTCCCCGAGCTGGGCGGTGACGGTCTTCTGCACGTACCCCTCGGGGCCGGAGACGATCTGCAGCTCCGGGTCCTCGACGAACTGCAGGCCGGTGAGCTTGGACAGCCAGACGATGCCGACCAGCATGGCCACCGAGATGGTGCCGAGCAGCAGCAGCGTGGTGGCCGCGTTGCGACTCTTGGGCGCCTTGAACGCCGGCACCCCGTTGGAGATCGCCTCCACGCCGGTCAGCGCCGCACAGCCCGAGGAGAAGGTGCGCAGCAGCAGGAATACCAGGGCGAAGCCGGTGACGCTGTGCTCGGCCTGGATCTCCAGGCCGGCGCTGGGCGCCCGCAGGTCGTCACCGAGCACGAAGACCCGGACCAGCCCGGTGAGCAGCATCCCGACCATCACGATGATGAAGCCGTAGGTGGGGATCGCGAAGGCCGTGCCGGACTCCCGCAGGCCGCGCAGGTTGACCGCGGTGAGCAGCACCACCGCGGTGACCGCGATGAGCACCTTGTGGGTGGCCACGAACGGCACCACCGAGCCCAGGTTGGCCACCCCGGAGGAGACCGAGACGGCGACCGTGAGCACGTAGTCGACCAGCAGCGCGCTGGCCACCGCGACGCCCGCCCGGGGGCCGAGGTTCACCGTGGCCACCTCGTAGTCGCCGCCGCCGGAGGGGTAGGCGTGCACGTTCTGCCGGTAACTGGCCACGACGGTGAGCATCACCACCACGACGGCCAGGGCGATCCACGGCGAGAAGAGGTACGCCGAGGCGCCGGCGATGGAGAGGGTCAGCAGGATCTCGTCCGGCGCGTACGCGACGCTGGAGAGCGCGTCGGACGCGAAGACGGGTAGCGCGATGCGCTTGGGCAGCAGCGTGTGCTTGAGCCGGTCGGACCGGAACGGTCGACCGAGGAGCAACCGCTTCAGCAGCGAGGTGGGTCTGGCCACAACCGCCAAGAGTACGACGACCCGGGCGGTCGGCGCGGGGTGGCCGAGCACGGGGCGGTGAACCGGCGGAGTACCGTCGGTCTCCGCCCCCGCCGGGAACGTGGCAGGCTCGCAGACGACACGCTCACCGGTCGGGCGGTTGCGCACCTTGAGGAGGGACGCGGTGCATGTCGTGATCATGGGTTGTGGCCGGGTCGGCTCGACCCTCGCCCACAGCCTGGAGTCCCGGGGTCACTCGGTCGCGGTCATCGACCAGGACTCCGACGCCTTCCGCCGGCTCGGCCCCGAGTTCGCCGGGATCACCGTCACCGGCGCCGGTTTCGACGGCGAGGTGCTCCGGCAGGCCGGCATCGAGCGCGCGGACGCCTTCGCGGCGGTCTCCAGCGGCGACAACTCCAACATCATCTCGGCCCGGCTGGCCCGCGAGACGTTCGGCGTCTCCCGGGTGGCGGCCCGGATCTACGACCAGCGCCGGGCGCAGGTCTACGAGCGGCTCGGCATCCCCACCGTGGCCACGGTCCGGTGGACCGCCGACCGGATGCTGCGGCACCTGGTGCCCGAGGGGAACGTGGAGATCTTCCGCGACCCGACGAGCACGGTGTCGATCGTCGAGGTGCCCGTGCACAAGGACTGGATCGGCCGGTCGGTGCTCGCCCTGGAGGAGGCGACGGGGGCCCGGGTGGCGTACCTGATCCGCTTCGGCATCGGCACGCTGCCGACCGTGTCCACCGTCGTCCAGGAGGGTGACCAGCTCTTCATGCTGGTCACCGACGACATCGCCGGGACGGTCACGTCGGCGGCGGCGGCGCCGCCGGAAGGAGGGCTCTGAGCCATGCGCATCGCCATCGCCGGCGCCGGCAACGTGGGCCGCTCGATCGCCCAGGAGCTGATCGACAACGGCCACCAGGTGATGTTGATCGAGCGCCAGCCCAAGATGCTCCGGCCCGACCGGGTGCCCGCCGCCGAGTGGGTGCTGGCCGACGCGTGCGAGCTGACCAGCCTGGAGGAGGCCAACGTCGCCGGCTGCGACGTGGTGGTCGCGGCCACCGGGGACGACAAGGTCAACCTGGTGGTCTCGCTGCTGGCCAAGACCGAGTTCGCGGTGCCCCGGGTGGTGGCCCGGGTGAACCGGGCCGAGAACGAGTGGCTCTTCACCGAGCAGTGGGGTGTCGACGTCGCGGTGAGCAAGCCGCGGGTGATGGCCGCCCTGGTCGAGGAGGCGGTCACCGTCGGCGACCTGGTCCGGCTGATGACCTTCCGGCAGGGCGAGGCGAACCTCGTCGAGATCACCCTGCCGCCGACCGCGCCGTACGTCGGGCAGCCGCTGCACGCGGTGCCGCTGCCGCGCGACTCCGCGCTGGTGGCGATCCTGCGCGGCAAGCGGGTGCTGGTGCCCAGCCCGGACGACCCGCTGGAGGCCGGCGACGAGCTGATCTTCGTCTGCACCGCCGAGGTCGAGGACGCGGTCCGCGCGGTGGTGCTCGGGCCGGACAGCGTGGAGCGGACCCGCGAGCAGCGCTGACGGCGCGGCGGCGAGCATCCGCCCGCGGGGCCCCTCCACCCGGGCCGACGTGCCGCACCGGGCCGTCGGCCGCCGCACTCGGCCACTCGGCCGCGGCACCGCCGTGCCGGCCTGGCCGGGGTGCGGGCGCGGACCGAGTGGGCGCGCCCGTCAGCCGGGCAGCGGGGCGGACCGGGGCTCCCGGGTCACCCGGCGGACCGTCCAGACCGTGATCAGCAGCAGCAACGCGTACGGCGGGTAGCCGAGCGCCAGCCGGGCGACGCCGAGCGCCGTCTCCATGTTGGCCGCGGCGGCCTCGTTGCCGGCGTCGTCGAAGTGGCGGGCGGCGAGGTAGAGCGCCGCCTGCACGCCGACCTTGGCCAGCCAGACGACGCCCCAGAGCACGGTCAGCCCGGTGAACGTCCGCACCAGGCGCGGGTCGTCGCGCCACTCGGAGCGCCCCTTGGCCACCAGCACCGACCAGATCCACCCCACCAGGGGCTGCCGGACGGCCGCCGAGACCAGCAGGGCCAGCCCGTAGCCGATGCCGTAGAGGATGCCGGGGAGGTAGAAGTCGCGTTCGTCGCCGGTGCGCCAGGCGATCGCGGCGCCGATGGCGACGCCGAACAAGCCGTTGACCGCGTGCCGGACGGGCCGCCGCTGGGCCAGCCGGAGCCCGGCGATCACCAGCGCCACCGCCACCGAGGCGATCACGGCGGGCCGCAGCTCACCGACGACGTTGGCCACCACGAAGACGACCACCGGGATGCTGGACTCGACCAGGCCCCGCCAGCCGCCGAGTTGGTCGGCCATCTGCTCGGCGAGGGTCGGCAGCTGCTCCTCGTCCTCCGGACCGCTCTCCGGCTGCGCCGCCCGGTGCTGTCCCGTCGTCATCGCACGCCTTCCGTCCGCCGCGCCCACCGGGTCACTTCGGCGGTTCCAGCTCGTAGTACGGGTTGTAGATCACCTTGCGGTCGTCACGCACCGCCACCCGCCCACGGGCGGTCAGGTGCCGGCCCGGCTCGATGCCGGCGATGTGTCGCCGGCCCAGCCACACCAGGGTCACCACGTCGCTGCCGTCGTAGAGGTCCGCCTCCAGGGTGGGCAGGTTGGTCCGCGGGGTGTAGACCACCGTGCGGAGCCGGCCGGCGACCGACACCACCTGCCCGCGCAGGCACTCCCCGACCGGCACACCGCCGTGCTCGGCGCACTCCCGGCGCAGCTCCTGCGCCTCGATCTCCGCCTCGCTCGCGGTGAGTCGTCGCAGCATGCGGCGCAGCGAGCCCCGGTCCTCGTCGGTCGACATGACCTCCGCGTCACCCTCTCCACGCTGGCCGGCGCTGCCGGCACGGGCCCGGCACCCGGCGGCGCCGGGACCGTGCCGCCAGCGTACGCCGACGGGACCGGTCCCGGCGTCGCCGGTGACGGGCGGTCAGGCCTCGCGCGGCCCGGGAGCGGGGTTGCCGCCGGCCGGCGCCCCGGCACCGGCCTGGTCGGCGACGTCGCGGGGCAGCCGCAGCGGCAGTGGCTCGCGCACCGGCTTCGCCTCCTGCCCCCGGTCGACCACCAGGCCGTCGAGGCACTCGGCGAGCGGGCCGGCGGCGGCCGGGTTGGTCGCCGCCTCGCCCTGGTAGACGCCGCGGACCATCCAGCGCGGCCCGTCGATGCCGACGAACCGCAGGTCGGTGATCCCGTCCTGGGTGCGCACCCGGGCGTGCAGCTCGGTGCCGTACTCGCCCTCGACCTCCTGGGCCGCCGCGCCGTCGTTGAACAGCGACTGGCGGATCTCCTCGCGCACCTCGTCCCAGATGCCCTCGGAGCGCGGCGCGGCGAAGACGCCGAGCTGGAGCGCGTTCTGGCCGTGCACCAGCACGACCTGCTGGATCACGCCCTCCGGGTCCGCCTGCACCCGCACCTCGACGTCGCGCACCGCGGGGATCTGCAGACTGCCCAGGTCGAGCCGCTGCACCCCGGCGGGCGCCTCCGAGACGTCGTACGGGCCGCGTGCCAGGGCCGCCGGGGCCGACTCGGTGGAGTCGAGGACCTCGGTCGTCCGCTCGTCACGGGCGTTCCGTCGGGCATCGTCCCGCTTACGGGAGAAGATCACTGCGCCAACCCTCCGCTGTTCGCACTCACCCTGCCACCTCTTCCGTCCGTCCGCCTGCCCGGTCCCGCTCGTCCGGCCGCCCGGTCGGCGCGTCCGGCGCCCGGAGGGCCGCCGGGGACGGCACCAGGCCGGCGTGTCCGCCGGTGGAGCCGTGCCCGCCGGTCCCGCGCCGGGACGTGGGCAGCTCGGCCACCGGCTGGAAATCGGCCCGCGCCACCCGCTGGACAACGAGCTGAGCGATCCGATCGCCACGGGAGATCTTCGCCGGCGCCTCCCGATCATGATTGATCAGGTTGACCAGGATCTCACCCCGATAGCCGGCGTCGACCGTACCGGGCGCGTTGAGCACCGTCACGCCGAGTCTGGCCGCGAGCCCCGATCGGGGGTGGACCAGGCCCACGTACCCCTCGGGCAACGCGATCGCCACCCCGGTCGGGACCAGGGCCCGACCGCCGGGTGGCAGCTCGACGTCCGCGGCCGCCACCAGGTCGGCCCCGGCGTCACCGGGATGGGCGTACGCCGGCAGCGGCAGCTCCGGGTCGAGCTGCCGTACGGGCACGGGTACGACGTCGGTCACGGTTCCCCTCTTCCGTCCGGTTCGTGGGGTGACCCTGACATCCTGCCGGTTCCGCCGGCTGCCGTGCGCCGTACCCTGGCAGGAGTGAGCCTGTCGCCATCCTCGCCGTCCCCGGCGTCGCCCGCTGCGGCGCCCCCGGAGCACACCGAGCGGCTCGGCCTGCCCTGGTGGCTGTGGCTGGGCGGGCTGGCCGCGGCCACGCTGCTGGCCGTGGAGCTGTGGATGGGCGCCCCCGGCGTGCGGGCCTGGCTGCCGTTCGTGGTGCTGCTGCCGGCGACCGCCGCCGGCCTGGCCTGGCTGGGCCGGATCCGGATCGCGGTACGCGACGGCGAGCTGCGGGTGGACGACGCCCGGCTGCCCGTCCGGTTCGTCGCGGACGTCGTCCCGCTGGACGCCGCCGGCCGGCGTGAGGTGCTCGGGGTCGGGGCCGACCCGTTGGCGTTCGTGGTGCAGCGGCCGTGGGTCCCGGGCGCCGTCCAGGTGGTCCTCGACGACCCGGCCGACCCCACCCCGTTCTGGGTGGTCAGCACCCGCCACCCGGTCGAGCTGGCCGAGGCGGTCCTCGCCGCCCGGGACGCCGCTCGTTCCTGAGCCGCCTCCGCGCCCGTCCCGCCGCCCGGCTGTCCGGCGCTCGCCCCCGGCCCCCGGGCCTGGCCCTCCCGCATCCTTCCCCGGCCCTGGCAGGGCGTCAGGCGGGGCCGGGCAGGGCCGGCGGGCCGCCGGGTAGGGCAGGGCTCCTGCGGCGCAGGTCCCGGCGGAGCTCGTCGGCCATCGTCCGGGTGGCCCGGCGGTTGAGGTAGCTCGCCACCGCCGCCCCGGTGAGGAAGGGGCCGAGCGTGGTCAGGTTGCGGCCGAAGCGCTTGAGCAGCATGTCCCGCAACTCCTTGCGGGCGGCGGTGCCGAGCACCGCGCCCACCCCGACGCCGGGCATCATCGGGTTGATCCCGCGCTGGCCGGCCCAGGACTGCACCAGCGTGACCGCCCGCTGGGTGCCGCCGGGCGCCAGCGGCACCCCGTAGACCTCGTGCAGCTCGCCGATCAGCTTGAGCTCGACGGCCACCACGGCGACCGTCTCGGCGGCGAGCAGCACCGGCGCGGAGAGCAGGGTCGGGGCGACGGCCCACTCGACCGCGGCGACTCCCCCGCCGGCGGCGCCGATCCCCGCCGTCGTCCGCGCGGCGTTGCGCACCAGCCGTTCGGCCAGCGCCTCGCCGTCCAGGCCGTCGAAGTGGCGACGCAGGGTGGCCAGGTCCCGCACGGGCACGTGCGGGGCGATCTCGGCGACCGTGTCGACCATCCACCGGACGGCGGTCTTCGGCTTGAACAGGTCGCCCAGCCCGCGCGCCCGCGCCTGCCCGACGAGCCGGCCGAGCAGTTGCCGCCGGCGGGCCGGTGCGACGTCGTCGGCGGTCAGGGCCGCGACGGTCGCGCCCAGCTCGTCGTCCGAGCCGGGCACGGTGTCCGCGCCGGGCACGGCGTCGCCCCGGCTCCCGTCCGGGTCGCCGTCGCGTGCGCCCTCGGCGCGGGTCCGGTCCGCGCCGCGCGTGCCGCGGGACTCGCTCCGCTCGCTCATGGGTCCGACCTCCCGAATGAACTGTCGCCGGCGTGGCGGCACCCGTCACGAGTGAAGCAGGTCCCCCGCCGCGTCGCACGGCAACTCGGGCAGCGGCGGCCCCACGAGGGAGCCGCCGCTGGTGGAGGCGCGCCGTGTCAGACGCACTCGCGGCAGATCAGCTCGCCGTTGCGCTCGACCGCCAACTGGCTGCGGTGGTGCACGAGGAAGCAGCGGGCGCAGCGGAACTCGTCCTGCTGCATCGGAAGCACCTTGACCGTGAGTTCCTCGTCGGCCAGGTCGGCGCCGGGCAGCTCGAAGCTCTCGGCCACCTCGGCCTCGTCGACGTCCACGGCGCCCGACTGTGAGTCGACGCGTCGGGCCTTGAGCTCTTCCAGGCTGTCCTCGCCGAGGTCGACCTCGTCGCGACGCGGGGCGTCGTAGTCGGTGGCCATCGGTTTCACTCTCCCATATCGATATTGTCGCTTCCGGTTGTAACGCCGGACGACGCTGTTTCGGTTCCGCTGGCCGGCCACCACTTGTGTCGGTCACCCGACCCGAAGACAGCACGGACGGAGACCTCCGGAGGAACCCCCAGCGAGCGCGGAACCTTACCCCCCCTTTGGGCGAGGCATGTATACCGCCCTCGTGGCTGAGATGTACGCCCCCGCACGCGAAGTTGTTCCCAATGTGACTCAGGCGACACGAAGATAGGGGTAGTAGTACCCGGTTCCCGGATGGCGCGCCGGCATGTCGGACTGTTTCCACGCGACGGCCGGACAACCGTTAACCTCAGCGGCGTACTCGACGGCCGGCGGGGCGGCCCGACCGCCGGCGGCCGCCGCCACCCACCTCTGTCCGGGGAGCACCCTGATGAGCTTTGCGCGAGTGCGAGCACTCGTTGTCGTCGGCCTGCTGGCGGTGCTGGCCCTGGTCTTCGTGGTGGTCGCCATGGTCCGCGACACCCAGGGCGACAGCGGCCTCGCCGGCGGCTGCCCGGAGGGCTGGCCGATGGCCGACGTGACCCTGCGCGAGCCCAAGGACGTCAAGATCAACGTGCTGAACGGCACGGACCGGATCGGCCTGGCCGGCGCCATCGCCGACGACTTCCGCAACCGGAAGTTCCAGGTCAAGAAGACCGGCGACGAGAAGAAGCAGATCGACGACATCGCGGTGCTGCGCTACGGCCCGAAGGGCGTCGGCTCGGCGCACCTGCTGCGGGCGTACTTCCTCGACAACGCCGAGTACGAGTACGACGCCAAGCGCACCGACGACGTCGTTGACGTGGTGCTGGGCAGCGGCTTCCAGCAGCTCGCCACCACCACCGAGGTCAACCAGTCCCTGGGCGACCTCGGCGCGCCGGTCGCCCCGGCGGGCTCCTGCCCGACGCGCGAGGACGACTGACGCACGGTGCCACGCCCCGGCCCGGCCGGGGCGCTCACCACGCCCGTACGACGCGGGAGCCGTACCAGCCACGTTGAGGGCCGTACCCGGTCACGTGAGGGCCGCACCGGCCGACGTGGCCGCCGGAGATCTCCGTCACGGGCCGCCGGAGGCGTCCAGGTCGGCGAGGCGGTCGTGCAGGGGCTTGAACAGGGCCGACGGGGCGGCGATCACCAGGTCCGGGCCGGCCGGCAGCCCGCCCAGCCCGGCCACCAGCAGCCCTGCCTCGGTGGCCACGAGGGCCCCGGCGGCCTGGTCCCAGGCGGCCAACCCCTTCTCGTAGTAGGCGTCCACCCGCCCCTCCGCCGCCAGGCAGAGGTCCAGCGCGGCGGCGCCGAGCCGGCGGATGTCGCGGACGTGCGGGATCAGCTCGGCGACCACCCGGGCCTGGTGCGCCCGGCGCGCCGGGTCGTAGCCGAACCCCGTGGCGACCAGCGCCTGGCCGAGGTCGGTCTCGGTGGAGCAGCGCAGCCGCTCACCGTCACGCCAGGCGCCCCCGCCGGCGGTGGCGGTCCACTCCTCGCCGGTGTTGACGTTGCGCACCACCCCGGCCACCACCTCGCCGTCGACCTCGGCGGCGAGCGAGACCGCGCAGTGCGGGATCCCGTACAGGTAGTTGACCGTGCCGTCGATCGGGTCGATGATCCAGCGCACCCCGCCGGGGCCGGTCGGGCCGGTCTCCCCCGCCCCGTACTCCTCGCCGAGCACGGCGTCACCCGGGCGCAGCCGGCGCAGCGCGTCGACCACCTGCCGCTCGACCGCCCGGTCGGCGGCGGTCACCACGTCGGTGACCGTGCTCTTGGTCGCGGCCACCGAGACGCCCTCGACCCGCATCCGGTACGCGGTCGCCGCCGCCTCGCGGGCCACCTCGACCGCGATCTCCAGCAGCTCCGCCGGCGCCGAGCGGTCCATCGTTCGTCCCCTTCCCGCACGGCCGGGGTGTTCCGGGTCACGCGCGGTACCATCCTTACAAAGTCCACATCTACGTCGAATCGGCGGTCCCCGCCGCCGGTCCACCGTGCGGCGACGGATGATCGCCGCAGACGGCGTTACAATTCACCCCTGCCCACGCTGCGACGGACCGCCAACGACCGGCCGGCCCGGGACACGGGGGTCCTTCAACCACATCGCCCGGCAAGGTGCACCGCTCTGCGTCGGACGACCCGGCCGTGCTCGCTCTTCGCCTCCGGAAGGTCATTCGTGACAGAACCCCGCCAGACCGGCGCCGACGTTCGCTCGCTCACCGACACCCTGATCGCCCACGCGCAGAGCGCCGGCGGCCAGCTCACGTCGGCCCAGCTCGCGCGCACCGTCGAGTCCGCCGAGGTGACTCCGGCCCAGGCCAAGAAGATCCTCCGGGCGCTCTCCGAGGCGGGAGTGACCGTGGTGGTGGACGGCTCGGCGAGCACCCGCCGCCGCGTCGCCGCCGCCCGCTCGGCCACCCCGGCGTCCCGGGCCACCACCGCCAAGACGACCAAGAAGGCCGCCGCGCCCGCCCCCAAGCAGGCGCCGGCCGCCGACGAGGCCCCCGCGCCCGCCCCGCGCAAGGTCGCCGCCCGCAAGGCCGCCGGCACCACCGCCGAGGTGGCCGCCAAGGCCGCGGCGCCCGCGAAGGCGACCAGGTCCACCCGGGCCACCAAGGCCACCGTCGCCGCGGCGGCCGGCGCCAAGCCGGCCAAGGCCGGCGGCAAGGCCAAGGGCGAGGGCGCCGAGGGCGACATCGACCCGGAGGAGTTGGCCGCCGAGATCGAGGACGTGGTGGTCGACGAGCCGGCCGAGCTGGCCCAGGCCGCCGAGACCGACGCCGCCAACTCGGCCAGCGACAACGACTTCGAGTGGGACGACGAGGAGTCGGAGGCGCTCAAGCAGGCGCGCCGCGACGCCGAGCTGACCGCCTCGGCCGACTCGGTCCGGGCCTACCTGAAGCAGATCGGCAAGGTCCCGCTGCTCAACGCCGAGCAGGAGGTGGAGCTGGCCAAGCGGATCGAGGCCGGGCTCTACGCCGCCGAGCGGCTGCGCGCGGCCGAGGAGGGCGAGGAGAAGCTCACCCGCGACATGCAGCGGGACCTGCTCTGGATCTCCCGCGACGGCGAGCGCGCCAAGAACCACCTGCTGGAGGCCAACCTCCGGCTGGTCGTCTCGCTGGCCAAGCGCTACACGGGTCGCGGCATGGCGTTCCTCGACCTCATCCAGGAGGGCAACCTCGGCCTGATCCGCGCGGTCGAGAAGTTCGACTACACCAAGGGCTACAAGTTCTCCACCTACGCCACCTGGTGGATCCGGCAGGCGATCACCCGCGCGATGGCCGACCAGGCCCGCACCATCCGCATCCCGGTGCACATGGTCGAGGTGATCAACAAGCTCGGCCGCATCCAGCGCGAGCTGCTCCAGGACCTGGGCCGCGAGCCCACCCCGGAGGAGCTGGCCAAGGAGATGGACATCACACCGGAGAAGGTGCTGGAGATCCAGCAGTACGCCCGGGAGCCCATCTCGCTGGACCAGACGATCGGCGACGAGGGCGACAGCCAGCTCGGCGACTTCATCGAGGACTCCGAGGCCGTGGTCGCGGTCGACGCGGTGTCGTTCTCGCTGCTGCAGGATCAGCTCCAGCAGGTGCTGCAGACGTTGTCCGAGCGTGAGGCGGGTGTGGTACGCCTGCGCTTCGGCCTGACCGACGGCCAGCCGCGCACGCTCGACGAGATCGGCCAGGTCTACGGCGTGACCCGGGAGCGCATCCGGCAGATCGAGTCCAAGACCATGTCCAAACTGCGTCACCCGTCGCGTTCGCAGGTGCTGCGGGATTACCTGGACTGATCGCGATCGTCAACCGAACGTGTCGTTTTGATCACCTGACGTGCAACGTCGGAAGGTGATCGTTCGGTTGCACGATTGTGATCGTTGACGTGGCACCCTTGGTGCACGGCACACTGTCCCTGCCATGTGTGACCTCGGTCCCCCGCGGGCACACAGGGAAGGCAGCGCCGGGACAGGGTGTTGCACGATAGGTGAGCAACGACCGAAGAGATTGTTCATCGGTGACGACCAGAGGAGGAAGGCGATGACCCCGACCCTCACGCCGCCGCCCGAGACGGTGGCTCCCCCAGCCGCCGATGAACGGTGCGACCGCTGCAATGCTGCCGGCAAGCTCCGGATCACTCTGGCGGGTGGGAGCGAGCTGGTGTTCTGTGGGCACCACGCGAACAAGTACGCGGAGGATCTCGTGAAGATCACCGTGCGGTACGCGACGGACCCGGAGTTCAGCTGGCGTGGCGCCGATCTGATGGCGAACTGAATCCGCAAACCCACGACATAGCCGGCCGGAGGCCCCCCAACGGGGAGCCTCCGGCCGGCTTTTGCGTACCCCCGCCCCTGCCCCACAGCCCCGGCGCGGGCGGAACGGATCGCGCGGCTTGTCCACGGGCCGCCCGACGGGCGCAGCGGGCACGGGCGGCGCGGAGCGCGCGGCCGGGCTCACGAGCGGCCGGCGGGCCCAGGGGGACGGGCGGGGCGGATCCCGCAGCCGGCCCCACGGGCGGCCTGACGGGCGCAACGGGCACGGGCCGGGCACCGGCGCTGCCGACCGCGCACCGCCGGCCACGGGCGGCCTGACGGGGCAGGGGGCGCGGACCGCGCGCCGGGTCCACGGGCGACCGCACGGGGCGTGCGGGGCCGTCCGCCGTCAGAGGGTCTGGACGGTGGCGATGCGCTCCTCGAGCTGCTCGATCGTGGCCTGGGCGCTCGGCGGGCCGCCGCAGAGGCGGCGCAGCTCGGCGTGGATCTTTCCGTGCGGCTGCCCCGTCCGGTGGTGCCGGGCGGCCACCAGAGCGTTGAGCTGCCGACGCAGGGCGACCCGGCGCTGGGCGGCACTCATCGGTGCCGCCGGCGCCGCGGACGGCTCAGCGGCCGACTCAGCGGGCCGCGCGGCCCTCCGGCGCTGGGCGGCGAGCTGCTCCTGCTGCCGCTTGGTCAGCAGCATGGCGACCTGGTCGGCGGTCAGCAGCCCGGGCAGGCCCAGGTACTCCTCCTCCTCGGGGGTGCCGGCCTGGGCGGCGGTGCCGAACGAGGCGCCGTCGAAGATCACCTGGTCCAGCTCGGCGGTCGCGGAGAGTGCGGCGAAGCGCTTCTCCAGCTCGCCGCTGGCCTGGTCGTCACGCTGGGCGCGTTCCAGCAGGTCGTCGTCGAAACCCTCGCGGTCCTTCGGCTTGCCGAGCACGTGGTCCCGCTCGGCCTCCATCTCGCTGGCCAGCCCGAGCAGGTGCGGCACGCTGGGCAGGAAGACCGAGGCGGTCTCCCCCTCGCGGCGGGCGCGGACGAACCGGCCGATCGCCTGCGCGAAGTAGAGCGGGGTGCTGGCGCTGGTCGCGTACACCCCGACCGCCAGGCGGGGGATGTCGACGCCCTCGGAGACCATCCGGACCGCCACCAGCCACCGCTGCTCGGACGCCGCGAACGTCGCGATCCGCGCGGAGGCCCCCACGTCGTCGGAGAGCACCACCGCCGCCCGCTCGCCGGTCAACTGCTCGATGAGCTTGGCGTACGAGCGGGCGGTCTGCTGGTCGCTGGCGATCACCAGCCCGCCGGCGTCGGGCATCCCCGCGTTGCGCAGCACGGTCAGCCGGGCGTCGGCGGCCCGCAGCACCTGCGGCATCCAATCGCCGGCCGGATCCAGGGCGGTACGCCACGCCTGCGCGACGAGGTCCTGGGTCATCGGCTCGCCGAGCCGCGCCGCCAGTTCCTCCCCGGCGTTGGTGCGCCACCGGGTCTCCCCCGAGTACGCCAGGAAGAGCACTGGGCGGACCACGCCGTCGCGCAGCGCGTCGGAGTAGCCGTACACCGAGTCGGCGCGGGAGCGGAGCAGGCCGTCCCCGCCCCGCTCGTACGTGACGAACGGGATCGGGTTGTCGTCGGAGCGGAACGGGGTGCCGGTGAGCATCAGCCGCCGCTCGGCGCCCTCGAAGGCCGCCTTCACCCCGTCGCCCCAGGAGCGGCTGTCCCCCGCGTGGTGGATCTCGTCGAGGATGACCAGCGTGCGCCGGGTCAGGGTGCGCCGCTTGTGCACCTGGGGTGCAATCCCCACCTGCGCGTACGTCACGACGGCGCCGTGGAAGTCGGCGGAGGAGTGCAGGTCGGCGTTGCGGAAGGCGGCGTCGAGCTGGATGCCGACCCGGGCCGCCGACTGCGCCCACTGGGTCTTCAGGTGCTCGGTCGGGGCCACCACGGTGACCGCCTCGACGGTGCCGTCGGCGAGCAGTTCGGCCGCGATCCGCAGGGCGAAGGTGGTCTTGCCGGCGCCCGGGGTGGCGACCGCGGTGAAGTCGGGGTCGCGCCGGCGCAGGTACTCCACCAGTGCCTTGCGCTGCCACGCGCGCAGTGCCGGAAACGTCTCGATCGCCGGCAACCGGGCCGCCACGCGAAGCTCCTCTCCGACCGCCTGATGGCGGACCCCGGCCGAGGGCCACGGGTGCCGCCGCCCATGAAAACGCCTCCGCGCCGATGGTGCCGCGAAGGCCGACTCAGCATAACCAGCGGGGCCCGCCCGACCCAGCCGACACCACGCGGCTCACATCCGCCGCACCCGCGACCCGACGGCATCGCCTCGGTGGACGACCCCGCGATCTTGCACCTTCGGCCCCCGCTTCGCACCTTGAGCGGCATGTGACCGGGCAGAAATTGCGGGATCGCGGGCGCAGGCGTGGTGGCGTGGCCGTGGGGTCGGGGTCAGGGGTGGGGGCCGGGGCTGTGGGTACGTGGGGGGCGGAGGGTGGCGATCGGAGCCGACCAGCGCCTGCGCAGGGCGACCAGGCGGAACAGGAAGACGAACGCCGCCGCCGCGGTCAGCCAGGCGGCGTTGGCGTGCCCGAACGCGTCCAGCAGCGCCACGGCGATCGAGCCGGCGAGCGCGGCGACCGCGTAGATCTCGCGCCGCAGCACCACCGGGATCTCGGCGGTGAGCAGGTCCCGCCCGAGGCCGCCGCCGATCGCGGTGAGCATGCCGATCACGCACGCCCCCACCGCCGGCACCTGGGCGTCGAGGGCCTTGACCGTGCCGGTGACGGTGAACAGCCCCAGCCCGGCCGCGTCCAGCACGAGCACGGTGGTGCGCAGCCTGGCGAGCTGGGGGTGCAGCCAGAAGACGGCGGCGGCGGTGACGGCGGCCGTGGCGGCGTACCGCCAGTCGGCGAAGGCCAGCGGCGGCACCTCGTCGATCGCCAGGTCCCGGAAGATCCCGCCGCCGAGCGCGGCGACGAAGCCGACGAAGACGACGCCGAAGAGGTCGAGCCGCTTGGCCACCGCCGCGGAGGCCCCGGAGGCGGCGAAGACCGCCACCCCGGTGAGGTCGGCGAGGAGCAGGGCGGTGGAGGTGGTCACCGCCGCAGGTTACGTGGGCGGCCGTCCCGGCCGCCCTGGTTCACTCGGCGTACGAGTCGTAGATCTCCTTGCACTTCGGGCAGACCGGCGAGCCGGGCTTGGCGGCCTTGGTCACCGGGAAGGTCTCCCCGCAGAGCGCGACGACGAAGGTGCCCATGACGGCACTCTCGGCGATCTTCTCCTTGCGCACGTAGTGGAACATCTCGGGACCGGTGTCGGCGTCCTTCAGCTCCGGACGCTCGAGAACCTGTGTGCTCACTTCTACACCTCCGACCGTCAAGTCTGGCAGGTCACCGCGGCCCGGTCCACTTCAGGCCACCCCCGGCGGAGGCCGTACGGTGGTGACGTGACCGACTTTCACATCCACTACGGCACCGAGGTGGCCGAGGCACTGCGCGCCGGACGCCCCGTCGTCGCCCTGGAGAGCACCATCGTCTCGCACGGCCTGCCCCGGCCGGACAACCTGCGGGTGGCCCGGGAGATCGAGCAGGCGGTCCGGGACGCGGGCGCGGTCCCGGCGACCATCGGCATGGTCGGCGGCCGGCTCGTGGCGGGCCTGGACGACGCGGAGCTGACCCGGCTCGCCACCGCCGACGGGGTCGCCAAGCTCTCCGTACGCGATCTCGCCGTGGCGGCGGCCACCGGCGCGGACGGCGCCACGACCGTGGCCGCGACCAGCGCGGTGGCCGCCGCCGCCGGCATCGGGGTGTTCGCCACCGGCGGCCTCGGCGGGGTGCACCGGGAGGCCGCACAGACCTTCGACGAGTCCGCCGACCTGGTCACCCTGGCCCGGACCCCGATCGCGGTGGTCTGCGCCGGCGTCAAGTCGATCCTCGACGTGGGCGCCACCCTGGAGCGGCTGGAGACCCTCGGCGTCGGCGTGGTGGGCTACCGGACCCGGCGGTTCCCCGGCTTCTTCATCACCGACGGCGGCTTCGACCTGGACTGGTCGCTGGACTCCGCCGAGCAGGTCGCCGACGCGCTGGCCGCCCGGGAGCAGCACGGCGTGCACCACGGCGGCCTGATCGTGGCCAATCCGCTGCCGGCCGACGAGCAGCTCGACCCGGAGCTGCACGACCGGACGCTCGCCGACGGGCTGGCGCTGCTCGAGCGCGACGGGGTGACCGGCAAGGCGGTGACGCCCTACCTGCTCGCCCACTTCCACTCGGCGACCGAGGGGGCGAGCCTGGCGGTGAACGTCCGGATCATCCTGCGCAACGCCGACCTCGCCGCCCGGATCGCGGTCGCCGCAGCCGCCCGTCGCGCCGACGCATGACCGCAGGCCGCGTCCTCGTCGTCGGTGACCTGATCACCGACGTGGTGGCGGTGCTGGACGGGCCACCGGCCACCGGGTCCGACACACCGGCGGCCATCCGGTTCAGCGGCGGCGGACAGGCCGCCAACACCGCGGCCTGGCTCGCCGCCCAGGGCGTGCCGGTGACGTTGGTGGGCGCGGTCGGCGACGACGGGCAGGGGCGGGAGCGGGTGGCCGAGCTGGAGCGTGCCGGGGTCGACTGCGCGGTGACGCGGCACCCGGAGCATGCCACCGGCACGGTCATCGTGCTGGCCACCGCCGGGGAACGGACGATGATCACCGAGCGGGGCGCCAACCTGCGGCTGGCCCCGGCGGACGTCGACGCGGCGCTGGCCGCCGCGCCGGACGCGCGGCACCTGCACCTGTCCGCGTACACCCTGCTGGACGCCGAGTCCCGCCCGGCCGGGCTGCGCGCGCTGGCCGCCGCCCGCGAGCGCGGGCTCACCACCAGCGTCGACGCGGCCTCCGCGGCGCCGCTGCGGCGGGTCGGCGCGGCGGCCTTCCTGTCCTGGGTACGCGGGGTCGACCTGCTCCTGGTCAACGCCGACGAGGCGACCGTGCTGGCCGGCGGGCTCGACCCGGCGGCGCAGGGGCGGGCGCTGTCGGCCTCCGCCCGGCGGATCGTCGTCAAGCAGGGCGCGGCGGGGGCGGTATGGGTGGACCGGGACGCCACGGTCGCCGTGGCGCCGGCCCGCCGGGTGGCGGTGGTGGACGTCACCGGGGCCGGGGACGCCTTCGCGGCCGGGCTGCTGGCCGCCTGGCTCGCCGGCGCGGACCCGACGGTGGCGCTGCGCCGCGCGGGCGACCTCGGTGCCATGGCGGTCTCCCAGGTGGGCGCGCGCCCCACTCCCTGACCCGAAACCCGCGCCCCGCCCCGCTCGCCGGACGGGAGCGGGTCGGTCAGGGCTCGGCGTCGATCACCTTGTGCGGCCGCTCCTCGGCGGTCAGGCTCATCGGCGGGGTCTCGTCGCGGTGCCGCGGCTGGAACCGGGACGCCAGCCGGTGCTGCTCCTTCGGCGGGCGGTCGTTCGCCAGCAGCACCGCCAGCCAGGGGATGAGCACCATGCCGAGGGCCACCAACGGCAGCCAGAGCCAGAGCAGCGGGGCCTGTACGCCGACCAGGACGGCACCGACGATCACGCACGCCACCCGGATCCCCATCATCAGCACGTAGCGCCGCTGACGGCTGGTGAGCTGGTCGTCCTGGCTGCGCGAGGCGTCGGTGATCAGGATCGGCTGGTACGCCTGACGCTTCACCACGGACCTCCTCGAGGGGGTTACGCCTCATCCTGTCACCTCGAACGCGTGATCAGCGAAAATCGGCGCAGCCGGGTTCGTATTACATCCGTGGTACGCTCGCGCCGTGGGCAGCAGGTTCAGCTTCACCGACGAGGCGTTGGCTAACCTGAGGGTCTACGACGTCACGCCCGGGGAAGTCTGGGAGGCGCTGCACAGCACCCGCCGGGTGATCCGTCACCTGGGCGACGACGTGATGGTCGTCTACGCCGCCGCCCGCCGGGGGCGCCGACTGGCCGTGCTGCTCGCCGAGGCCGACGGCACCGACAACGACTGGGACATCCTCTCCGCCCGCGAGCTCAGCGACGCCGAGGCGAAGCGCTACGACGAGGCCGTGCGGAGATCTCGCCGATGAGGAGGCGGTGACGATGAACCGTAACGACGCGACCAAGCAGTTCCACAGCGGCGGTGACCGGCTCGCGGAGCTGATCGACGAGACTCAGCCGGTGGAGCTGCCCACCCCCGACACCGAGACCCCCATGGTCAGCCGCTCGGTGCGCCTGCCCCTGGAGACGTACGAGCGGGTCCGCGCGGCCGCCGACGCCCGCGGCATCGGGGTCACCACTCTGATGCGGCAGTGGATCGAGGCCGGCCTGGCCGACCTGGACGACTCGGCGACGGTCTCCCTCGCCGACGTCCGGCGGGCGCTGGCCGCCCTGTCCCGCCCGACCGCCGCCTGACGGCGCGGCGCACCGAGGCACACCCACGACCGCCTGACGTCACCGCACCGAGGCACGAGGCACACTCACGACCGCCGCCTGACCTCGGCCCGCACGGGGCCGCCCGGGAACTCCCGTCCACCGGCCTCGCCACGCGACGGCGGCGTCAGCCCTGGGCGGCCTTCGCCTTCGCCGCCGCCTTCACCTGCTGCTTGTAGTCACGCACCCGGCGCAGCGATTCCGCGTCGACGACGTCCGCCACCGACCGGTGGGCGTCCAGGTCGCCGTACCCGCCGGCTGCCTCCCGCCAGCCCTCCGGCGTGACCCCGAACCGCTTGCCGAGCAGGGCGAGGAAGATCTGCGCCTTCTGCCTGCCGAAGCCGGGCAGCTCGGCGATGCGGCGGAACAGTTCCCGGCCGTCGGCGACGTCGGACCAGAGCCGGGCGGCGTCGCCGTCGTACCGGTCGACGAGGACCCGGCACACCTCCTGCACCCGGGCCGCCATCGCCTTCGGGAACCGGTGCAGCGCCGGTGGCTGGGCGAACAGGGCCACCAGGGCCTCGGGATCGTGGTCGGCGATCTCCCGGGCGTCCAGGTCCCGTCCGAGGCGCTGGGTCAGCACGTACGGCGAGGAGAAGGCCTTCTCCATCGTCACCTGTTGGTCGAGGACCATCCCCAGCAGCAGGGCCAGCGGGCTGCGGTCCAGCAGCCGGTTGGCCTCGGGGTCGATGGGCAGCGCGAGCGTCATGGGACCATCCTGCCCAATGGCGGAGGCCGGGCGAAGGGGCCGCGCCGATCCGCCCGCGCCTTCCGTGCCGGCGGCCACCGGCACCGGGCAGGGCGTCGCCGCCCGACCCCGGGGGTGTGCCCGGCCGACGCCCCTACGCGGGTGACCGCCGGGTGCCGGGCCGGACGAGCCCGAGGTCGTAGGCACGGATCGTCGCCTGCACCCGGTCCCGCGCACCCAGCTTGCCCAGCAGGGCGTTGACGTGTGCCTTCACCGTGCCGGTCGCGACGCCCAACTGCGCGCCGATCTCCGCGTTGGTCAGCCCGGCCGCCAGCCGGACGAAGACCTCGCGCTCCCGTGCGGTGAGCGCGGCCAGCTCGGCGGGCTCCGCCGGCGGGGTGAGTGCCCCGGTGGCGAAGGCGTCGATCAGCCGGCGGGTGACGGTGGGGGCGAGCAGCCCGTCGCCGGCGGCCACCACCCGGATCGCGTGCAGCAGGTCGACCGGTTGGGCGTCCTTGAGCAGGAAGCCCGAGGCGCCCACCCGCAGCGCCTCGAACACGTGGGCGTCCAGGTCGAAGGTGGTCAGCACCAGCACCCGGGGGCCGGCCGGGTCGGCGGTCAGCCGGGCGGTGGCGGTGAGGCCGTCCATCCCCGGCATCCGGATGTCCATCAACACCACGTCCGGTCGGCTCCGGGCGGCCTGGTCGAGCGCGTCGGCGCCGTCGGCGGCCTCCCCGACCACCGTCAGGTCCGGTTCGGCGTCGACGATCGCCGCGAACCCGGCCCGGACCACCGGCTGGTCGTCCACCACCAGCACCCTGATCATCGCGCCCCCTCCGGCACTCGTTCGCCCCGCTGCCCGGGCCGGGCGGCGACCACGGGGACCGGCGGCAGCGGCAGCCGCGCCCGCAGCTCGCCGCGGCGCAGCGCGAGCCGGCCACCGAGCGCGTCGACCCGGGCCCGCAACCCGGCGACGACCAGCGGGTCCGACACGGTGGGCAGGCCCGTGACCGACACCCGCAGCTCACCGCCGGTCAGCCGCAGCACCACCCGGGCCGGCCCGACGCCCGCGTCCAACGCGGCCTCCACCAGCCGGTACGCCGACACGTCCACGTCGGTCGGCAGGGCCGGCACGGTCGCTGGCGCGTCCAGCAGGACGTCGCGACCGTGCGCCTGCCGCGACGCGCAGAGCCCGCCCACGTCGGCGAGGGTCGGTTGCGGACCGTGCGGCACCGGCCGGTCGTCGGCGCGCAGGTCGTCCAGCAGGCCGCGCATCGCGGCCAACGTGGCCCGTGCCTCGACCAGGATCTCGGCGAGCCGGCCCTGGTCGGCGACGACCACCAGGCGGCCGGCCCGGTCCAGCACCGCCGAGCGCAGTCCGGCACCGATCCGCTCCCGCTCGGCCCGGGCCGCCGCCACGGCCCGGGCGGTCGCCGCGGCCAGCGCGTCGCCCTCCCGGCTGAGCACCCGCCGCCGCCGGCCCCGGACCAGCACGCCGCCGCCCCAGGTCAGCAGCATCGGCGCCAGCAGCAGCCCGGCGACGAACACGGTCATGAAGACGGTCACGGGCACGTGCACGGGCTCCCCGGCGATCGAGCCGTCCGCCGCCGCCGTACCGACCAGGCCCACGGCGAGCACCGTGGCCGCCGACGGCGCGGCCAGCCACGTGGGGCCGGCCCGCCGGGCGTACGCGGCCACGGCCCAGACGGCGGCCAGGTCGGCGAAGCCGGCGGTCAGCAGCACGAACTCCGCACCCCGGGGCAGCCCGACCAGCAGCGCGGTGACCGGCCAGAGCAGCGCGGTCCCGGCGACGCCCGCGAACGCGGCCCACGGTCGGCGGCACCGCCACGCCAGCGGCGCGGCGTGCGCCACGGAGAGCAGCAGGAACTGGAGCAGGACGATCGGGTCACGCAGCCCCGCCAGTTCGGCGTCGGTCTCCACCGAGACGAGGGCCGCGGCCACCGGAAGCACCAGCGCGTTGCCGACCAGCGCGGCGGTCACCAGGGACCGGCCGTTCTCCGACCGGACCGGCGACGGCCGGCTGCCGGGATCCGCCCCGACCGGCGGGCTGCCGGGATCCGCCCCGACGGGCAGCCGTGCCTCGACCCGCCAGCCGTCGCCGTCCGGGCCGGCGCGCAGGGTGCCGCCCAGGGCGGCGACGCGCTCCCGCAGGCCGCTGATGCCCCGCCCGGCGCCCAGCGTGAAGGCGGCCGTCGGCCCCGGTACGCCGGTGTCGGCGACCGTGACCGTGACGGTCCCGGCGGCGACCGCGACCCGAACCGAGACGTCGGCTCCGGCGGCGTGCCGCACCACGTTGGTCAGGGACTCGCGGACGACGGCGTGGACGACCCCGGCCAGGGCGGCCGGCGGTTCCGGACCGGTGCGGTCGAGGCGCACCGGCTGGCCGAGCCGGTGAAAGCCGGCGACCAGGTCGTCGAGCCGCTGCCGCAACGGCCGGTGCGCCTCTGTGTCGTCGCTCATCACCGCGACCAGGCGGCGCAGCGCGACCAGGGTCTCCCGCCCCGTACGCGCCGCGAACTCCACCGCCTCCGCGGCCAACTCCGGACGCCGGGCCGCCAGGCGCTCGGCCGCTCCCACCGTCACCACGATGGAGGTGAGGTGGTGGGCGCTGACGTCGTGCAGCTCCCGGGCGAGCCGATGGCGTTCGGTCTCGGCCGCCTGACGGGCCTCCGCCTCGGCGGCGACGAGCCGGCCGGCCACCGCCGCCCGCCCGGTCATCCAGTGCCGGCGGCTGCGCCCGAGACCCGCGGCCAGCAGGTAGCCGAGCACGGCGACGACGACCTCTCCCAGGTAGGCCGCGGCGGTGTCGAAGCGGGGGAGGTTGACCGACGCCACCCACAGGGCGCTCACAGCCAGCGCCACGCGCACCACCCGGCCGGGCGCCCGGACAGCCACGGACCAGATGGCGACCAGCTCGGCGAGGCTGAGCACCAACAGGTCGTCGGGAGAGGCGCCCAGCCGGCCGAGGGTCTGCGCGGCCAGGACCACGGCCAGCGCCGGGAGCGGCCGATGCTGCCGCCAGCCCAGCGCCAGGAGGGTGACCACGGCGGCGACCAGACCCGCCGAGGTCGCCGTGACGTCCGGTGCGTCGCCCCGCAGCAGCGGCAGGCCGGGCCAGAGCAGGAGCTGGGCGCCGACCAGCGCCGACGGCAGCAACCAGGTCCGCAGGAGAGTCATGATGAGGCAACCCTACGGAGGCCCGCCGACCGGTCACGTCGCCCGCGGGCACGAGGTGGCCTATACCCCAGGGCGGTGCCGAGTTCGGTCCGCACGTCGACCCGCCGGCCCGTCGGCGGCGGCAGGCTTGCTCCCATGATCAGTAGTACTCCCCCGGGCACCCCGTACCACCGGCTGGCCCGGACCGGCCGGCAGCGATGGTGGCGATCGCTCGTCGGCGTCCTCGCCCTGCTCGGCGGCGCGCTGCTCGTCGGCTGCGCACTCTTCGGCGTCGCCACCGTCGTGGCCGAGATCACCGGTACGCCGACGGACGCCGACGGGCTGCCCGTCTTCGGTCCCGTCGTGGACACCGCCCTGCTGGTGCTGTCGGTGGCGGTGGCCCTGCCGCTGACGATGGCCGTCACCCGCTGGGTGGAACGCCGGCCGGCCGGCAGCCTCTCCTCCGTGCTCGGCCGGGTCCGGTGGCGCTGGCTGGCCACCTGCCTGCTGACGGCCGCCCCGGCGATCACGGTCATGCTGGTCGGCAGCCACCTGCTCCTGCGGGCCACCGGGGACGAGATGGTCCTCCTCGGCCCGCTCGACGCCTGGGTCGGCTGGCCCACCTTCGTCGCCGCCCTGCTGATGGTCGTCGCGCTGGTCCCGTTCCAGGCCGCCGCCGAGGAGTACCTGTTCCGTGGCTGGCTGCTCCAGGCCTTCGGGACGTGGCTGCGCTCGCCCTGGCCGGGGTTGGTGGTGCAGGCGGTGCTCTTCGCCGCGGCGCACGGCTGGGGCACCGTCTGGGGCTTCGCCGACCTGGTCGTGATGGGCCTGCTCTGCGGTTGGCTCACGGTGCGCACCGGCGGCCTGGAGGCGGCCGTCGCGTTGCACGTGGTCAACAACGTGAGCGCGTTCGGGCTGGCCGCGGCGTTCGGCGGGCTGGCCGTGGACGAGACGATGGCCGACGCGCCGTGGCAGCTGGTGCTGGTCGACGTGCTCGTGCTGCTGGCGTACACCTGGCTGGTGGCACGGGCGGCCGACCGGCGCGCGCTGGCGACGGTGGCGCCGATCTCCCGGGTGGTCGAACGCCGGCGCGCGGCGCCAGGCAGGATGACGGCGTGGACGGACACGACATGTTGCTCTCCCCCGCCGGCGTCGAGGCGCTGCGGACCGCGCTGACCGGGGCCGGGTTCACCTCGAACGGCATCGCCACCCGGCTCGGCCCGCAGGCCACCGGCGGGGTGGCCCGCAACGACTTCCGGGCCGCGCTGCGCGCCACCGAGGACCGCGACCCGCTCGGCACGCTGATCCGGGTGTTCGTCTGCGAGCAGACCGAGCCGGAGGCCGCCGTGGCCGCCGCGCTCGCGCCGTTGTCGCTGGACGAGGCGCTCGCCGGGGGCCTGGTCGAGCGGCACGGCGACGGGCTGCGGATGGGCCTGGACCTGGAGCCGTACGGGGACGACTGGTGGGTGCTGGCCGACGTGCCCGCCAGCGCCCGCCCGGGCCGCCCGTTGCACGCCCACCACGTCCTCGGCATCGGCGGGGCGACCCAGACGCTGATCGGCGCGACCGTCCGCCGGCCGGTGGAGACCGCGCTGGACCTGGGCACCGGCTCCGGCGTGCAGGCGCTGCACCTGGCCACCCACGCCCGGCGGGTGACCGCCACCGACGTCTCCGAGCGGGCGCTGCGCTTCGCCGCCACCACCGCCGCGCTCAACGGCCAGGACTGGGAGCTGCTCCGCGGCGACATGGTCGCCCCCGTCGCCGGGCGCCGCTTCGACCTGGTGGTGAGCAACCCGCCGTTCGTGGTCGGGCCGGGCACCACCACGCACGTCTACCGCGACTCCGGCCGGGTCGGCGACGCGATCGGCGCGGAGCTGGCCGCCGCCGCGCCCGGTCTGCTCACCGAGGGCGGCACCATGCAGTACCTGGCCAACTGGGTGCACGTCGCGGGCGAGGACTGGGCCGAGCGGGTGACCGGCTGGTTCGCCGGCACCGGGCTGGACGCCTGGGTCGTCCAGCGCGAGGTGGCGGACCCGATGGCGTACGTCAACCTGTGGCTCACCGACGTCGGCGAGGCCGCCGACCCGCAGCGGATGGCGGACTGGCTGGACTGGTTCGACGCGCACAAGGTGGAGGCGGTCGGCTTCGGCATCGTCTCGCTGCGCCGCTCCGGCCACGACGACCCGGTGATCCGGGTGGAGGACCTGCGGCAGCGGGTGGAGGCGCCGCTGGGCGACCGGATCGGCGCCTGGTTCGACCGCCAGGACTGGCTGCGCGCCCACGACGCCGACGGGCTGCTCGCCGCGCGCTACCGGGCGGCTGACGGCCTCCAGCTCCGGCAGGAGGCCACGATGGGCGACGAGGGCTGGGCGGTGGACCGGCAGGTGCTGGCCATGCCGCACGGGCTGCGCTGGACGGAGGAGATCGACCCCCTGGTGCTCGCCCTGGTGGGCGGGGCCGACGGGCGGCTGCCGCTGCGCGACCAGCTCGCCCTGCTCGCGGCCGCGCACGACGTCGCCCCCGAGGAGCTGGCCGACGCTGCCGGCCCGATCGTGGCGCACCTCGTCGAGCGCGGCTTCATCGAGCCGGTGACCGGCTGATGCGGGCCGTGGTGCAGACCGTCGGCCGGGCGGGCGTGACGGTCGACGGCGAGGTGGTCGGCGCGATCGACGACGGGCTGCTGGTGCTGCTCGGGGTGACCCACACCGACACCGTCGAGACCGCCCGCACGATGGCCCGCAAGGTGCACGAGCTGCGCATCCTCGACGACGAGCGGTCCGCCGCCGACACCGGCGCGCCGATCCTGGTGGTCAGCCAGTTCACGCTCTACGGCGACGCCCGCAAGGGGCGCCGTCCGAGCTGGACGGCGGCGGCCCCGGCCGAGGTGGCGGAGCCGCTGGTGACGGCGGTCGTGGAGGCGCTGCGCGCCCGGGGCGCGAAGGTCGAGACCGGCCGCTTCCGCGCCCACATGCTGGTCGAGAGCGTCAACATCGGTCCACGCACGATCCTCCTCGACCTCTAACCACCACCCTCCCCTCCCCCTCCTCCCCACCCACCCCAACCCCGGATCCCACCCGTTGATCATGAAGTTATTGCCATGACACGCGGCGAAAGACAACAACTTCATGATCAACTCGCCGGTGGGGGCGGGGTGGGGTGGGCGGGTCAGGAGAAGAGGCCGCGGCGCTGGAGAGACTGGCGGATCCAGGCGTCGAGCTGGGCCGTCCAGTCGGTGCGCTCGGCGGTGGCGTGGTCGATGGTGAAGCGGCCGAAGGCGTCCCGCCCCTCGGTGAACAGGCCGCCGCGCTTGTCGAGCTCCAGCACCACCTGGATCTGCTGCGGGTCGGTGACGAAGGTGACCTCGAGCTGGTTGATCGCGCCGGCGTACTGAGGTGCCGGGTAGAACTCGATCTCCTGGTAGAAGGGCAGGCTCTGCCGCACGCCGTAGATGTGGCCGCGCTCCACGTCGGCCCGGGCGAACCGGAAGCCCAGCCGCAGGAACGCCTCCAGGATCCGCTGCTGGGACGGCAGCGGGTGCACCGCCACCGCGTCCAGGTCGCCCTTGTCGACCGCGCGGGCCACCTCCAGCTCCGTACGCAGCCCCATCGTCATCCCGTGCAGGTGCTGCCCGTACAGCTCGGTGAGCGGCGTCTCCCACGGCACGGCGAAGCGGAACGGGATGTCGTGTCGCTGGCCGGGCTCCAGCCGGAACGCGCCGGTCGCCGCCTGCCGGTGGAACTCCTGCGTGGTCTCGTAGTCGTTGTCGCCGCTCTCCACCTCGACCCGGGTGACCAGGCCCAGGGACACGTAGGAGATGTCGACGGGGTGCTCGCCGCCGGCCACGTGGACGACGCCCTCCAACTGGCCGCCGGGGCGGCAGTTCGGGTTCGCCAGGACCGTTTCCACCGACGGGCCACCCACGCCCATCGCCTGCATGAGCCGCTTGAAGACCACGACACCCTCCAAAACCTGTTCCGGTGCGCCGACGTCGCCGGCGGCGCCGGCCCCACTGGCCGACCGCTGGCACGGTAACCGCAGGCGACAAGGAACCCTCGGCGACGACACGCGCACGGTGCGCAGGACCCGGACCGGATTCGTGTCGGGTCCCCGATCGCCTCACTCCCGTTTCACGCCCCGCCCGCCAAGCTGTGTGTCACACCGGCACCACTGAGCCGGAACGAGCGGCACAGACGTGGACACGGGGAGAAGACGAGATGGCCCTGCAGATGATGGAGCACCGGATGCGCCCGGCCGGCACCACCGAGGCCGACCACGCCACCGACACCCTGACCGACCTCGACGCCACGGACGAGCGCGGCGTCTCCACGGATCTGGTCCGGGCATACCTGAACGGGATCGGGCGGACGAAGCTGCTGACCGCCGCGCAGGAGGTCGACCTGGCCAAGCGGATCGAGGCCGGGCTGTTCGCCGAGGAGAAGCTGGCGACCTGCACCCCGGTCTCCGCCGAGCTGCGGGCCGACCTGGAGCTGATCGTCACGCAGGGCCGGGCGGCGAAGGACCACCTGCTGGAGGCGAATCTCCGCCTGGTGGTCAGCATCGCCAAGCGCTACACCGGTCGCGGCATGGCGTTCCTCGACCTCATCCAGGAGGGCAACCTCGGCCTGATCCGCGCGGTCGAGAAGTTCGACTACGCCAAGGGCTACAAGTTCTCCACCTACGCCACCTGGTGGATCCGGCAGGCGATCACCCGCGCGATGGCCGACCAGGCCCGCACCATCCGCATCCCGGTGCACATGGTCGAGCAGGTCAACCGCATGGTCCGGGCCCGCCGCGAGCTGTCCGTCTCGCTGGGCCGCGAGCCCACGGTCGCCGAGGTCGCCCGGGCCATGGACATCCCGGAGTTCCAGGTGATCGAGCTGATCTCGTACGACCGGGAGCCGGTGAGCCTGGACCAGGCGGTCGGCGAGGACGGCGAGAGCGCGCTCGGTGACTTCGTGGCCGCGGTGGACCCGAGCGCCGAGCCGGGCGACGCCGCCGCGCAGGGCGAGCTGCGCAACGAGGTGAGCATCGTGCTGGCCACCCTCTCCCAGCGGGAGCAGGCGGTGATCCGGCTGCGGTTCGGTCTCGACGACGGCCGGCAGCGCACGCTCGACGAGGTCGGCCGGGAGTTCGGCCTGTCCCGGGAGCGGATCCGGCAGATCGAGAAGGTGACCCTGCTGAAGCTGCGCGACCCGGAGCGGGCGCAGCGCCTGGAGGCGTACGCCTGCTGACGTTCCCTGAGCCACGTGCGGCCCCGGCGGTGCGCCGGGGCCGCACGTACGTCCGGGCCGTGGTCCTTGACGCGGCCCGCCGGACGGGCTACCAACGGGGTGTGAACTGGACTTTGGAAGTGGTGGTCGTACCGGTCTCCGACGTGGACCGGGCCAAGGCGTTCTACGCCGACCAGCTCGGCTTCGTCGTGGACCACGACACGGTGGTCAGCGCCGACGCCCGGATCGTGCAGCTCACCCCGCCCGGCTCGGGCTGCTCGATCGTCATCGGCAAGGGGGCGTTGCCGGACATGCCGCCGGGCTCGCTGAAGGGCCTCCAACTGGTCGTGCCGGACCTGCGCCGGGCCCGGGCCGAGCTGGTCGAGCGCGGCGTGGCGGTGAGCGAGATCCAGGTGGTGGGCGAGAACCCACGCCCCGTGCCGGACCCGCTGGACAACGTCGGCTTCGTCTTCTTCACCGACCCGGACGGCAACGCCTGGGCGGTGCAGCAGATCTCCAGCCGAGGCTGACGCCCTACAGCCGGCGGGGGCCGGTGTCGGGGCGGGCGACGGCGGAGCCGATGCGTACGGTGGCGTGCAGCACCGAGATGCCGTCGGGGCGGGCGAGCACCGGGTTGAGGGTGAGCGCGCGCACCCGGGGCTGCTCGTCGGCGAGCCGGCCGACGCGCAGCAGCAGGTCGGCCAGGGCCGCCCGGTCCACCGGCGCCGCGCCCCGGTGCCCGCGCAGCAGCGGCGCCGCCCGTGGCTCGTCGACCAACTCGGCCGCGTCCAGGTCGGTCAGCGGCACCGCGCGCCAGGCCCGGTCGCCGAGCAGCTCGGTGGCGACGCCGCCCAGCCCGAAGCCGACCACCGGGCCGAACGCCGGGTCCTCGACCAGCTCGACCACGCAGGCCACGCCGGGCGGCACCATCGGCTGCACCAGGACCTCCGCGCCGAAGACCGCCGACATCTCCGCGTACGCGCGGTGGACCGTGGCGGCGTCGGGCAGGTCGAGCCGGACCGCGCCGAGGTCGAGCCGGTGCCGCAGGCCCGGGGCGGCGGCCTTGAGGGCCACCGGGAACCCGAGCCGGATCGCCGCGTCGACGGCCTCCCCGGCGGAACGCACCGGCGCCGACTCGACCACGTCGATCCCGTACGCGGCGAGCAGCCCCACCGGGTCGAGGGCCTCGGGTCGCAGGGCCGCGTGCGCCGCCGCCCGGTCGACCCGGGGCAGCTCCGGCAGCAGGCCGGCCGGTCGGCGCAGCCAGTCGGCGTACGTGGCGACCCGGGCGAGGGCGCGGACGGCCTCCTCCACGCTCGGGTACGCGGGCACCCCGGCCGGCGCCCGGCCGACCAGGAACGTCGCCACGGTCGGCTTGCCGGCGGCGAGCGCGGCCGGCAGGGCGGCGGTGAAGTCCGCCTCGGTGTCGGTGAGCTGGCCGGGCAGCGGCGGGGCGAAGACCACCACCAGCGCGTCCACGCCCTCGTCGGCGGCGGTGTCGGCGAGCGCGGCGGCGAACTCGGCCGCGCCGGCCCGGGGCCCGACGTCGCGGGGGTAGCCGCGGGCGACGGTGAGCCCCTGCGCGGCGCAGGCGGTGGCCGCGAGCCCGGTCAGCGCCGAGGAGTTGCCGACCACCCCGACCCGCGGCCCGGCGGGCAGCGGCTGGTTGGCCAGCAGCACCCCGACGTCGAGCAGCTCGGCGACGGTGTCCACCCGGATCACCCCGGAGTGCGCGAACAGTGCGCCGACGGCGACCTCGTCCGGCCCCACGGAGTCGCCCAAGCCTGGTGGACGGGCCGGGGAGGCGAGCGCCACGACCGGCTTGTCCCGGCCGATCCGGCGGGCCAGCCGGGCGAACTTGCGCGGATTGCCGAAGGTCTCCAGGTACAACATGATCACGTCGGTGCCGGGGTCGTCCTGCCAGTACTGGAGCAGGTCGTTGCCGGAGACGTCGGCCCGGTTGCCGGCCGAGACGAAGCTGGACAGGCCCAGCCCGCGCCGGTCCGCCTCGGCCAGCAGCGCCACCCCGAACGCGCCGGACTGGCTGAAGATGCCCACCCGGCCGGGCATCGGCAGCCGCGGGGCGAGGGTGGCGTTGAGGCGTACGGTCGGGTCGGTGTTGGCCACCCCCAGGCAGTTCGGGCCGACGACGCGCATGCCCGCCGCGTGGGCCGCGCGGACCAGCGCGCGCTGCGCGGCCGCGCCGTCCGGGCCGGCCTCGGCGAAGCCCGCGGAGATCACCACCAGGGCGTGCGCGCCCGCGGCGGCGGCGTCGTCGACCGCCTCCCGCGCCGTCTCCGGCGGCACCGCCACCACGGCCAGGTCGACCGGCACGCCCGCGTCGGCCGCCGACGGGTACGCGGGCAGCCCGGCGACCGTCGCCGCGCTCGGGTGCACCGGCACCACCGGGCCGGTGTAGCCGCCGTCCCGCAGGTGCCCGAGCACCGCCGCGCCGACGCCCTGCCCGGTGGCGCTGGCGCCGTAGACGGCGACGCCGCGCGGGGCGAGCAGCCGGGCGATCGAGCGGGCCTCGGTGCGGTGCTCCCGGCCGCGCTGCACCTCCAGCGTGGCGTCGGTGGGCGCGATCGGGAAGGTCAGGTGCACCACGCCGTCGGCGAACTGGCGCTGGAGCTGGTAGCCGAAGTCGGCGAAGACCCGCAGCATCGCGCCGTTGGCCGGGAGCACCTCGGCCACGAAGTTCGCGATGCCGGTCCGGCCGGCCGCGTCGGCCAGGTGCTCCAGCAGCACCGAGCCGATGCCCCGGCCTTGGTAGGCGTCCTCGACCACGAACGCCACCTCGGCCTCGGGCGCGTCGGGGCCGAGCCGCTCGTAGCGGCCGACGGCGACGATCCGGTCGCCGGCCAGCACCACGAACGCCTCCCGGTCGCGGTGGTCGACGTTGACGAAGCGGTGCAGGTCCCGCTCGGGGATGCGCGGGTACGGCGAGAAGTACCGCAGGTAGCGGGTGCGCTCGGAGAAGCGCGAGTGCATCGCCACGATCCCCGGCCCGTCCGACGGGCGGATCGGTCGCAACTGGACGGTGGTGCCGTCGCTGAGCAGCACGTCCACCGGTTGTTCCACCGTGGTCACCTGTGCGGTTCCTTCCGGCCCGGCTCAGTCGCGCGGGTCGTGCGGGTCGAGCCCGAACAGCGGGAAGGCCGTCTTGCGGGCCGCCGCGATCGCCCGGTCCACCGCGTTCGGCTCGCCGGTCGGCTGCCACGGCTCGTACGACGGGTCGACGTCGTCGGTCATCCGCAGCGGGATCTCCCGGCCCGGCCGGCGCGCGGCGGCCAGCTCCCGCCAGGCCGGCGGGGTCAGCGTGGCCGGCGCGATCGGCTCGCCCGTGGCCACGGCGAGCAGGTGCGTCCAGGCCCGTGGCACCACCTCGACCAGCGCGTACCCGCCGCCGCCGGTGGCCACCCAGCGGCCCTCGCACAGCTCGTCGGCGAGCGCCCGCAGGGCCAGGTAGGTGGCGCGCTGACCGTCGACGGAGAGGCGCAGGTCGGCGAGCGGATCGAGCCGGTGCCCGTCGGCCCCGCACTGGGTCACCAGCACCTGCGGCCGGAATGCGCGCAGCACCGACGGCACGACCGCGTGGAAGGCGCGCTGCCAGTCGGCGTCGTCCACACCGGGCGGCAGCGGGACGTTGACGGCGCTGCCCACGGCGCCCGGCCCGCCGGTCTCGTCGGGGAAGCCGGTGCCCGGGAAGAGCGCCAGCGGCGTCTCGTGCAGGCTGACCGTCAGCACCCGCGGATCGTTCCAGAAGATCTGCTGCACCCCGTCGCCGTGGTGCACGTCCACGTCCACGTACGCGACCCGCTCGGCGCCGAGGTCGAGCAGGCGGGCGATGGCCACCGCCGGGTCGTTGTAGACGCAGAAGCCGGCGGCCCGGGCGGGCATCGCGTGGTGCAGCCCGCCCGCCACGTTGACCGCCCGCCGGGCCTCGCCCCGCCAGACCGCCTCGGCCGCGGCCACACTCGCCCCGGCGACCAGCGCGCTCGACTCGTGCATCCCCGCGAAGACCGGGTTGTCCGAGGTGCCCAGCCCGAAGCCGGCGAAGAGCGGGTCGTTCGAGGCGTTCCGCACCGCGTCGAGGTAGCGCGGGTCGTGCACCCGGGTCAGCAGCGCGTCGTCGGCCGGCTCGGGCTTGACCAGCCGCACCCCGGGGCGCTCCAGCACGCCGAGTTCGCGGGCCAGCGCGACGGTCAGCTCCACCCGGACCGGGTCGAGGGGGTGATCCCCCATGTCGTAGGCGAGCAGGGACTCGTCCCACACCACCACCGTGTCCTCGGACATGGCCTCATCGTCGCACGCGCGCCCGCACGCCCGAGCGCAGGCGCTGGGGGCGTGCCCCGGTCTCGGCCTGCTCACGCGCCCTCGTGTCGCCCGGCGCGCGTGCCGCTCAGCCGGCCGGCACCGGCTGGGTGTCGTCGACCGGCCGTCGGCGGGCGTCGCCGGGGCGGGCGTCCCCCTCAGCCCTCCCCGGTGGCGACGGGTCGGGACGGGTCGGCGACCCAGTTGCTCCACGACCCGACGTAGAGCGCCGCGTCGGGCCGACCCGCCAGGTGCAGGGCGAGCACGGCCTGCGCGGCGGTCACCCCCGACCCGCAGTACGCCCCGACGGGGGCGCCCCCGGCCACCCCGGCGGCGGCGAACCGCGCGCGCAGCGCGTCGGCGGCCGGGAACCGGCCCTCGGCGACGTACTCACCGGCGGGCAGGTTCACCGCGCCCGGGACGTGCCCGGCGACCGGGTCGATCGGCTCGGTCTCGCCCCGGTAGCGGGGCGCGGCGCGCACGTCCAGCAGGACGCCCTCGTCGGCGGCGGCCAGCCGGGCGGCCTCCCCCGCGTCGAGCACCGGCAGCGCGCCGGGGCGCACCTCGACGTCGCCCGGCGCCGGGGTCGGCTCCGCCGTGCTGGTGGGCAGTCCGGCGGCCCGCCACGCCGGGAAGCCGCCGTGCAGCAGGCGTACCGGCCGGTGGCCCGCCCAGCGCAGCGTCCACCAGGCGCGGGCGGCGGCCATGCCGTCGCCGCCGTCGTACACCACCACGGGGTGACCGGCGCGGACGCCGGCGGCCCGCAGCGCGGCCTGGAGCGCGGCCGGGTCGGGCAGCGGGTGGCGGCCGGCCGGGCCGGGCGGGCCGCAAAGCGCGGTGTCGAGGTCGACGAAGACCGCGCCGGGCAGGTGACCGGCGGCATAGTCGTCCCGGCCGGGCGGGCCCGTCAGGCGCCAGCGGACGTCGAGCAGGGTGGGCGGGTCGGCGTGGTCGAGCTCGGTCGCGAGCCGGTCGGCCTCGACCAGCAGCTCCTCGGTTCCGGACATGAGGTCAAGTCAACACCATCCGGGCCCGTGCCTCGCGGTTCGTCAAGGGTCGTTCGGCCTGCGTCGAGGTACCATCGTGGGCCGGAGGGCCGCTGACGTGAGGCATGATCTGGTCGGCACGACCGAGCCTGAGTTACCTCCGCGGCAGGGAGGGATGAAGGTGTCCAAAACGGATCTGGTCGACACGACCGAGATGTACCTCAAGACCATCCTCGAACTGGAGGAGGAGGGCGTGCCGCCCCTGCGTGCCCGGATCGCCGAGCGGCTGGGGCAGAGCGGGCCCACCGTCAGTCAGACCGTCGCCCGGATGGAGCGCGACGGCCTGCTCACCGTGGAGGGCGACCGGCACCTGGCGCTCACCACGCACGGCCGCAGCACCGCCGTGTCGGTGATGCGCAAGCACCGGCTCGCCGAACTGCTGCTGGTCAACGTGATCGGGATGCCCTACGAGGAGGCCCACGAGGAGGCCTGCCGATGGGAGCACGTGATGAGCGACGCCGTCGAGAAGCGGGTCTACGACCTGCTCAACCGGCCGACCCGCTCGCCCTACGGCAACCCGATCCCTGGGCTGGAGGCGCTGGGCACCCCGGGGCCGGAGACCACCGACGCCGTCGAGAGTGAGCGCAACCTGGCGTTCCCCGGCCTCTCCGGGCCGGTCGTGGTCCGGCGGATCTGCGAGAGCGTGCAGACCGACGCGGACGTGCTGCGGCAGTTGCACGCGGCCGGCGTCGACCCGGGCGCGACGGTGATGGTGGCGCAGGAGCGCGACGGGGTGTCGATCGACCGCTCGGGCGACCGCGTCCGCCTCCCCCGCGAGGTCGCCTCCCGCGTCTTCGTCGCCGCCCACTGACCCGTCCCACCCCGCCCACCCCCGCGCTCCCTGCCCCGGCTCGGCTCGGCTCGGCTCGGCGATCTTGCGCTTTGTGCCCGGGCATGTCCGACACAAGGGGACAGATCGGGGGCCGAAAGTGCAAGATCGCGGAGTGGGCGGAGTGGCGGCGCGGATCAGATGGCGCGGATGTCCACCTGCTTGGCCAGGGCGATGAGCGCGTCCGCGAGCTTGTCGGCGTCTGCCTTGGCCGTGTCGGCCGGGGTGGTGTAGCGGAGGGTGGCGAGGCGGCCCTCGGTGGCCAGCCAGCCCACCTCCGCGACCGGGCCGAAGGCGCCCTTGGCCGAAAGGGTCCGCCGGTACGCCTTCTGGCCCAGCCCGGTGACCTTGGTCGCCTTCTCCGGCACCACGTCCGCGGTGAAGGTGGCCGCGTCGATCGACGCCTCGGTGACGATCAGCGTCAACTCCGGCAGGGTGGCCTGCTCGGCGCGGACCACGCAGGTGTGGCTGTCGCCGGTCTCGCTGGCGGCGGCGATGTCGAAGCGGACCCCCGCGTGCTGCTCGATCACGCCGAAGTCCAGCAGCCGGCACGCCCCGCCGGACGAGGCGGCCGCCACGTCGACCGCGATCGGCGCGGGAGGCGGCACCGCCACCGGTTCGGCCGCCTCCGCGCCGCAGCCCGTCGCCAGCAGTACGGCCACCCCGGCGCCCACGATCCGCCCGCGCACGATCACTCCTCCACTTGTCCACCCCGACGTGTCCGCCGGACACCGTACGGCCTGCCCCGCCCTCGCGGTAGCCCTCGATCAGCCGTTCGCCGTCAGTCGTCGACGTACGGGCAGTGCCGGCAGCCGCGACCGCAGCAGGTGCCGCGCCGGGCCAGGAACCCCGCGCTCAGCACGAACAGGCCGGTGGCCGGGTCGAGGTAGCCGGCCTCACCGGCGGCCAGGGCGGCGGCGTGCGCGGCCAGGATCCGCTCCCGGTCCGGGTGCTCCGGCGACAGCCGGGAGGGATGCGGCTCGGTCAGCGGCCGGTCCGCCAGCGGTCGTCGCTCTCCGGTCACCGGCGCAGTCTAGAGAGCCCCGCGGTCAGCCGTGCCGGGCCAGGGCGGCGGCGATCTCCTCGCGGTCCGCGCCGGCCGCGAGCAGCAGCCGCAGCAGCACCTTCGCCTTGTACGGGTCGAGCAGCCCACCGTCCAGCAGGCCCCGGCGGCGCAGGTCCGTCTCGGAACCGACCGCCCCGTAGGTGTGCCGCAGCACCGAGCCGGCACCGGTGCGGGAGGTGAGCACCACCGGGATCCGTTCGGCCAGCGCGCCGAGCACCGGGGCCAGGACGGCCGGGACGTGCCCGACACCGAAGGCGGCGACGACGAGCCCGTGGTGGGTGTCGGCGACCCGGTCGAGCAGCCCGCCGTCGTCGTCGAGCGTCACGGTGTGCAGCGCGACCCGGGTGGCGTCGAGCCGCGCCGGGTCGACCGGCGGCAGCGGCTCCCGCCGGGGCGGGCGGGCCAGCACGCGCACGCGCCCCTCGATCACGTGCCCGACCGGGCCCGCGTTCGGCGAGGCGAACGTGCCGGTGCTGGTGCTGTGCGTCTTGCGTACCCAGCGGGCGGCGTGGATCTCGTCGGCGAACGCGACCAGCGCGCCCAGGTCGCGGGCGGCGGGGGCCGCCGCCACACGGGCCGCCGCGAGCAGGTTCGCCGGGCCGTCCGGGCCGGCCAGGGTCGGGTTGCGCATCGCGCCGGTGAAGACCAGTGGCGCGGCGTGCGGCCAGACCAGGTCGGCCAGGAACGCCGACTCCTCCAGCGTGTCCGTGCCCTGGGTGACCACCACGCCGGTCGCCCCGTCGGTCACCGCCCGCGAGGCGGCGTCGACCACGTCGAGCAGTTGGCGGTACGTCAGGTGCGCGCTCGGCACCGCGTGGGTGTCGCGGACCTCCAGCGGCAGGCCCAGCTCGTCGAGGCCCGGCACGGCGGCGGTGAGGTCCGCGCCGGTCAGCCGGGTGACCACCCCGGCCCGGCCGGGGTCCACCCCGCCCATCGCGATCGTGCCGCCGAGGGTGAACAGGGCGATGGACACGCCGGGGCCTCCCGTCCGCCGCCGTGGAAGGCGGCCCGCAAGAACGTACCCTCCGGGTCGGATAACCGGTGGCGCCGGTCTGCGGGCGGCCCGCCGTCGCTGGTGGTTCCGACGGCGACGGGGTCGCCCTACTCCGCCACCAGCGCGTCCACGACCGACGAGCGGCCCGGTCGGGTGAGGCTGGTTTCCGGGCGGACGGAAGCACGTTGGTTTTCCGTTCCGCCCGGCCTATGGTGGCTCCATGTGTTCGTTCGGTCAGCAGAGGAGCACCGCCGTCGTGGTGACGGCGGCGTCCGCTGCTGCCCGTCGGCGTGCCCTGTCGGTGACCGTCGAGACCCGGGTGGTGCGATCCGCGGTCGCGCCGTCGCCTGCCGGCGCGGTGGCCTCCGGACTGCCGAGCCCCGTCCCCGCCGGACGTAGCCCTCCGTGAACCGCTTGCAACTCTGCGAACGGCCACCAGGGCGAAGCTTCCCAAGCTTCGGCCCTTTTCTTTTTTCAGAGGGAGCTACGCCATGACCACGCACACCCAGCCGGACCAGCAGTGGCTCGATGAGCTGCGGGCGACACTGACGACCGACTTCGAGGCGCAGACCGTCCGGCTCACGCAGCTGACGGCCGACACCGGCGACCCGGGCGAGGCGCACACCCAGAGCGCGATGATCGCCGCGACCCGGCAGAGCCTGGACCAGATCACCGGAGCGCTGCGGCGCATCGCCGACGGCCGCTACGGCATCTGCGAGAAGTGCGAGGCGCCGATCCCGCGGGAGCGCCTGGAGGTGCTGCCGCACGCCCGCTTCTGCGTGCCCTGCCAGCAGAAGCAGTACTGACTGAACCGGGTCGAGGGCTGCCTCGTACGGCGGAGGCAGCCCGCGACCCGTACGGGCGCGATCTGGCCGTCGCGCCGCGACCGCGCCCGGTGTCGGACACCGGGTCAGCCCCACCAGGTCATCGCCTGGCCGTGCGTGCGGGTCCAGGCGAGGGGCACTCCGTCGAGCGACAGCACGTTGTGCAGCGCCTCGCCCGGTGGCTCCGGCAGCGCGTCGTGGGGCAGCACGCCCGGTGTCTCGTTCGCGATCCAGTGGCCGGGCAGTCCGCGTACCACCTCCGCGAACGCCGCCCGGCGCGGCGGCGGCACCTGGTAGAGCACGGAGGTGTGGAACACCACCAGCGTCGCGCCGCGCGGCGCCTGCGCGGCGAGTGCGGGCAGGTCGTCCACCAGGTCGCCGCGCGCGAGCAGCGGCGGGTCGGTCGCGGCGACGGCCGCGGCGGCCCGCAGCCGGGCGCGGCGGTGCGAGTGCTCCGGCCAGATGAGAGCGTCGAGCCAGGCGACGTCCGCCGGGTCGGTGACCCGCAGCGGGTTCAGGTCCAGGCCGGCCCGCCACACCACCTCGGGTAGCCGGTCGGGCGGCGCGGTGCCGGTGAGCGCGCAGTCGAGGACCGGCTCGCCCGTGCCGATCAGGTGGTCGCCGTAGCGGTAGGCGTACCGGTCGGGGTAGAGGCAGAGACCGGCGGACGCGCCGACCTCCAGCAGCGCCAGCGGCTGCGGCAGCGCGGCGAGCACCGGCAGCAGTACGGCGCACCGCCCAGGCTCGTTCGTCTGGACGGCCCGGGTGCGCAGTTCCGCCTCGATCGCCGGCCAGTTCGCCAGCGTGAAGTCGTGGAACGCGGCCGGGTCGTCGACGGGCCCGCCGAGCAGCCGTACGACACCGAACAGCAGGTTCGGCTGCCGCTTGGCCGGCGGGAGCGTTCCGACCAGCGCGAGAAGTTCCTCGTCACGGGAGGCCGCGAGGGCGAGGCGCTCGTAGGTCGGCGACACGCCCCGCGCCTCACGGGTGCCGAACTCGACGTAGCTCTCAACGATCGTCATGTCCCGATGATCGCGAACTAGGTCACCGGCTCCCGCTTGACCCACTGATCCAGGGCCCGCGTGAATTCGATCACCGCAGCCTTGGCGGAGGGCGGCATCGACCTCCGGGACGCTTGGCGGTACTTCAGGCACACCGCGAGGTTGTTGACGCGAAAGTAGACACGCACGTCGCGGTCGTGCCAGCCGTGCTCGTCGAGGTCCCCCTTTTCAGAGATGTACGCCTCCTCGCCAATGCCGGGAAGCCGCTCGCCCTCGGTAGGACAGCCACCCAGGTTGGCGGGGAGCAGGGGGGCCTCCACGTCGAGCTGGGTGAGTTCCCCGTCGTCGGGATCTTGGCCGGGCTCCCATTTGCAGCTGTTCGTCGCCTGGTGTGCGGACCAGAGCTTGGCCTTGGGTATCAACGGCGCAATGACCTCGGGATGGTCGGCCAGGTACAGGCACACGCTCGGTGGAGTCGTGAACCGCCTGCCCGACGGCGATGCGGAGGAGGCTGCGGGCGTGGTGGCCGACGGGCTGCCGGACCGTTGGTCCCCGCCCCGGCCGGTCTCCCGATTCGGCGCCCCGTCCGGCGCGAGCGCGTAGCCGGTCGCCAGGGCGCCAGCCGTCAGGGCCATAGCGAAGATGATCGCGGCGACGCGCGTGGGCGCGACACGTCGGGCCCGCGGGCCGCTCCCCTCGGACAGCAGCGGCTCGGTCAGCCTTCTGGTCGCCCCTGCGGCCTGCTCCTTTGCTGGCATGGTGACGCGAACCGTCGGGTGGTCGCCGGCCGTGACGCCGGCGGCGACCTCCCGCAGACGCTCCGCGGCCACATCGGCGGACAGCCGTTCGTCCGGGCGACGCGCCATCAGGCCGAGCAGCGTCGGACTCAGCAGACCAGCACGTTCAGCCGGCCCGGGGTCGCGGCTCAACACGGCAGCGACCAGTTCTGCCGGATCGTCCGAATCGAACGCGGGCCGACCTTCGACGGCGAAGTACAGCGTCGCACCGAGCGACCACAGATCGGATGCCGGATCGGCACCCTGCCCGGTCAGCCGCTCGGGCGCCACGTAGCCCAGCGTGCCCATGACCGAGCCAGTCCCGGTGAGACCCCGGGTGGCGCCGATGACCGCGGCGATCCCGAAGTCCGTGAGTACGGCGCGCCCGTCCCGGCCCAACAGGACGTTCTGCGGCTTGACGTCGCGATGCAGGATGCCGGCAGCGTGAGCGACCCGCAGTGCCGCAAGCAGTCCCTCGCCGATCTCCGCGGTCCGCCGCGGACTCAGCGGCCCGTCCTCGCGCACCACCGAGTAGAGAGACGACCCCTCGACCACGCCCATCACGATCCACGGGTGGCCATCCTCGATCAGAACATCGTGAATGGTCACGATGCCGGGGTGATTCAACCGCCCGGCCGCCCGCGCCTCGGTTATCGCGCGCTCTCGGAGCGCCTCATGTTCGGATTCGCTCAGGCCCTCGGGTAGTCGTAGCTCCTTCACTGCCACGTCGCGGTCCAGCAGGGTGTCCACAGCTCGCCAAACCACCCCCATGCCCCCGCTGCCGATCGGCTTGGCCTGCAAGACATACCGGCCCCCGGCCAGGGTCCGCCGCTCATCCGCCATGGTCGGAAGGATAGCCAGCGCCAGCCGCCGAGAAAGCCATCGAAGGATGTTGCTCCCGCAGCCCCGACGACGGTGTCGGTGGTCGAGGCCAGTTCGTCGAGGAGCCACCACCGGTGTCCGGCGTGGTATGTGCGTTCGAGTGTCTCCATGCGCGTGGTGTCGACGTCGTGCGTGTCGATGCGGTGGTAGAAGAAATCGTCGCGGAAAACGCCACTGGCCCAGCCGAGGTCCGCATAGCCGGCGCAGTAGGCGACCGGTTGACCGAGGTGATGAGGAGCGACCGCCAGGCCGATCTCCTCGTGGAGTTCGCGGGCCGCGGCGTGCGGTAACGGCTCGCCGTCGTTGACTCCGCCACCAGGGGTAGCCCAACCGTGGCCGCGGTCGGGGTCCGTGGAGTCGACCAGGAACCGTAGGAGCAAGATCCGGCTGGCGCTGTCGAGCAGCAGGACCCGCGCGGAGCGGCGCCGGTACGGCAATGGCTCTGACACGTAGCTGAGCGTACGAGATCCACCACGCGAGCCGAGGCAACGAGTGGCCCGGCCGGTGGCGGAAAAGGAATGAGCCCCGGGCGCGGGAACGCCCGGGGCTCATCGCGGTCGTACGTCAGCTGCAGCCGCTGGTGGAGCCGCAGCCCTCGCAGACGTAGCAGCTACCGGCGGGCCGCATCTTCGTACCGCAGGTGAAGCAGAGCGGCGCGTCGGCGGCCTTGCCGATCACGGCCTCCAGCAGCTCCGTGCTGGAACCCACGGACGGCGCCGGCTTGGCGGCGGCGACGTCGGCGACCTCCTGCGCCGGCTGCGCGACCGGCCCGGTCTTGGGCTCGGTCGGCGCTACGACCGGGGCGGAGGCGGCCATCGCGGTGAGGTCCGCACCGTTCGCCTCCGCCTCCGCCTCGGCCGCGAGCTGGGCGGCCCGCTCCTTGGCGGTGAAGATGCCCAGCTCCGCGCGGCGCTCGTACGGCAGGAAGTCCAGCGCCAGGCGACGGAAGATGTAGTCCATCACCGAGGCGGCCATCCGCACGTCCGGGTCGTCGGTCATGCCGGCCGGCTCGAAGCGCATGTTGGTGAACTTGCTGACGTACGTCTCCAGCGGGACGCCGTACTGGAGACCGATGGAGATGGCCACCGAGAAGGCGTCCATCACGCCGGCCAGGGTCGAGCCCTGCTTCGACATCTTGAGGAAGACCTCGCCGAGGCCGTCGTCCGGGTAGGACGACGCGGTGAGGTAGCCCTCGGCGCCGCCGACCGAGAAGGAGATCGTCTCCGACGGGCGCTTCTTCGGCAGCCGCTTGCGCACCGGGCGGTACTCGACGACCTTCTCGACGACCTTCTCCACCTCGGCGGGGGCGGCCTCGGTGGCCTTGTTGGACTTCGCCACCGAGAGCGGCTGGCCGACCTTGCAGTTGTCCCGGTAGATCGCCAGCGCCTTGAGGCCGAGCTTCCAGCCCTCGAAGTAGATCTTCTCGACGTCCTCGACGGTGGCTGCCTCCGGCATGTTGACCGTCTTGGAGATCGCGCCGGAGACGAACGGCTGGATGGCCGCCATCATCCGCACGTGACCCATCGGGGCGATGGAGCGCTCGCCCATCGCGCAGTCGAAGACCGGGTAGTGCTCCGGCTTGAGGCCGGGGGCGTCCACCACGTGGCCGTGGTCGGCGATGTGCTCGACGATCGCCTCGACCTGCTCCTCCGGGTAGCCGAGGCTGCGCAGGGCGCGCGGCACGGTCTGGTTGACGATCTGCATCGAGCCGCCGCCGACCAGCTTCTTGAACTTGACCAGCGCCAGGTCCGGCTCCACGCCGGTCGTGTCGCAGTCCATCATGAAGCCGATGGTGCCGGTCGGCGCGAGGACGCTCGCCTGCGAGTTGCGCCAGCCGTTCTTGTCGCCGATCTTGTTGCCCTGGGTCCACTGCTTCGTGGCCTCCCGCTGGATCGCGGTGGCAACGGTGCCGGCCGGCTTGATCGCGTCGTTGGCGGCGGCGTGCTTGCGCATGACCCGCTTGTGCGGCTCGGCGTTGCGGGCGTAGCCGTCGTACGGGCCGACGACGCCGGCCAGCTCGGCGGAGCGGCGGTAGGCCGTGCCGGTCATCAGCGAGGTGATCGCCGCGGCGACCGAGCGGCCCTGCTCCGAGTCGTACGGCAGGCCCGACGCCATCAGCAGTGCGCCGAGGTTGGCGTAGCCGATGCCGAGCTGCCGGTAGGCGCGGGACGTCTCGCCGATCTTCTCGGTCGGGAAGTCGGCGAAGCAGATCGAGATGTCCATCGCGGTGATGACGAACTCGACCGACTTGACGAACTTCTCCACCTCGAAGCCACCGTCGGCGCGGAGGAACTTCATCAGGTTCAGCGAGGCCAGGTTGCACGAGGAGTTGTCCAGGTGCAGGTACTCCGAGCACGGGTTCGACGCGGTGATCCGCCCGGTCTCCGGGCAGGTGTGCCAGTCGTTGATCGTGTCGTCGTACTGGAGGCCGGGGTCGGCGCACTCCCAGGCGGCCTGGGAGATGGAGCGGAATAGGTTCTTGGCGTCGATGGTCTCGATCACCGCGCCGTCGAGCCGGCCGCGCAGGTCGAAGCCGCCGCCGTTCTCGACGGCGGTCATGAACTCGTCGGAGACGCGGACGGAGTTGTTGGCGTTCTGGTACTGCACGCTGACGATGTCGGCGCCGCCCAGGTCCATGTCGAACCCGGCGTCGCGCAGCGCGCGGATCTTGTCCTCCTCGCGCGCCTTGGTGACCACGAACTCCTGGATGTCCGGGTGGTCCACGTCGAGGATGACCATCTTCGCCGCGCGCCGCGTGGCGCCGCCGGACTTGATGGTGCCGGCGGAGGCGTCCGCGCCGCGCATGAAGCTCACCGGGCCGGAGGCGTTGCCGCCGGAGGAGAGCAGCTCGCGGGAGGAGCGGATCCGGGACAGGTTGACGCCGGAGCCGGAGCCGCCCTTGAAGATCAGCCCCTCCTCCTTGTACCAGTCGAGGATGGAGTCCATCGAGTCGTCGACCGCCAGGATGAAGCAGGCGCTGACCTGCTGCGGCGAGGGCGTGCCGACGTTGAACCAGACCGGCGAGTTGAAGCTGAACACCTGGTGCAGCAGCATCCAGGTCAGCTCGTGGGCGAAGACCTCGGCGTCGGCCGGGCTGGCGAAGTAGCCGTACTCCTCACCGGCGGTGCGGTAGGTGGTGACCACCCGGTCGATCAGCTGCTTGAGCGACCACTCCCGCTCCGGGGTGCCCACCGCGCCCCGGAAGTACTTGGTGGTCACGATGTTCGCCGCGTTGACGCTCCACGACTCCGGGAACTCGACCCCGCGCTGCTCGAAGTTGACCGAGCCGTCGCGCCAGTTCGTCATCACGACGTCGCGGCGCTCCCAGGCGACCTCGTCGTAGGGGTGCACCCCCTCGGTCGTCCAGACCCGCTCGACCTTGAGCCCCGCGCCGGCCTTGCTCCGTGCCCTGCTCGTCGTCACACCATCCCCCGACATCTCATCCGCCCCCTCGTCCGCGCGGCCACCTCGCCCCGCGATCCGACTGTCATCAACTGCGAAAAACTTCAACTGGTACGGCCGACGGCCTCGGCCGCGTCGGCCCCGGCGCCCTCCCGGGCGCGTGCGGCGGCCCGCAGCGTCTCGATCTCCCGCTCGAAGTCGGCGAGCGAGTCGAACGACCGGTAGACGCTGGCGAACCGCATGTAGGCGACCTCGTCCAGGTCCCGCAGCGGGCCCAGGATGGCCAGCCCCACCTCGTGGCTGGGGATCTCGGCGGCCCCCTTGGCCCGGACGGTCTCCTCGACCTTCTGCGCGAGCAGCGCGATCGAGTCGTCGTCCACCGGCCGGCCCTGGCACGCCTTGCGCACCCCGCCGATGATCTTCGTACGGCTGAACGGCTCGGTGACCCCGCTGCGCTTGACGACCGCGAGGACCGCCTCCTCCACCGTGGTGAACCGCTTCCCGCACTCCGGGCAGGACCGCCGCCGGCGGATCAACTGGCCGTCGTCGGCCTCCCGCGAGTCGACCACCCGGGAGTCCGCGTGCCGGCAGTACGGACACCGCATCGGCCCGACCTCCTTCATCGACTGCGGGCACGCCGACCGCTCTCCGGGCACGCGTCAGCGCGGCGGAGCCATCTGTCGATGGTCTTCGCCGTGTCGACGGTACGGGAGTGCGGTCGGTAGTCGAACCCAACCTGTAGGCGACTTACGCCCGTGTGACTACTACATCTAGGGGTCGACCGTATGCCGCCGACGATCCCCGGTCAAGTTGAGCGGCGTGTCCGGCGCGTCACCGCCATCCGGAGTCGACCCGGCCGGCGCCGCCCCACCGCAGAACCAACCGTCCGGCACCTCCCGGGGTTATTCGTCCGGTCGCGGCGAAACCGCCGCCGATCGGGCAGGAGTCGAACACCCGTTCGACCCGACGTACCATTTACCAGAACGTGAGTACGAGCAGGGCCGCTTTTCGCCCCGACACGCCGAGGTGATGTCGTACAGACGTTTGAAAATGACCGATCTCACCTATACGGTCATGAACAACCGGGCGCGGATCTTCCGCCACCGGTCACCACGCACCGCCGCACGCACCACGAGCCGCCAAGGCACCCAGCGCCGACCAGGGAGGACGGACGTGACCGAGGACCGGGCCAGCCGGCCGAAGAGCCCGCAGCAGATCACCGAGGCGGGCCCGCCGGCCACCCGACGCCGGGGCGCCGCGCGCAGCCGGGCCGGGCAGCCCGCCGTGCGCCCGGTCACCCCGGTGGTGAGCGCCTTCCCCGACCCGGCGACGGTGGATCTCACCGCCCGGCAGCGGCGGATCCTGGAGTTCATCCGCACCTGGGTGGACCGGCACGGCTATCCGCCGAGCGTGCGCGAGATCGGCGAGGCGGTCGGCCTGGTGTCGCCGTCCAGCGTCGCCTACCAGCTCAAGGAGCTGGAGAAGAAGGGCTTCCTGCGCCGCGACCCCAACCGGCCGCGTGCCGTGGACGTCCGGGCCCCCAACGACGTCGACGACGAGCTGACCCGCTCGCAGCGCCCCGCCCCGGCGTACGTGCCGATGCTGGGCCGGATCGCGGCCGGCGGCCCGATCCTGGCCGAGCAGGCCGTGGAGGACATCTTCCCCCTTCCCCGCGAGCTGGTGGGTGAGGGCGAGGTCTTCATGCTCCAGGTCAAGGGCGACTCGATGCTCGACGCGGCGATCTGCGACGGCGACTGGGTCGTGGTCCGGCAGCAGCCGACCGCCGAGTCCGGCGACATCGTCGCCGCGATGCTCGACGGCGAGGCGACGGTCAAGACCTACCGCCGCCGTGACGGGCACGTCTGGCTGATGCCGCAGAACCCGGCCTTCGACCCGATCCCCGGCGACGACGCGACCATCATGGGCCGGGTCGTCGCGGTGCTGCGCCGCATCTGACCCCGTGGCGCCTCCGGAGCGGTCGCCGACGGCGGCCCCTGGAGGCCCGGGGACGTCAGTAGCGGTCGCCCCGGTAGCCTCGGCCGCCACCCGGCGCGTGGCCGTTGGGGCCGCCGCGGCCGTCGTCGTAGCCCTGGTCGCGCCGGCGGGCCGGCCGCTGACCGCGAGGATCCTGCTCGCCGCCGCGACGGGGCGGCTCCGCCCGGCCCCCGCCGCCGTAGACGCCGGGGCCCGGTTGGCCCCCGCCGCCGTAGACGCCACCACCGGGACGGCCGCCGCCACCCTGCCGGCCACCGCCGCCACCGCCTGCGGGACCACCGGCGCCCGGCGGCCGGCCGCCATCGTAGGCGCCACCACCGCCACCGGCCGGGCGACCGCCACCACCGCCGGCCGGGCGACCGCCACCGTAGACCGGGCCGCCGGCCTGGCGGCCACCGCCGTAGACCCCGCCGCCGGCCGGCGCGGCCCCGCCGCGACCACCGCCGGCCGGGACCGCCCCGCCCCGCCCGCCACCGGGCGCACCGCCGTAGACGCCACCGGAGGGCGCGCCCCCGTAGACGCCGCCCCGCGCCCGGTCTCCCGGCGGCAGGAAGTCGTCGTCCGCCGGGCCCCGCGGGTCGTCGGCGAGGTCGTCGCGGGCCGGCTCGTCGGCGTCCCGATGCGGGGCGGCCGGCCTGCGCCGGGCCCGCAGGATGCCGAAGACGCCGGCGGCCACCATCAGCGCGCCGATCACGCCGACCGCGGCGATGATGTACGTGATGTCGCTCAGGCTCAGGCCGTCGAGCCACGACTGCCCGGCCGCCTTCTTCGGCCCGTCGCCCTCGCCGGCGATCGGCTTCGCGCCCTCGGCGGACGGGGTGTAGCTGAGGATCTCCACCGGCTCGGCCTCGTCGAGCTGGCCGCCGTCGGAGACGGTGAGGAAGGTCTTGCCGTCCGGGGTGTAGGCGATCGCCTCGCCGAACGGATCGGCCAGCGCCGTCACCCGGGGTTTGGTGGAGGTCAGGGCCGCCACGATGTCGCCGCCGGTCACGTCGTACTCGAAGGCGTCGGCGTAGGTGCGCACCACCACCCGGGACCCGTCGGGGGAACGGGCGGCTCCGGTGATCGCCACGCGGCCCGGAGCGCCGAGCCGGTTGTCCGTGTCCGTCCTCGGCAGGGCGATCTCGCCGACCTTCTTCATCGGCACCGCCTCGGTGTCCCCGCTCTTCATCTTCGCGGCGGGGGTGAAGATCTGCGCCTTGCCCGACATCACCTTGGTGATGATCAGCGGGTTGCCGTCGTCGCCGATGAGCAACGCCTCGGCGTCGTGCGGCTTGCCCTCCGGGTAGGAGAGCCGGTGCAGCACCGGCCGCTTGGACCCGCTGACCGGCATGCTCCACAGCGCCACCCGCTCGCGGCGCTCGCGGCTGGTGACGTTGTCACCGGTGTCGGCGATCCACAGCGTCTGGCCGTTCGGCGAGAGCGCCAGGTCCTCCGTGTCGAACGGCCCCTGCCCCGAATAGCGGACCGGCTCCTTCGAGATCTCGCACTTGGCGTCGAGGAAGAAGACCCGCTTGCGGCTCTCCACCTCGGTGCCGTCGTTGATCACGATGTAGCCGCTCTTGGTGGCCACCAGACCGGACAGCTCACGCAGCCGCTCGTCGGTCACCGTGCACCGCTTCTTGCCGGCGGCGGCCGTGAGCGGGGACGAGGCCGAGGCGGGCGCCGCCAGGGCGACCCCCGCACACGCCACGGTCGCCCCCAGCAAGCCGAGGGCGACCGTGACCGAAGAAACAGTGCGGCGCATTGAATCAGTGTCGCATGCCGCAGGTTTCCGCCGGGTGACGCCGGAACGCCGTTACCGTGCGGACGCGACCGCCTGGCTCTCCGCCGCCGCCCGGAACGGGGCCAGCTCGGCGGCGAGCGCGTCGCCCACCCGGACGTGCACCAGCGTCCCCTCGGGCAGGTGGGAGGTGCTCAGCACCTCACCCTGCCGGTGCACCCGCGCCACCAGGTCGCCCCGGTCGTACGGGAGCACCGCGCGGACCTCCACCGCCGGGCGGGGCAGCCGCTCCTCGACAGCCTCGCGCAGCCCGTCGAGCCCGCGCCCGGTGTGCGCGGAGACGAAGACCGCCTCCGGCCAGAGCCGCTTGAGCCGCAGCAGCGTCTCCTCGTCGGCCGCGTCGGTCTTGTTGACCACCAGCAGCTCGGGCAGCCGGTCGGCGCCCACCTCGGCGAGCACCTCACGGACCGCGCGGACCTGCTCCTCCGGATCCGGGTGGGTGCCGTCGACGACGTGCACCACCAGGTCGGCCTCGGCCACCTCCTCCAGCGTCGAGCGGAACGCCTCGACGATCTGGTGCGGCAGGTGCCGGACGAAGCCGACGGTGTCGGAGAGGGTGTAGAGCCGCCCGTCGGAGGTGGTGGCCTTGCGGGTGGTCGGGTCGAGGGTGGCGAAGAGCGCGTTCTCGACCAGCACACCCGCGCCGGTCAACCGGTTGAGCAGGCTGGACTTGCCGGCGTTGGTGTAGCCGGCGATGGCGACGGCGGGGACGGCGTTGCGGGACCGCCGGGCGCGCTTGGTCTGGCGTACCGTCCGCATGCCCTTGATCTCCCGGCGCAGCCGGGCGATGCGGTGGCGGATCCGACGCCGGTCGGTCTCCAGCTTGGTCTCACCGGGACCACGCAGGCCCACGCCGCCGCCGGCGCCCCCGCCGCGACCGCTACCACCGGTCTGCCGGGAGAGCGTCTCACCCCAACCGCGCAGGCGGGGCAGCAGGTATTCGAGCTGGGCCAGCTCGACCTGCGCCTTGCCCTCCTTGCTCTTGGCGTGCTGGGCGAAGATGTCGAGGATCAGCGCGGTGCGGTCCACCACCTTGACCTTGATGCGCTGCTCCAGGTTGCGGAGCTGGGACGGCGACAGCTCGCCGTCGCAGATCACCGTGTCGGCGCCGCTGGAGAGCACGACCGAGCCGAGGTCGTCGACCTTTCCCCGGCCGATGTAGGTGGCCGGGTCGGGGCGGTTGCGCCGCTGGATCAGCCCTTCGAGCACCTGCGAGCCGGCGGTCTCCGCCAGCGCGGCCAGCTCGGTGAGGCTGTTCTCGGCGTCGCTCTGGGTGCCCTCGGTCCAGACGCCCACCAGGACCACGCGCTCCAGGCGCAGCTGGCGGTATTCGACCTCGGTGATGTCGGCGAGCTCGGTGGAGAGGCCAGGGACCCGCCGCAGCGCCTGCCGCTCGGACAGCTCGAACTCGCCGGTGGTGGCGTCGAGCTCGTCGTCGGTGTAGGGGAGGTAGGTCTCCTGGTTGGTCAAGCCGGTCTCCTGTCCGTTCTGTCACGTACCGAGCAATCCTGACATGTGTCAACGCCGGACGCACCCGCTATATGCCCGCGTGAAATGCCACAAAAGCGGGGGCGGCCGGTGGGCCGGCCCGGGTGGGCGAGTAGAAATGCGGTGCGAGCCGCTCAGCGTCGACGGAGGGATCCTGTGTCAATCACCCGACTTCCGAGTGCCGGATTCTCGATCACCATCCGGATCGCCGTGCCTGCGGACGCGTCCTCCATCGGCCGGCTGACCACCTCCGTCGGCGAGGCCGGCGCGATCGTCACCGCGCTCGACGTGGTCGACTCCGACCCGACCCACGTGATCGTCGACCTGACCTGCGACACCGCCGACGCCGCCCACGCCGACCAGGTGGTCGACGCGCTGACCGCGCTCGACGGCGTGGACGTGCGCAAGGTCTCCGACCGGACGTTCCTGCTGCACCTCGGCGGCAAGATCGAGGTCAGCTCGAAGGTGGCGCTGCGCACCCGCGACGAGCTGTCCCGCGCGTACACCCCGGGGGTGGCGCGGGTCTGCCAGGCGATCGCGGAGAACCCGGCCGACGCCCGGCGGCTCACCATCAAGCGCAACACCGTGGCCGTGGTCAGCGACGGCTCGGCCGTGCTGGGCCTGGGCAACCTCGGGCCGGCGGCGTCCCTGCCGGTGATGGAGGGCAAGGCGGCGCTGTTCAAGCGCTTCGGCGGGGTGGACGCCTGGCCGGTGGTCCTGGACACCCAGGACACCGACGAGATCGTGCAGATCGTCAAGGCCATCGCGCCCGCGTACGGCGGGATCAACCTGGAGGACATCGCCGCGCCGCGCTGCTTCGAGATCGAGGCCCGGCTGCGCGAGGCGCTGGACATCCCGGTCTTCCACGACGACCAGCACGGCACCGCGATCTGCGTGCTGGCCGCGCTGACCAACGCGCTGCGCGTCGTGGGCAAGCAGCTCGCGGACGTCCGGGTCGTGGTCTCCGGCGCCGGCGCGGCCGGCACCGCGATCATGAAGCTGCTGCTGCGCCAGGGCGTGGGCGACATCATCGCGTACGACCGGCAGGGCGCCCTGCACCGCGGCCTGACCGGGCTCAACCCGGCCTGGCAGTGGCTGGCCGACCACACCAACAAGGACAACTACGCCGGTGACCTGCCCGGGGCGGTACGCGACGCGGACGTCTTCATCGGCGTCAGCGCGCCGAACCTGCTCACCGGCGACGACATCGCCATGATGGCCAAGGACGCCATCGTCTTCGCGCTGGCGAACCCCGACCCGGAGGTCGACCCGCGTGAGGCGCGCAAGCACGCCGCCGTGGTCGCCACCGGTCGTTCCGACCAGCCGAACCAGATCAACAACGTGCTCGCCTTCCCGGGTGTCTTCCGCGGCATGCTGGACGCGCACGCCGAGGAGTTCACCGAGGAGATGGCGATCGCCGCCGCCCGGGCCATCGCGGACGTGGTCGGCGAGGACAAGATCAACCCGACGGTGATCGTACCCAGCGTCTTCGACTCGCGGGTGGCCCCGGCGGTCGCCGCGGCGGTGCGCGCCGCCGCCCAGAACCCGCCCCCGGCCCCGGCCGCGGACCCCGGCCCGGCCGACCTCCCCGAGATCGCCGCCGAAGCCAGCGCCACCCCCTGACGCCCCGCCCCGCCCCGCCCCGGCGATCTTGCACCGGCGTGGGGCGGGAGGGCAGGGGGAGGCCGGGGTCAGGCGGGCGTGGTCAGGGCGGCGGGGTCGACCTCGCCGCCCGCGACCAGGACGGCGGGGCCGGCCAGCCAGCAGGAGTCCTCGGTGACCGTGACCGTGAGGCGGCCGCCGGGGACGTCCACGGCGATCACCCCGGTGTCCCGGCCGGCGTCGCGCAGGGCCACGGCGGCCACCGCGCACGCGCCCGTGCCGCAGGAGAGCGTCTCGGCGGAGCCGCGCTCGTACACCCGCATCAGCACGTGCCCGTCGGCGCCGTCGACCGCCTCGCCGGGCGCGGTGAACTCGACGTTCACTCCGGCCGGGAAGGCAGCCGGGTCGAACTCCGGCGCGCGGGTGAGGTCGAGGCCGGTCAGGTCCAGCCCGGTCGGGAGCGCGCAGACCAGATGCGGGTTGCCGACGTCCACCGCCGCACCCGGCAGGGTCAAGCCGCCCACGGTGGCGGTCGAGGCGTCGTACACCCGGGGGCGGCGCATCTCGACGGCGACGGCGTCCCCCTCGACGCGCGCGCGCACGAGGCCGGCCCGGGTGGCCACCGGCAGCGCCGCGCCGACCGGCGTGGCCAGCCCGGACGCCAGCAGGTAGCGGACGAAGACGCGAGCGCCGTTGCCGCACATCTCGGCGAACGAGCCGTCGGAGTTCCAGTAGTCCATGAACCACTCGGCCTCGCCGGCCAGGGCGGCGCCCTCGGGGTGTTTCGCCGCCCGCACCACCCGCAGCACGCCGTCGCCGCCGAGGCCGCGCCGCCGGTCGCAGATCGCGGCGACCAGCCCGGGCGTCAGGTCGAGCGCCCCGTCCGGGTCGGGCAGGATGACGAAGTCGTTGCCGGTGCCGTGGCCCTTGGTGAACTCCACGCCCCCATCATCGCGCAGCGGCCGGCAGCAGGCGCAGGGCGGCCGGGATCAGGTCCGGCGCGGCCGAGTCCAGCCAGTGGATCCGCTGGTCACGGCGGAACCAGGAGCGCTGCCGGCGGACGAACCGCCGGGTGGCCCGGACCGTCTCGTCGTGCGCCTCGCCCTCGGTGATCTCCCCGGCCAGGAAGCGCAGCACCTGCTGGTACCCGAGCGCCCGGCTGGCCGTCCGCCCTTGCGGCAGGCCGTGGCCGACCAGCTCGCGGGTCTCGGCGACCAGGCCGTCGGCCCACATCCGGTCCACCCGCAGCGCGATCCGCTCGTCCAGCAGCGCCGTGTCCAGGTCCACCCCGAGCTGCACGGACGGGTAGTAGGGCGTCGGGCCGGGCAGCGACGCGGTGAACGGCGCCCCGGTCAGCTCGATGACCTCCAGCGCCCGGACGATCCGCCGGCCGTTGGTGGGCAGGATCCCCGCCGCGGCGGCCGGGTCGGCCTCCCGCAGCCGGGCGTACAGCGGGGCCGGGCCGGTCTCGGCCAGCTCCCGTTCGAGCCGCTCGCGGGCCGCCGGGTCGGTGCCGGGGAACTCGAACCGCTCCAGCACCGCCCGCACGTAGAGGCCGGAGCCGCCGACCAGCAGCGGCACCCGGCCACGGGCCAGGATGTCGTCGACCGCCGCGCGGGCCAGCCGCTGGTATTCCGCCACGCTCGCCGGCTCGGTGACGTCCCAGATGTCCAGCAGGTGGTGCGGCACCCCGTCGCGCTCGGCCGGGGTGAGCTTCGCGGTGCCGATGTCCATGCCCCGGTAGAGCTGCATCGAGTCGGCGTTGACCACCTCGCCGTCGAGGGCGTGCGCGAGCGCGATGCTCAGTGCGGACTTCCCGGCCGCCGTCGGCCCGACCACCGCGACCACCGTCCCGACCGGCGGGTGGCCGCCGCCGGCGTCGGCCGGCCCGGTCACGCCGCCTCCCAGGTGGCCACGAAGTAGGCCACGCCGTAGGGCGCGGCGTCGTAGGTCAGGTCACCGTGCCAGCGTCCGCCCGCCGCGCCCGCCGCGCCGGCGAGCACCTGCCAGGCCGCCCGACCGGCGACCTTCAGCTCGGCCGACAGCACCGGGTCCAGGCCGTGCAGGGCGGCGGCGTCCGCGTCGGCCAGGGCCCGGGCGACCCCCTCGTCGTACGCCTGCGCGCGCGGGTCGTCGTAGCCGGGCGCCTTCTCGCCCCGGCAGGCGGACCCGTCCCCCGTCACCAGCAGCGCGACCCGGCCCTCGGCGCGGCGTACCAGCTCCGCCCCGAGCGCGGCGCACTCGCCCGGGGCGGCGTCGGCGGCGACCGACGTGGCGAACCGGGGCAGGTCCGTCCCCGCCCTGCCGAGCAGCCACGCGCCGACGGTCAGGCTCAGCGGCAGCCGCTCCCCGCCCCCGCAGTTGGTCTTCCACAGCCGGACGTGGCGGTCGACACCGTAGGCGCGCAGGGAGCCGTAGTCGGCGGCCCGGAAGCGGACGGTCTCCGGCCCGGCGCCGACCAGCACGATCTGGTCGGGCGAGGCGGCGAGCAGCCGGCCGACGGCCGCGTCGCAGGCCGTGCGGAGTTCGTCCAGCTCAGCGGCGGCGGCACCGGCCACCTCGGGCACGAGCAGGGGCGGATGCGGGCAGACGGCGGCGGCGACCAGGGGCACCCGTTCACCGTAGCGGGACCCCCCGGTGCGTCCCCGCGCCGATCCGGTCATTCGGGGGCTAGGACACCGTATGGTCACGGTCGGCGATAGGCGCTCGACGCGGACGGGGTCGGACCTGTGACAATGCCGGGAGTAACTTTGCTGCGCCGTGGCGGCGATCGTGGGACCGGTCCCCGACGCCGGGAGAACGAGGATGGGCACATGAGCGACTGGACGGCCTTCGGACGGGTGGACGCGGACGGCACCGTGTACGTCAAGACCGCCGACGGCGAGCGGGTGGTCGGATCCTGGCAGGCGGGAGCGCCCGAGGAGGGGCTTGCCCACTTCGCCCGCCGCTTCGACGACCTGGTGACCGAGGTCAACCTGACGGAGGCGCGGCTCAACTCGGGTGCGGCGGACGCCGGCCACTCGCTGACGACGATCCGCCGGATCCGCGCCTCGCTCGCCGAGGCGCACGTCGTCGGCGACATCGACGCGTTGGCCGCACGGCTGGACCGACTCGCCGCCGTCGCCGAGGAGAAGGCCGGCGAGGCCAAGGCCGCCCGGGACGCCGCCCGGGGCGAGGCACTCGCCCGCAAGCAGGCGCTGGTGGAGGAGGCGGAGAAGCTGGCCGCCGAGTCGACCGGCTGGAAGACCGCCGGCGACCGGCTCAAGGAGATCCTCGAGGAGTGGAAGACCATCCGCGGGGTCGACAAGAAGACCGACGGTGAGCTGTGGAAGCGGTTCGCCGCGGCCCGGGACGGCTTCACCCGCCGCCGGGGCGCCCACTTCGCCTCACTGGACTCGCAGCGCAAGCAGGCGCAGTCGGTCAAGGAGGAGCTGGTCGCCGAGGCCGAGAAGCTGAAGGACTCCACGGACTGGGCGGCGACCGCCAACCAGCTCAAGGACCTGATGAACCAGTGGAAGGCCGCCCCGCGCGCCTCCAAGGAGGCGGAGCAGAAGCTCTGGGAGAGGTTCCGGGCCGCGCAGGACGAGTTCTTCACCCGGCGCAGCGAGGTCTTCTCGGCCCGCGACAACGAGCAGCGGGCCAACCTGGAGCGCAAGCAGGCGCTGCTCGCCGAGGCCGAGGCGCTGGACGTCGACGGCGACCCGAAGGGCGCGCAGGCCAAGCTGCGGGAGATCCAGGCGCAGTGGCACGAGGCCGGCCGGGTGCCCCGCGAGGCGGCGGCCGGGCTGGAGCGCCGGCTGCGGACGGTCGACGACAAGGTCCGCGAGGTGATGGACTCCGCGTGGCGACGCACCACCAAGGAGGACAACCCGCTGCTGGCCCAGATGCGGACGCAGGTCGCCGAGGCCGAGGAGCGGCTGGCCCGGGCCCAGGCGGCCGGCGACGCCCGGCGGATCAAGGAGGCCGAGCAGGCGCTCGCCTCGAAGCGGCAGTTCCTCCAGCTCGCCGAGCAGGCCGGCTGAGCTGAGCCACGCGAAAGCCCCCGGTCCGCGCGGACCGGGGGCTTTCGCGTGTCCGGGCCGCCGCCGGCGACGGTGGGATCGGCCGGCCCGTCGTGGGGGTCAGTGGGCGGCGCAGCCCGTCGTCGGCGCGGGCGCCGCGGCCGGCGCGCCGATCGTGGGCAGCCCGAGCAGCACCCCGGGCGTACGCGGGGAGCGCCCCGCCTCGGCCGCGTCGCCGGCCCGGGTGCGCCGGTGCGACAGGGGCTCACCGTCGGCGTTGAGGTGGTGCGGGGCCGCGTACGTGACGGTGGTGTGCACGATGTCGCCGGGGCGGATCTGCCCGGCGAGGGAACCCGCGTCGAAGTGGACGAGGCGGCCGTCACGGGCGCGGCCGGACATCCGGCCGGTGCGCTCGTCCTTGCGCCCCTCGCCGACGGCGACCAGCACCTCGACGGTCTCCCCCACGAGCCGCTTGTTCTCCGCCCACGTGATCTCCTCCACGCAGGCGATCAGCCGCTCGTAGCGCTCCTGGACGACCTGCTTGGGGAGCTGACCCTCCATGGTGGCGGCGGGGGTGCCGGGGCGCTTCGAGTACTGGAAGGTGAAGGCGGAGGAGAACCGGGCCTCGCGGACCACGTCGAGGGTGCGCTCGAAGTCGGCGTCGGTCTCGCCGGGGAATCCGACGATGATGTCCGTGGTGATCGCCGCGTCCGGCATCGCCGCCCGGACCTTCTCGATGATGCCGAGGTAGCGGTCGGCCCGGTACGAGCGGCGCATGGCGCGCAGCACGTCGTCCGAGCCGGACTGCAGCGGCATGTGCAGCGAGTGGCAGACGTTCGGCGTCTCGGCCATCGCGGCGATCACGTCGTCGGTGAAGTCCTTCGGGTGCGGGCTGGTGAACCGGACCCGCTCCAGGCCGTCGACGTCGCCGCAGGCGCGCAACAGCTTGCCGAAGGCGAGCCGGTCGCCGAACTCCACGCCGTAGGAGTTGACGTTCTGCCCGAGCAGGGTCACCTCCAGCACGCCCTCGTCGACCAGGGCGCGCACCTCGGAGAGGATGTCGCCGGGGCGGCGGTCCTTCTCCTTGCCGCGCAGGGAGGGCACGATGCAGAACGTGCAGGTGTTGTTGCAGCCGACGGAGATCGACACCCAGCCGGCGTACGTGGACTCGCGCCGGGTGGGCAGCGTCGAGGGGAAGACGTCGAGGGACTCGAGGATCTCCACCTCGGCGGCGGCGTTGTGCCGGGCCCGCTCCAGCAGCACCGGCAGCGACCCGATGTTGTGCGTGCCGAAGACCACGTCCACCCAGGGCGCCTTGCGGACGATCTCGCCGCGGTCCTTCTGGGCGAGGCAGCCGCCGACGGCGATCTGCATCCCCGGGTGCCTGTCCTTGACGGGGCGCAGGTGACCGAGGTTGCCGTAGAGCCGGTTGTCGGCGTTCTCCCGGACCGCGCAGGTGTTGAACACCACCACGTCCGGGTTGTCGTCGGCCTCGGCGGCGCGCACGTAGCCCGCCTGCTCCAGCAGCCCGGAGATGCGCTCGGAGTCGTGCACGTTCATCTGGCAGCCGTACGTGCGCACCTGGTAGGTGCGCGGGCTGCTCGCCGCTGCGGTAGTCATGACCCGGACAGCGTATCCGGGCGAGAATCCCGAACCGAACGAGGAGGAGCCGTGTGCCGGAGCATCAAGACCCTTCGTGAGCCGTACGTCGCCGAGGTGAGCCCGGCCGACGTCGAGGCCGCCGCCCTGCAGTACGTCCGGAAGATCTCGGGCTTCCGCAGGCCCGCCGCGCACAACGCCGCGGCCTTCGACGCGGCGGTCGCCGCGGTCGCCGCGGCCACCGCGACCCTGCTGGGCGAGTTGGAGGTACGCGGCGGCCGCTCCGCCCGCCCGGCGAGCTGACCTCGCCGCCCGCCGGGCCGACGCGGGGAGGCCCCGCGTGCTGGCACGGCGGGCCTCAGGCGGCGGCGAGCGCGGGCAGCACCGAGTCGGGGGCCCAGCGTGAGCGGTGGCACTGCGACCAGCCGCGGCAGCGGGGATCGGCCTCGGTGCAGAGCCGCTGGTTGCCGAGCACCTCGCCGTCGTCGGTCTCGCGGACGTCGAAGTGCACCGGCCGGATCGTGCCGTCGGGGGCCACGAGCAGGTGCCGGCCGGCGTCGAGGGTGTCGTCGCGCAGCAGGCAGTTGCGGTCCAGCAGCCGCGCCAGCGCGGCGATGCTGGCGTGCTCGGGGAGCCCGTCGGGCACGCCGTAGCAGTCAACGATGGTGGCGAACTCCCCCGGCGCCTGCCAGACGTCGCAGATCACCGCGTGCGCCGGCAGCCGGGCCGGGTCGGCCGCCGCCAGGGGCATCACCACCCGGCCGAGTGCCTCGGCCAGTGCCGGGTAGACCTCCACCGGCCGCACCTGGTCGATTCTCCAGTTCCACAGCTCGGTCATGCCGCCTCCTCGCTGTGCTCGTCCCACCGGCCTCCGGATCGGGCCTTACTGACGATGGTGGGGGGCATATGACCTCAGCCGGGGGCAAGTTACCGGTCTGTGACCATTCCGGGCAAAATTTCCTTGGGCGCCGTTGCTCCGAGTGGCGGAAAGGTGACAGTTTATCGGGTACGGTGCCCCGCCCGGAACTTCCCCGCTCCGTAGCGCGCCCGTTTCGACCGGGTCGGTCAGCGCACGACGACCCGGTGCTCGCCGGGGGGCAGCAGCTCGCCGACCACGGTGGCACCCGGCAGTTCGCCGGCGACCAGCAGGCCGCCCGACGTCTGCGCGTCGGCCAGCAGCAGCCGTTCGTCCTCGCCGATCCCGCCGAAGTCCGTCCACCCGGCGACCCACTCCAGGTTGCGGCGGCTGCCGCCGCTGACGTACCCGTCGCGCACCGCCTCCCGGGCGCCGGCCAGGTAGGGCACCCGGGCCGCGTCGATCGCCACCGTCAGCCGGCTCGCCCGGGCCAGCTTGGACGCGTGCCCGAGCAGACCGAAGCCGGTCACGTCGGTGCCGCAGCGCACACCGGCCGCCACCGCGGCCCGCGCGGCGTCCCGGTTGAGGGTGGTCATGGCGGCGACCGCCTCGGGGAAGCTCTCGCCGGTGGCCTTGTGCCTGGTGTTGAGCACCCCGACGCCCAGCGGCTTGGTCAGCGACAGCGGCAGCCCCGCCCGGCCCGCGTCCAGGGTGATCAGCTCCTCGGGCCGGACCACCCCGGTGACGGCCAGCCCGTACTTGGGGCCCTCGTCGTCGACGCTGTGCCCGCCGGCGAGGTGGCATCCCGCGTCCCGGGCCACGTCCTGCCCGCCGCGCAGCACCTCCCGGGCCAGCTCCAGCGGCAGCACGTCGCGCGGCCAGCAGAGCAGGTTGAGCGCGACGAGCGGGGTGCCACCCATCGCGTACACGTCGGAGAGCGCGTTGGTCGCGGCGATCCGCCCCCAGTCGTACGCGTCGTCGACGACGGGGGTGAAGAAGTCGGCGGTGGTGACCAGGCCGGTCCGTTCGTCGAGCCGGACCACCGCGGCGTCGTCGCCGTGGTCGAGGCCGACGAGCAGGTCCGCGGCGCCGGTGGCCGGGCCGAGGCCGGCGACCATCGCCTCCAGCTCGCCCGGCGGGATCTTGCAGGCGCAACCGCCGCCGCGGGCGTACTCGGTCAGCCGCACCCGTTCCGTCATCCCCACATGATCTTCCACACGTCCCGACGCCACCACCGGGAGGACCGGTTTCGGAGTCAAAATCCGACTCCCGGGCCCGAGCGGAAATGGTGTTACCGCTCCGTGACCAACTGACTTGCGTTCCGCCACATCCCCCCGCCTACAGTTGCCCAACCGGGGGTCAACGGACCCCGCGTGCGCGACGACAGGGACGGTGGACGACGTGGCGACGGGCGAACCGCTCATCGTGCTGGAATCGGTCAACAAGTGGTTCGGGCCGCTGCACGTGCTGGACGACGTCTCGCTGTCGGTCGGGCGCGGCGAGGTGGTCGTGGTCATCGGGCCGTCCGGCTCCGGCAAGTCGACGCTCTGCCGCACCATCAACCGACTCGAGCCGATCACCTCCGGCACGATCACCTTCGACGGGCAGCCCCTGCCGGCCGAGGGCAAGGCGCTGGCGAAGCTGCGCAGCGAGGTCGGCATGGTGTTCCAGTCGTTCAACCTCTTCGCGCACAAGACGATCCTCGAGAACGTCACCCTCGGGCCGGTCAAGGTCCGCAAGGAGAAGCCGGCGGCGGCGCGCGAGCGCGGCCTGGCCCTGCTGGACCGGGTCGGCATCGCCAACCAGGCCGACAAGTTCCCCGCCCAACTCTCCGGCGGCCAGCAGCAGCGCGCCGCGATCGCGCGGGCGCTGGCCATGCAGCCCAAGGCGATGCTCTTCGACGAGCCGACCAGCGCGCTCGACCCGGAGATGGTCGGCGAGGTGCTGGACGTGATGACGTCGCTGGCCCGCGAGGGCATGACGATGGTCGTGGTCACCCACGAGATGGGCTTCGCCCGGCACGCGGCGAACCGCGTCATCTTCATGGCCGACGGGCAGTTGGTCGAGGACGCCCCGCCCGCCGAGTTCTTCGCCAACCCGCGCAGCGAGCGGGCCAAGGACTTCCTCTCCAAGATCCTCACGCACTAGGCGTCCGTACCTGGAGCGCGCCGTCCCCCGGCGGTTCCGTCGAAGAAGGAGATGAGTATGCGTATCACGCGCGTAGCGGCGCTCGCCGCGGCCGCCACCCTGGCGCTCGGCATGACCGCCTGCGGTGGCGACGACGCCGAGGAGGGCACCGGCGCCGGCAGCAAGTCCTTCGCCGCCGGCAGCACGATGGAGCGCCTGAACAAGGCCCAGTCCATCAAGATCGGCACGAAGTTCGACCAGCCCGGCTTCGGCCAGAAGGGCCTGTCGGGCAAGCCGGAGGGCTTCGACGTCGAGGTCGCGAAGATCATCGTCAAGGAGCTCGGCATCCCCGAGGACAAGATCGAGTGGGTCGAGGCCCCCTCGAAGGTCCGCGAGGACGTCATCGTGAACGGCACGGTCGACCTGGTCGCCGCGACCTACACGATCAACGACAAGCGCAAGGAGCGCATCGCGTTCGCCGGGCCGTACTACGAGGCCGGCCAGAACATCATGGTGAAGAAGGACGACGCCACGATCACCGGGCCGGACTCCTTCAAGGACGGCGCCAAGAAGGTCTGCTCGGTCACCGGCTCCACCCCGGCCGAGGAGATCAAGAAGCACGTCAAGGACGTCGCCACCCAGCTGGTGCTCTTCGACACCTACGACAAGTGCCGCGACGCCCTCAAGGGCGGCCAGGTCGACGCCGTCACCACGGACAACGTGATCCTGCTCGGCTACATCGCCAAGGACGAGGCGTCCTTCAAGCTGGCCGGCGACAACTTCACCAAGGAGCCGTACGGCATCGGGGTGAAGAAGGAGGACACCGACTTCCGCAACTTCATCAACGACACGCTGGAGAAGGCGTTCGCCGACGGCAGCTGGCAGAAGGCCTGGGACGGCACCGCCGGCAAGTTCGGCGCCCAGCTGGGCTCCGCCCCGACCGTCAACCGCTACTGATCTAATTCCTTCGATCTGGAGGGTGGGGAGGAAGACCGACCCGTGAGTGTGCTCATCGACAAGTTCGACGTCTTCGCGGGTGGTTTCTGGCTCACCCTCCAGATCTGCGTACTCGCCGCGATCGGTGCCCTGATCCTGGGCGCCATCGTGGCGGTACTGCGGATCTCCCCGGTGCCGCCGCTGCGGGCGGTCGGCACCGCGTACGTCAACATCTTCCGGAACATGCCGCTGACCGTGGTGATGTTCTTCGCCGCGTTCGGCCTGCCGGCGCTCGGCTCCAACGCGGACTTCCTGCGCATCCCCGGCCTGGACGCGGTGTTCAGCCGGCTCGACACGGATCTGCCGTACTTCCGCTTCGCGCTGATCGCGCTGGTGCTCTACACCGCCGCGTTCGTCTGCGAGGCGCTGCGGTCCGGCGTGAACGCCGTCCCCGCCGGCCAGGCGGAGGCCGCCCGGTCGCTCGGCCTCACCTTCGGCCAGAACCTGCGGTACGTGGTCCTGCCGCAGTCCTGGAAGGCCTCGGTGGTGCCCCTCGGTTCGGTGATCATCGCGATGATCAAGAACTCGGCCCTGATCGGCTTCTTCGGCGTGGTCGGCGACCTCTCGCAGACCGCCGACCAGCTCACCTCGGCCGAGGGCTACGCCTTCGTCCCCGTCGCCATCGGCATCTCGATCGGATACCTGATCATGACCGTCCCCCTCGGCGCGCTCCTCGACCGGATCGAGAAGCGGCAGGCGGTGGCCCGATGAGCCAGCAGACCGTCCTCTACGACGTCCCCGGCCCCCGGCAGCGCCGGATCACCCTCGTCAGCAGCCTGGTGGCGACGGTGCTGCTGCTCGCGGGCGCGTACTTCCTGATCTACAAGCCGCTGGACGCCAAGGGCCAGTTCTCGATGGAGCTCTGGGGGCCGCTGCTCGACCCCTCCAACGAGAACTTCCCGCAGGTGTGGGAGCGGATCGGCCTCGGCCTCAAGAACACGCTGACCGCCGCCGCCCTGGCGATCGTCGCCTCGCTGGTGGTCGGCACCCTGCTCGCGGTGCTGCGGATCCAGCTCAAGAGCCTGACCCGCCGCCGGTTCACCGGCTTCGCCGCGCCGCTGGCCTACCTGCTGCGCGGGCTGAGCGTGCTGCTGTCGGCGGTCACCCGGGTCTGCGTCGAGGTGTTCCGGGGCATGCCCGTGGTCATCACGATCTTCTTCGTGGCTCGCGGCTTCCCCGAGTTCGGCGTCACGTTCGAGACGCTGTGGTACCTGGTCATCGGCCTGACCATCTACAACTCGGTGGTCATCGCCGAGATCCTCCGCTCCGGCATGGAGGGCCTGCCCGGCGGGCAGGCCGAGGCGGCGGCCGCGATCGGCCTCTCCCCGATGCAGACCACCCGGATGATCCTGCTGCCGCAGGCCTTCCGGATCATGCTGCCGGCGCTGATCAGCCAGCTCGTCGTGGTGCTCAAGGACACCTCGCTGGGCTTCATCATCAGCTACGAGGAGACCCTGAACATCGGCAAGCAGCTCATCGGCGTGCTGGACAACCCGATCCAGGTCTACGTCGTGATCGCGGTGATGTTCATCCTGGTGAACTACTCGCTGTCGAAGCTGGCCCAGTACGTCCAGCACCGGCTCTCCCGGGGCCGCAAGACCGCCGGCACCCCGGCCCAGAACCCGCCCCCGGCGGCGCTCACCGCGCAGGCGGAGAGCCAGGGCGTCTGACCCCTGACGCGACGAAGGGCCGGCCCGATGATCGGGCCGGCCCTTCGTGTTGCGCCGTCAGCGGGCGGTCTCGGTGACGGCGCCCGCCGCGACGTCAGCGCGCGATCTCGGTGACCCGGGACTCGCGGACCACGGTCACCCGGATCTGACCCGGGTACGTCAGCTCCTCCTCGATCTGCTTCGCCACGTCCCGGGCCAGCACGGCGGCGCCGATGTCGTCCACGTCGTCCGGCTTGACCATCACCCGGATCTCCCGGCCGGCCTGCATGGCGAAGACCTTCTCCACGCCGAGCTTGCCGGCCGCGATCTCCTCGATCCGCTCCAGCCGCTTGACGTACGCCTCCAGGCTCTCCCGCCGTGCCCCGGGCCGCCCGCCGGAGCAGGCGTCGGACGCCTGGGTGAGGACGGCCTCGATGGTCTGCGGCGGCACCTCGTTGTGGTGCGCCTCGATGGCGTGGACGACGTCCTCGCTCTCGCCGTACTTGCGGGCGAGGTCCGCGCCGATGATGGCGTGACTGCCCTCCACCTCGTGGGTGAGCGCCTTGCCGATGTCGTGCAGGAACGCCGAGCGCTTGATGGTCGGCACGTCGAGCCGCAGCTCGGCCGCCATGATGCCGGCGATGTGCGCGGTCTCCACCAGGTGCTTGAGCACGTTCTGCCCGTACGACGTCCGGTAGCGCAGCCGGCCGAGCAGGGTGACCAGCTCCGGGTGGATCTCGGTGATGCCGACCTCGACCAGGGCGTCCTCGGCGGCCCGCTGACACAGCTCCTCCACCTCGTGCCGGGCCAGGTCGTAGACCTCCTCGATCCGGTGCGGATGGATCCGCCCGTCCAGGACCAGCTTCTCCAGGGTGAGCCGGCCGACCTCCCGGCGCACCGGGTCGAAGCAGGAGAGCAGCACCGCCTCGGGGGTGTCGTCGATGATCAGGTTGACGCCGGTGACCGACTCGAAGGCGCGGATGTTGCGGCCCTCCCGGCCGATGATCCGTCCCTTCATCTCGTCGCCGGGCAGGTGCAGGACGCTGACCACGCTCTCCGCGGTCTGCTCACTGGCGACCCGCTGGATCGCGTCGACGACGATGTGCCGGGCACGCTGCTCGGCGGTGTTGCGCGCGTCGGATTCGATGTCCCGGACCAGCAGCGCGGCCTCCCGCTTGGCCTGGCCCTCGATCGCCTCGATCAGCTCCGCCCGGGCCGTGTCGGCGGTGAGCCCGGCGACCCGCTCCAGCTCCCGGCGCCGCTGCTCCTCCGCCTCGGCCAGTTCCGCCTCCCGCTGGTCGAGCGCGGCGCCGCGGGCGGCCAGGGCCGCGCTGGCGGCCGTGAGCTGGCGCTCCCGCTCGGCGAGCCGCTCCACCTCCTCGGTGTGCAGCCGCTCGCGCTCGTCCATCCGGGCCGCCCGCCGCTCCACCTCGGCGGCCTGTTCCCGGGTGGTGGCGGCGAGCACCGCGACCTCGCGTTCCCCGCTGCGCCGGGCTGTGGTCCGTAGCTGCTCCGCGTCCGCCTCGGCCTGCTTGTGGGCCCGCTCCAGGATGGTGTCGGCCTCCGCCCGGGCGTCGTCGAGCACCCGGCGCGCCTCGGCGCGGGCCGCCTTCGCCTCGGCCTTCGCGGCAGCCGCCTCTGCCCGGGCCGCCGCGGCGGCGGACTTCGCCACGTCGATCGTGCTGTTGGCCTCGTCGGCGGCGCTGCGCAGCGCGGCCAGGGACTGTTCCTGCCGGTCCTTCTCGGCGATGAAGGCGGGATCCTCGGGCGCCGGCGCCGCGCCGAGCCGGCGCAGCGTCCGTACGCCCAGCAGCACCGCCCCGAGCACGACCACGGTCAGGACCAGCACCACCGCGAGGATCACGACGTCGAAGCCGCTCATGCCGGCGCCCCGCTCCGCATGGCCGTCACGTGGTCGGCCACACCCTGGTCGGCCCGCGATCGGTGCGGGCCCGGCCCGACGTTCGGCCCGCTCATGTCGGCACCCCGGTGGACCTGCGCCGCCTCGCCATGGCCGCCTCCCCTGAACGTCGGGACCGCAGCGACGGTGCCGGTGGGCACGCACCCTGCGGCTGTGGACGCCCGACCGGAGCGACTGGCCGTGGGTAGGTTCCGTCGGCGGTGCCCACGCGGGGCATCGCCGGCGGCCGGGTGCAGTTGTCGCGCCAGCCCCGGACCGGCCTGTCCGAAGCTGCCGCCAGTGGCCGACGAGTCGGCCAAAGTGATGCTGTTCCGTTACGCGATCTATGTTGTGCGCTTAGCCTGCGCTGGTCGGGCAATGTGAGCCTGTATGGCGAGGCTAGGTCTCCCGGGGCCGTCTGGTCAAGAACTCATGATCAAACCCCCCGAACGGAGCGAAGTTGTCGCGTTACGCAACGCCCACGCCAGCCCGGACACCGGAGGACAAACGAGGCGAGTTGGCGGGAGGTGCGCCCGCCGGCCCGCCCAGCCGTACGGCCCGCCACGCAGCCGCCTAACCTATCCGGGTGCTGCTCCCCCTGCCGCCCGGCGAGTTCCGGGCCTACCTCTTCGACTGCGACGGCACCATCGCCGACTCGATGCCGCTGCACCACCTCGCCTGGGTCGAGGCGCTCAAGGAGTGGGGCTGCACCTTCTCGGAGGACCTCTTCTACGCCTGGGGCGGGCGCCCGGTAGCCGACATCATCGTCGAACTCAACGAGCGCCACGGCCTGGCCATGCCGGTCGAGGCGGTCGCCGCCCGTCAGGAGACGCTGTATCAGGAATCCCTGCCGAGGCTCACCGCCGTGCCCGGCGTCCTGCGGCACATCGAGGACGCCCACGGGCGGGTTCCCTTCGCCGTGGTCTCCGGCAGCACCCGGGAGTCGGTCACGGCCTCCCTGGACGCCCTTGGCCTCACCGGGAAGTTCGACGCGCTGGTTTGCGCGGGCGACTACGCCAGGGCCAAGCCCGACCCGGAGGGGTTCCTGCTCGCCGCCCGGCTCCTCGGCGTCCCACCGGAGTCCTGCCTGGTCTTCGAGGACACCGACCTAGGCGTCGCGGCGGCCACGGCTGCGGGCATGGCCGCCGTGCGCGTCCCGTCGCCCAGGCAGCGGTAGCGCCACCCCGCGACCGGCCTCCGGCCGCGTCGGTCTGGCCCCGGCATGTGGCTCGCCGTCGGCTGCGCTCAGTCGACTAACCGGCTGTCGCGGTCGAGCTCGCCCTCGGCGTCGGCGAGCGCGTCGGCGTCGATCTGCTCGGCGAACTCGGCCGCCTCGGCGCTCTGCGCGGCGAGCGCGTCCTTCACCGCCCGGATCGCCACGCCGGGCGGGTAGCCCTTGCGGGCCAGCATCGCCACCAGCCGCCGGAAGACCGCATCCGGCTCGCCGCGGGCGGACCGCAGCTTCCGCTCCACCAGGGCGCGGGCGGTCTCGGCCTCGGTCTCCTCGTCCAGCTCGCCGAGGGCCTCGCTGGCGACCTCGCCGTCGACACCGCGCTGACGCAGCTCGTTGGCGAGCGCCCGGCGGGCCAGACCCCGGCCGGCGTGCCGGCTGGACACCCAGGCCCGCGCGAAGGCGGCGTCGTCGATGATGCCGACCTCGTCGTAGCGGTCGAGCACCGCCGCGGAGACCTCCTCGGAGATCCCCCGCTTCGCCAGTGCCCCGGCCAGCTCGGCCCGGGTACGCGGCCGGACGGCGAGCTGGCGCAGGCAGATGTCCCGCGCCACCTCCGACTCGTCGCGCGGCGCGGCGGGGGGCACCTCGGGGTCGATCTCCTCGGCACGGGGGCCACGGCGACCCCGCCGGGGTCGGGGCGTCGTCGTGCCGTCGCCCGCGCGGGGCGGACTGGCATCCCAGCCCCGCCCCGTGCGGGCGCGTCGTCCTGCCACGGGTCAGCGACCGGTCAGAAGTCGACCGGCGGCAGCTCCGGGCCACCGGCGGCGTCGCCCGCGCCGACCCCGACGCCGAGCTTCTCCAGGATCTTCTTCTCGATCTCGGCGGCCACGTCCGGGTTCTCCCGGAGGAACTCGCGGGCCTTCTCCTTGCCCTGGCCCAGCTGGTCGCCGTCGTAGGTGTACCAGGCGCCGGACTTGCGGATGATCGCCTGCTCGACGCCGACGTCGATCAGCGAGCCCTCGCGGGAGATGCCCTTGCCGTACATGATGTCGAACTCGGCCTGCTTGAACGGCGCGGCGACCTTGTTCTTCACGACCTTGACCCGGGTGCGGTTACCGACCACGTCGGTGCCGTCCTTGAGGCTCTCGATGCGGCGCACGTCGAGCCGGACCGAGGCGTAGAACTTCAGCGCCCGGCCGCCCGTGGTGGTCTCGGGGCTGCCGAACATCACGCCGATCTTCTCGCGGAGCTGGTTGATGAAGATCGCGGTGGTGCCGGTGTTGTTGAGCACACCGGTGATCTTCCGCAGCGCCTGGCTCATCAGCCGGGCCTGCAGACCCACGTGGCTGTCGCCCATCTCGCCCTCGATCTCGGCGCGCGGCACCAGCGCGGCCACCGAGTCGATCACGATGATGTCGAGCGCGCCGGAGCGGACCAGCATGTCCGCGATCTCCAGCGCCTGCTCACCGGTGTCGGGCTGGGAGACCAGCAGGGCGTCGGTGTCGACGCCGAGGGCCTTCGCGTATTCCGGGTCGAGCGCGTGCTCGGCGTCGACGAAGGCGGCGATGCCGCCGGCCCGCTGGGCGTTGGCCACGGCGTGCAGCGCGACGGTGGTCTTACCGCTGGACTCCGGACCGTAGATCTCGACGACCCGGCCGCGGGGCAGGCCGCCCACGCCGAGCGCCACGTCGAGGGCGATCGACCCGGTGGGGATGACCGCGGTCTGGATGACCGGCCGCTCCCCGAGCCGCATCACCGAGCCCTTGCCGAACTGCTTGTCGATCTGAGCGAGAGCAAGGTCGAGTGCCTTCTCCCGGTCAGGCCCTGCTGCCATCGTTGCCACCCCTGCCTTCGCCGGCGTCTTTCCTGAGCTTCGCGTCACGCGGACACGCTAGGCGCTGGGTCCGACAGAAAACCAGCCGACGGGCCGTGAGCTGTGGACGAGCACCCCGCTGTGGACAATAGCCGAACAGGTGTACGAGTCGGCAAGCGACACGCGGAGGCGACGAAATGGCTGCTCAGCGTAGTCGCGCGGGCACCCGGTCGGGATAGGCGGCGCAGACCGCCCGCCACACGACGTGCGCCTGCTCACCCGATGCCAGCGCCTGCTCGACGGTCCGGCCACCGAGCTGGGAGAGCACCTGGTCGCGGGCGATGCTGGCCGCGTAGGCGGGGCCGAACGCCTCCTCCAACCGCGACCAGAAGTCGGTCAGCCGCACGTGATCAATCCTCCTCGTCCGGTGCGCCCGCCGGCACCGGACGCAACGCTAGCGCCACCAGGGGCACCGCCGCGACCGCCGCGAGCAGGGCGAGCACCGGATAACCCGCCACCTCCATGACAAACCCGCTGACCGCCCCGGCGGCGGCGCCGGCCAGTCCCATGGTCAGGTCGGAGAGCCCCTGGACGCTCGGCCGGATCCCCACCGGCACCGACTCCGACAGCAGGGTGGAACCGGCCACCATGGTCCCCGACCAGCCCAGGCCGAGCAGGAACAGCCCGATCGAGAGCCGGGCCGTGTGGTGCCCGGCGGTGCCGGCGACCGCGCACGCCACGAGCAGCAGCCCGACGCCGCCGAGGATCACCGCCCGGCGGCCGAGCCGGTCCGTGAGCCAGCCGGCCACCGGGGCGAGGGCGTACATGCCGGCGATGTGCAGACTCAGCACGAGACCGACCACCCGCAGCACGTCGGCGTCGGCGTGCCACTCGTGCAGGCGCACCGGGGTCATCACCATCACCGCGACCATGACCAGGTGCCCGACCGCCACCGCGGCGATGCCGAGCCGGGCGGCCGGGCGCGCGCGTACGACCGACCAGGCGGCCCGCATGCCCACGCCGCGCCGGCCGGTCGGTGCCGGCGCGACGACGGCGTCCGGCGACGGGGTGACGGCGGGAACGGCGTCCGGCGACGGGGCGGCCGGGACGACGGCGTCCGACCCCGGGGTGACCGGCGGGACGGCGACCGCCGCCAGCCGGCGCGCGGTCAGCAGCGGGTCGGGCCGCAGCAGCGCCAGGATCACGCCGGCGGCCAGCGCCAGCGCGACGGCGCTGAACGCGAACGGACCGGCCAGCTTCGGCAGCCCCCAGCCGCTGGTGGTGCGGTCCGCGAACGCGGCGAAGTTCGGCGCGGCGACCGCGCCGATGGTGGTGGCCCAGACGATCAGGGCGAGCTGGCGGCCCCGCCGCGCTGGCTCGGCCAGGTCGACCGCGGCGTAGCGGGCCTGGAGGTTGGCCGCGCTGCCGCCGCCGAAGAGGAGCATGCCGAGGAAGAGCAGCGGGACCCAGCGGGTGACGGCGGCGAACACCACCAGGGCGCCGCCGGCCGCGCCGGCGAGATAGGCCACGACCAGGCCGGGCCGCCGGCCGTGGCCGTTCATGATCCGGGTGACCGGCACCGCGAGCAGGGCCCCGCCCACCACGGCGGCGCTGCTCACCAGCCCGGCCACGGCGGTGCCGGCGATGTCCGCGGCGAGCAGCGCCCCGACGGCGACGCCGACCGTCACCCCGATCCCGCCGACGATCTGGGTGACGAAGAGCAGCCGCAGGGTACGCCGCTGGATCGGCGTGACGTCGGGCGCGGCGAGTGGCGCGGCGAGGTCGGTGGCCATCGGCGGCTCCTTCGACGGTAAGGGGCGGGGTGCCCGTCTCATCCTTGCGCAGCCGGCGCGCCGCCCCGCAACCGGTCGCCGTCCCGGCTGCGCCCCTCCCCCGGTTGCGCTACAGGCCCAGGCCGCGGCCGATGATCTCCTTCATGATCTCGGTGGTGCCGCCGTAGATCGTCTGCACCCGCCCGTCCAGCCAGGCCTTCGCCACCGGGTACTCCAGCATGTAGCCGTAGCCGCCGTGCAGTTGCACGCAGCGGTCGGCGACCCTGTTCTGCAACTCGGTGGTCCACCACTTCGCCTTGGCCGCGTCGGTGACCGAGAGCCGGCCGGCGTTGTACTCCGCGACGCAGTGGTTGACGAAGGTGCGCGCGATGGTGACCTCGGTGTCCAGCTCGGCCAGGAGGAAGCGGTTGTGCTGGAACGCGCCGATCGGCCGGCCGAACGCCTGCCGGGAGCGGGCGTAGTCGAGGGTGACGGCGAGCAGCCGCTCGGCGGCGGCCACCGCGGCGACCGCGATGCTGAGCCGCTCCCGGGGCAGGTTGGCCATCAGGTGGTAGAAGCCGTGGTTCTCGGTGCCGATCAGGTTCTCCGCCGGCACCCGGCAGTCCTCGAAGAACAGCTCGGCGGTGTCGTTGGCCTTCAGCCCGACCTTGGCCAGCCGTCGGCCCCGGGAGAAGCCGGGGGTGCCGTCCTCCACGGCGACCAGGCTCACCCCGTGCGCGCCCTGGTCCGGCGCGGTGCGGACGACCACGACCACCAGGTCGGCCATCTCGCCGTTGGTGATGAAGGTCTTCTGACCGTTGAGCACCCAGCTGTCGCCGTCGCGGACGGCGCTCGTGCGGATTCCGGCGAGGTCGGAGCCGGTGCCGGGCTCGCTCATCGCGATCGCCGTGACGAGGTCGCCGGAGCAGAACCCGGGCAGCCAGCGCTTGCGCTGGTCCTCCGTGGTCAGCTCGGTCAGGTACGGCGCCACCACGTCGTTGTGCAGCCCGAAGCCGAGGCCGGTGCAGCCGGCGGCGACGATCTCCTCGGCCAGCACCGCGTTGAACCGGAAGTCCCGCTGCCCGCCCCCGCCGTACTCCGGGTCGACGTCCGTGCCCAGCAGGCCGGCCGCCCCGGCCCGGCGCCACACCTCGCGGTCGACGATCCCGGCGGCCTCCCAACGCTCGTGGTGGGGCACGGCCTCCCGGTCCAGGAACTCGCGGCACAGCTCGCGGAAGTCCTCGTGGTCGCGCTCGTAGAGATGCTGCTCCATGGCCGCCAGTGTGGCACCGCGCACCCGCCCTGCCCAGGGGCCGACGGGTGGCTCGGTGCCGGCTCAGCCGGCGAGGGCGCGGGCGGCCACGGCGAGGTCGGCGACCAGCCCCTCGTACGCCACGTCCTGGTCGTCGGCGCGGAGCACGGCGGACGGGTGGATGGTGGCCAGCAGCCGGGCCGGCGGGGCGTCGGCGACGGTGCCCTTCGCGTCCACCGGCACCCGCTGGAAGTCCTCCGGGTGCTGGGCCGACGCCGGCCAGGGCATCAGCTCGCCGCGCTGTCGGGTGACCCGGAACGTGGGGCCGAGCAGCGCCTTGGCCGCGGTCGCGCCGAGCACCACCACGATCTCCGGGCGCAACTGGGCGAACTCGGCCACCAGCCAGGGCCGGCAGGCGGTGACGTGCACCCGGTCCGGGGTCTGGTGGATGCGCCGTTTGCCGCGCAGCTCGAACCTGAAGTGCTTCACGGCGTTCGTGAGGTAGATGTGCCCGGGGTCGAGCCCGGCGTCGTCGACCGCCTTGCGGAGCAGCCGACCGGCGGGGCCGACGAACGGCAGCCCCTTCTGGTCCTCCATGTCACCGGGCTGCTCGCCGACGAAGACCACCCGCGCGCCGGCGTCGCCGCGACCGAACACGGTCTGCGACGCGTCCCGGTACAGCTCGCAGCCCCGACAGCCGGCGGCGGCGGCGCGCAGGTCGTCGAGGGTGTCGGCCTGCGGCGGGATGAACTTCTGCGCGCCCGGTGCGGTCTCGGTCTGCTCGGCCATGTCGACTGTTATATACCCGTTCGGGCCGCGATGCCGGTCCGCCCTGCCTCCGCACGACGTCCCACCGGCGGCCGGGCCGTCAGTATCCGCCGCCGCCGTCGCCGCCGGACGCCAGCGCGATCACCACGATCACGAGCACGATCACCGCCACCACGACGGCGATCCAGACGCCCCTCCTCGATCCCGACGAAGCCATGGTCGTCCACCTCCGGCACCGCGCTTACCCACCCGGCGTCCGGTCACGCCCGCGCCCGGCACATTGGCACGTCGCCGGCCCGGGTGCGCGGGGTCATGCGGTGAAACCGGGTGACGCGGCAGGCCGGACGGCGCGGGCGGCGGCGTCGGCGAGCGGTGCCACCTCGCCGTCGTCCAGCGAGCTGACCGTGATCCGCAGCCCCGGCGGGCCGGCGATCCGGTAGAGCGCGCCGGGCGCGACCGCCCAACCGGCGTCGCGCAGTGCGGTCAGCGCGCTGGTCTCGTCCGCCACCGGCAGCCACACGTTGATGCCGCTGCGCCCGTGGGCGGCGAGGCCGTGGCCGGTGAGCGCGTCGACCAGCGCCCCGCGCCGCCGCTCGTAGCTGGCGGCGGCCCGGTCCACCAGCCCGGCCACCGCCGGGTCGCGCCACAGCGACAGGACCAGCCGTTGCAGCACGGTGGAGACCCAGCCGGCGCCGACCCGGGCCCGGCCGGCCACCCGGGCCACCGTGGTCTCGTCCCCCACCAGCACGGCCAGCCGCAGGTCGGGACCGAACGGCTTGCTCACCGAGCGGACGAAGGCCCACGTCGGGGTCGCCCCGGCGAGCGGGTGCAGCGGTACGCGGGCCAGCTCGGCGGCGTGGTCGTCCTCGATCAGCAGCAGGTCGGACCGGCCGGCGAGCAGCGTACGCAGCTCCTCGGCCCGCCCGGCGGAGACCGCCGCGCCGGTGGGGTTCTGCGCCCGGCTGGTCACGATCAGCGCCCGGGCCCCGGCGGCGAGCGCGGCCCGGACGCCCTCGACGAGCGGACCGTCGTCGTCGACCGGCACCCCGATCGGCCGCAGCCCGAGCGCGGCGACCAGGTCGAGCAGGTTGGCCCAGCCCGGGTCCTCGACGGCGACCGCGTCGCCGGGGCGCAGGTGCGCGCCGAGCAGCCGCTCGATGCCGTCCAGCGCGCCGCCGGTGAGGGTCAGCTCCGCCGCCGGCACGCCGTCGGCGGCCAGCCGCTCCCGGGCCGCCTCGGCCAGTTCGGGCAGCACCCCGGCGGCCGAGTAACCGACGGGCGGCCCGGCGTCGGCCGCGAGCCCGGCCAGGTGCGCCCCCAGCGGCGGCAGCAGCCGCGGGTCGGGCTCGCCCAGGGAGAGGTCGCGCAGGCCGGGGGCGGGTGGCGGGCGCAGCGCGGAGCGGCGGGCCGCCACCGGAGGGCGGGGCCGGACCCGGGTGCCGTGCCGGCCGGCGGTGACCACCAGGCCCCGCTGGCGCAGCTCCTGATAGGCCCGGGCCACAGTGGCCGGGCTGACCGTGAGCTGGGCGGCAAGCGCGCGCACCGCCGGCAGGGCGGCGCCGGGGGCGAGGGCGGCGGAACGGATGCCCGACTCGATGCTGGCCGAAATCTCGACGGCCGTCGCGCCGATGACCTGATAGCGTTCTGACACAAATCAGAGATTGTACTAGAACAAAGGCGGGAGCATGTACGCACGCACCGACCGGACCACCGCCAGCCGCTCCCGGGACCGGATGAGCTACGACGCCGCCGCCGCGCACGCCGTCCTCGACGAGGCGTACCACTGCGCGCTCGGGTTCACCGTCGACGGTGAGCCCCGGGTGCTGCCCACCCTGCACGTCCGCATCGACGACACCCTCTACCTGCACGGCTCCACCGGCAGCCGGCCGCTGCTCGCCGCCCGGGCCGACGGGCTGCCGGTCTGCGTCACGGTGACCCTGCTCGACGGCCTGGTCTACGGGCGCTCCCAGTTCCACCACAGCGCCAACTACCGGTCGGTCGTCGCGCACGGCACCGCCCACCTGGTCACCGACGAGCGGGAGAAGGCGCGGGTGCTCACCGCGCTGGTGGAGAAGGTCGGCACCGGGCGCAGCGCCGACAGCCGACCGCCGTCGCGCCGGGAGCTGGCCGAGACGGCCGTGCTGGCCCTGCCGCTGCGGGAGGTCTCCGTCCGCGCCCGCACCGGCGGGGTACGCGACGACGAGGCCGACCTCGCCCTGCCGCACTGGGCCGGGGTGGTGCCGCTGCGGCTCACCGCCGGGCTGCCCGAGCCGGACGCCGGGGTGACCGCGCCGGTGCCGGCGTACCTGCGGCCGGCCTCCACGCCGTGGCGGGAACCGGCAGTGCTGCGCGGGGAACACGTGGTGCTGGAGCCCCTCGACCTCGCGCACGCCGACGAGCTGCACGCGGCGACCGCCGATCCGGAGGTCTGGCAGCACCTGGGCAGCCCGCTGCCGGCCGACCCCGCCGGCACCGCCGAGGTGGTCGCCGCCGCGCTGGCCGCCCACCGCCGGGGCGAGCGGGTGCCGTGGGTGCAGCGCTGCGCCGTCACCGGCGCGGTGGTCGGCACCACCTCCTACTACGAGGTGGACCCGGAACGCCGGTCGGTGGCGATCGGCTACACCTTCCTGGGCCGGCCGTGGTGGCGTACGGGGATCAACACCGAGGCGAAGCTGCTGCTGCTCACCCGTGCCTTCGAGGAGCTGGGCGCGGTGCGGGTGATCTGGCACACCGACATCCGCAACGAGCGCTCCCAGCGGGCGATCGAGCGCCTCGGCGCGTCCCGCGAGGGGGTGCTGCGGATGCACAAGCTCCGCCCGGACGGCTCGTGGCGGGACACCGTGCAGTATTCGATGACCGTCGACGAGTGGCCAAACGCACAGGTCGCGCTGCGGGAAAGGCTTCGCCGGACGGCACCCGTGGCCTGATGATGTCGGGCGTGCTGGGCATCACCGACATCTGGACGTACGTGCTGGGCACCGTGGCGATCGTTCTGCTGCCCGGGCCCAACTCCCTCTTCGTGCTCTCCACCGCCGCGCAGCGCGGTGTGGCCGCCGGCTACCGGGCCGCCGGCGGGGTCTTCGTCGGCGACGGGGTGCTGATGTTCCTCTCCGCCGCCGGGGTGGCCTCGCTGCTCAAGGCGTACCCGCCGCTCTTCCTGGTGATCAAGTACGCCGGCGCCGCGTACCTCGGCTACGTGGGGTTGACGATGCTGCGCGGCGCGTGGCGGCGCTGGCGCGACCGCAACGACCCGGCCACGCCGCGGCTGATCGACGCCGCGGAGCCGGTGGCGATGCGCAGCCCGTTCCGCAAGGCGCTCGTGGTCAGCCTGCTCAACCCGAAGGCGATCCTGTTCTTCGTCTCGTTCTTCATCCAGTTCGTCGACCCGGGCTACGCGTGGCCGGCGCTGTCGTTCCTCCTGCTCGGGCTGATCGCCCAGGTCACCAGCGCGCTCTACCTGACCGCGCTGATCTTCGCCGGGACGTTCCTGGCGGCCCAGTTCCGCCAGCGCCGCCGCCTCGCCGCCGGCGCCACCACCGGCGTCGCCGCCCTCTTCCTCGGCTTCAGCCTGAAACTCGCCACCGCCACCGTCTGACCTTCCCCCTACCCCTCCCGGCCCTCCCCGCGATCTTGCACGTTCGGCCCCCGCCATGGGCGGTAGGTCCGACGTGCCGGGGCACATAGCGCAAGATCGGCGGGAACGAGGGCGGGGTGGGGGCGGGTGGTCAGGTGCCGTCGCCGCCGACGCCGGCTCCGCCGGCCGTGCCGCCCAGGCCGAAGCCGGGGCGGGTGGGCTCGTCCGGCGGGCGGCTGACGTGCGCCGACTCCGCGATGGTCGCGGACCAGTCGGCGTGCGCGGCGGCCGCGGCGTGCCGGTTGATCGCCGCGCGCAGCCAGCCGTCCACCGTCGCCACCCAGTCCCGCCGGTCGGCGCCGACGTGCCAGATCCGGAAGCGACTGATGCTCTGGTGGGTGATCCCGGCCAGGGCCAGCCGCCGGTCCAGCCAGAAGATGACCTCCAGGCCGGCCGGGTTGGCGATGAAGATCAGCTCCAGCTCGGTGATCGGCCCGGCGTAGAGCGGCGCCACCCAGAATCCCAGCCGCTGGTGCAGCGGCAGGGTCTGTTCCACCCCCGGCAGCCGGGCGTCGACCAGGCCGGCCTGGCGCATGCTGAAGCCCAGCGTGTCGAGGGCGGCCAGGATGTGCGCCTGGGTGGGCAGCGGGTGCACGAAAACCGGCACCATCGCGCCCTGGTCGAGCTGCGGCTCGACCGCCACCTCGGTGCGCAGCCCCATCCGCAGGCTGAGCAGGGGCACCCCGCCGAAGATGGTCACCGGGGTCTCCCAGGGCAGCGGGAACTCGAACGGGATCGTGCGGCCCCGCCCGGCCCGCAGCACGAAGCCGTCGGCGGCGGTCGCCTGGTGGAACTGCACCAGGCGGCGGGGCGCCTCCGGGTCGTCCGGCTCCGCCGTGGTGACCAGGCCGAGCCGGACGTGCAGCACCGGCACGTCGGTCGAGCCGGCGATGACCGTGACCCGCCCGGGCAGCCGCAGCCCGGGGCGGGTGCTCGGATTGGCCAGGGCGGTGCGGACGGAGAGCCCGGTCCACCCGGACTCCGGCGACACCCCGGTCAACCGCACCCGCACTCCCCCGTCCGCATCCCGCGCCCGGCGGACCCGCCGGGACCGGCCTCGCCGCGATCGGGCGCGCGGTCGCCCCACGCATCCCGTGCGCCACCCGGTATCGGTCGGTTGCCACCCGGCACCGGCCCGTGCACCACCCAATTGCCGGCCGGTGCGCCAGCCGGTATCGGTCGGTGTGCCACCCGGCGCCGGCCCCGCGCCAACCCGGCCCGGTTCCTCCAGCCTCGCGGACCTGGCGGGCGTCCGTGCGGTCTTCGCCGAAGACCGCACGATCCCGACGGCCGGACCACGCCGGGCCGCCCCCGCGCCTCACCCGGGGGCGGCCCGCGGGTCTCACCTCATCCGTCGGCCGCGCGGCACCGGGTCGGTCTCGTCGTCGAACTCGCCGATGACCTCCTCCAGAAGGTCCTCCAGCGCGACGAACCCGATCGGCCGGGTCGGGCCGCCGCCGTTGCGCACGAGCGCGAGCTGGGACTGCCGGGCCCGCATCGCCGCCACCGCGTCGGTCACCGTAGCCGCGGCGGGCAGGGTGAACGCGCTGGTCATCAGGTCGCCGGCGGTGGCCCTGCGGCCCGTGGTGGTGGCCCGCACCGCCTCCCGGACGTGGACGAGGCCGCAGACGTCGCCGTTCGCGTCCAGCACGGCCAGCCGCGACCGGCCGCTGTCGCGGCTGACCTGCTCGATCCGGGCGGCGTCCTCGTCCCGGCGGACCGTCACCATCTGGTGGAACGGCTCCATCACCTGGGCCACCGTGGTGCCCTGCAATTCCAGCATGCTGGTCAGCAACTGGTGCTGCTCGACGCCGAGCAGCCCGTGCTCGCGGGACTGCTCCAGCAGGATGCGCAGCTCGTCGGGGCCGTGCACCTGGGCGAGCTGGTCCTGCGGGTTGACCTTGGCGAGCCGCAGCATCGCGTTGGCCAGGGCGTTCATCACCGACAGCACCGGCCGGGCGACCCGCGCGAAGGCGCGGAACGGCAACGCCAGCAGCATCGCCGAGCGCTCGGCGTCGGTGATGGCCCAGGATTTCGGCGCCATCTCGCCGACCACCAGATGCAGGAAGGTGACCAGGCTGAGGGCGAAGACCAGCGCGACCGCGTGGCTCGCGGCGTCCGGCAGCCCGACCGCGTGCAGCAGCGGGCTGAGCAGGTGCTCGATCGCCGGCTCGGCGAGCGCACCGAGCCCCAGGGTGCACAGCGTGATGCCGAGCTGCGCGCCGGCGAGCATCAGCGACAGCTCGCGTACGCCGTCCAGGGCGGCCCGGGCGGCCCGGCCGCCACCGGCCGCCGCCTGCTCCAGGCGGTAGCGCTTGCTGGCCACCAGGGCGAACTCGGCGGCCACGAAGAAGCCGTTCAGCGCCAGCAGGATCACCGACGTGAACAGCGCGATGCCCGGACTCACTCGGACACCTCCCCGGACTCGGCGAGCCGCAGCCGGACCGAGTCGGCCACGTGCCGGTCGACGGCCAGCACCTCGACCAGGGCGCGCGGCTCGACCGCGCCGTCCTCGCCGTCGGCGGGCAGGCTGATCTCCAGCCGGTCACCGACCTCGGGCACCCGGCCCAGCTCCCGCATGACCAGGCCGGAGAGGGTGTCGTACTCCGGGGCCTCGGGCAGCTCGATGCCGGTGCTGTCGGCGACCTCGTCGATGCGCCAGCGCGCGGGCACCACCCAGGAGCCGTCCTCCTGCCGGGCCGGGGCCCGCTCGGGCGGGTCGTCCTCGTCCCGGATCGGGCCGACCAGTTCCTCGGCGATGTCCTCCAGCGTGATCACGCCGGCGAAGCCGCCGTACTCGTCGACCACGCAGGCGAGCTGCCGGTGGCCGGAGCGGAGCCGGTCCAGCACGGTCGGCAGCGGCAGCGTCTCCGGCACCAGCAGCGGCGGGCCGGCGACCGCGCTGACCGGGGTGGTCGCGCGCCGCTCGGGGGGCACCCCGAGCACGTCGGCGATGCCGATGACGCCGATCAGGTCGTCGACGCCCTCCGCGCCGCGCACGGGGAAGCGGGACTTGCCGGTGTCCAGCAGCTCCACCACCCGGCTGACCGGCTCGTGCGCGCGTACGGTGTGCACGTCGACGCGGGGCACCATGGCCTCGCCCGCGGTCAGCTCGCGGAAGTCGAGCCCCCGGTCGAGCAGCGTGGACATCTCGGCGGTCAGGTGCCCCTCCTGGCGGGACTCGGCGATGATCTGCTCCAGGTCCTCCGGGGTGGCGCCGCTGGGCAGCTCCTCGATCGGCTCGATGCCGACGCGGCGGAGCAGCCGCACCGCGGCGCGGTCGAAGAGCTTGATCAGCGGACCGGCCACCTTGAGGTACACCAGGGTGGAGCGGCTCAGGGCCTTGGCCAGGGGTTCGGCCCGGGCGATGGCGAGGTTCTTCGGGGCCAGCTCGCCCAGGACCATCTGCACCACGGTCGCGATGACCAGGGCCAGGGCGACCGAGAGCGGCAGGCTGACCGCCGTGGAGACGCCGGCCACGCCGAGGAGTTCGGCCAGCCCGGCGCCGAGGAACGGCTCGGCGACGTAACCGACCAGCAGGGCGGTGACGGTGATGCCGAGCTGCGCGCCGGAGAGCATGAACGACAGCCGTCCGGTCACCTCCAGGGCCCGGGCAGCGGCCTTGTCGCCGTCGTCGGCGAGCTGCTTGAGCCTGCCCCGGTCGACGGCGACGTAACCGAACTCCTGGGCCACGAAGTAACCGGTGGCGGCGGTGAGCACGATGATGAAGAGGAGACCAACGACGATCAACACGGGTCGCTCAGGGCTCCCGGGGACGTCGGGGTCGGGATACGCCGGGCAGGACCCGGCTGGCTACTGCTGCCCTCCTGGGCAGAGGAGTCGATCATGCGGCCATTTTATCCGCGCCGGCTGTACGCCCGCTGAAGGTGCGTCGAAGGCCCCCTGTCGTCCGGTTACCGGCGTGGACAGGGGGCCGTCACCCGGCGTGGGCAGGGGCCGCCACCTGGCGTGGTCAGGGGGCCGTGGCGGCTCAGCTCTGGGTGATCCGCACGTCGTCCACGGCCGCCTCGACGAGGCTGGCGCCGCTCGCGTCGGCCGCGTCTACGACGATCCGTACGGTCTGTCCCCGCAGGGCCGAGATGTCGACGCCGGCGCTCTGCCAGGCCGCCGCCCGGTCGGTCGCGGCCCCGGTCGCGTTCAGCGCCGTGACGGTGCCGCTGCCCACCACCCGTACGCGCAGGTAGTCGGCGCTGCTGGCGTTGTTCAGGTGGGCCAGGTACCAGGAGAACGAGAGGTTCAGCGTGCCGGTCGACGGCAGCGTGATCGCCGGCGACTGGATGGTGCTCACCCCGCCGTCGAGGTCGTACGCCCCGGCGCTGCTGCCGGCGAGCGGCCCGGTGACCAGGTCGTAGCTGCCGCTGACGGTCGTGCCGAGCTGAGTGGCCACGCCGGAGCTGGTGGCCGCGGGGTCGCCGCGCTCCCACCGGCCGAGGGTGGCGGTGTCGGTGCCGGCCGGGTTCGCGGTCCATCCGGTCGCGGTCTCGAAGGTGTCGCTCCAGACCGTGCTGCCCGGCGGAGCCCCGGCCCCGGCCAGCGCCCACACCGTGTACGCGATCGCGTCGGCGTTGCGGTCCAGCGCGGTGTCGTTGATGTTGGCGGTGGTGTCGCAGGAGCGGTGGTAGCACGGGTCGAACGCCTGGCCGGCCGTGCCGCCCCAGAGCGAGGCGTGGGTGCTGGACTTGATCCCTTCCGCCCCGGTGAAGGTGCCGCCGGCCGGGATGCCGACGCTGATGAACGGCCCGTAGTCGCTGCGGCCGTCGAAGTCGGTGCCCCGGGTGGGCACACCGATCGAGGTGAAGTACGCCTGGATGGTCTGCTCGATCTGCGCCGAGCCGGCCGGGCCCGGCCCGGAGCCCACCCCGTCGGAGTTGTCGCCGTCGTAGACGAAGTAGCCGGCGTTGGGCGAGCCGACCATGTCGAAGTTGAGGTACTGCTTGATCCTGGTGCGCTCGGTCGACGGCAGGTTGTTCACGTAGTACTGCGAGCCGCGCAGCCCCAGTTCCTCGGCGCCCCACCAACCGAAGCGCAGGTGCTTCGTGGGGGTGAAGCCGCTGCGGGCCACCGCGAGGGCGGTCTCCAGGATCGCCGCCGAGCCGGAGCCGTTGTCGTTGATGCCCGGGCCCGCGGTGACGCCGTCCAGGTGCGCCCCGGTCATCACCACCTGGTTCGGGTCGCCGCCGGGCCAGTCGGCGATCAGGTTGTAGCCGGTGGCGCCGTTGTAGGTGAACGACTGCACCACGGTGCTGAACCCGGCCGCGTCGAGCTGGCCCTTGACGTAGTTGACGGAGGCGAGGTAGCCGGGGCGGCCGTGCGCCCGGTTGCCGCCGTTGGCGGTGGCGATGGACTGGAACTGGGACAGGTGTGCCTTCACGTTGGCCAACGGGACGTCGGGCGCGGCCAGCGCCGCCGGCCCGCCGGCGGGGGCGGCCAGTGCGGCCGGAGCGGCGGGGGCGGCCGGAGCGGCGGGGGCGGCGGCACCGGTGGGCGCGGCGGTCGCCGAGGAGGCGGTCACGACCGCCGCCGCCACGGCCACCGCGGCCAGCCAGGCGGAGCGGGAGGTACGAGGTCTCATGGGTCCTCCGGAGGGGGGCGGGGTCCGGCTCCCGCCGGGTGGGCGGTCACCGGGGACGGCCATTGATCGATAGCCATCACTGCGAAGCGTGCAGCGGGACCGGTCCCCCGGCAAGACGCAAGACTCAGAATCGCCGCATTCCCCGAATTGGGACGCCCGCGGACCCGGCGGTGCGGACGGCGCACGTCAGCGGTCGGCGAGCTCGTCGGCGTCGAGGAGGTCGGGGTCCACCCGGCCGGTGCGGTAGGCGGCCCGGCCGATCATCTGCGCGGCCACCGGAGCGGTCGCCAGTTGGAAGATCCCGACCAGGGCCAACATGCCCAGGTCGGCCGGGGCGCGCAGCCGCAGGGCCACGCCGAGCAGCAGGAGCAGCACCCCGAGCACCTGTGGCTTGGTGGCCGCGTGCATCCGGTCCAGCGTGGCCGGGAAGCGCAGCACCCCGATGCCGGCGGCGAGACTCAGCAGCGCGCCGGCCACCAGGCAGCCGGCGCCGAGCCAGTCGGCGACGGTGCCGACCATCACCCCTCCTCCTTCTCGCGGGCGGCGAAGCGGACCAGCGACACCGAGCCGACGAAGCCGAGCAGGGAGAGCACCACCAGCACCGGCAGGGTGGTGGCATGGCGGTTCACCGCCGCCTCGGCGCCGACGGCGCCGACCATGGTGGCGAGCAGCATGTCGGCGGCGACCACGCGGTCGATCAGGGACGGCCCCCGGTAGAGCCGGGCCAGCGCGAGCAGCGCGGTCACCGAGAACAGGACGGTGAGGACGACGACGAGGAACGCGGTCACGGTTCGGGACCCCTCTCGACGGGATCGGTGGCCACCTGGCGCAGCTCCGCGGCGGAGCCGGCCGCCCGGACGATCCGCCGCTCGACGGCGAGGATCCGCTCCCGGCTGTCGGTCAGGTCCTGCGGGCCGTGGACGTCGAGCACGTGCACGTAGAGGACCCCGGCGTCCCGGTCCACCTCGATAATCAGGGTGCCCGGCACCAACGAGACCGCCTCGGCGGTGAGCGCCAGATTCAGGTCGGTACGCACGCGCAGCCGGACCGCGATGATCGCGCCCCGCGGCCGGTAGCCCGGCTGCACCGCGATCCGGGCGACGTGCAGGCTGGCGCTGACCAGCTCGCCGACGAAACGCACCAGGAAGACCAGCAGCGGCCCGGGACGCAGCCGCCCGCCGAAGGTGACCGGCGGCAGCGGGAAGAACAGCAGCACCGCCCCGGCCACCAGCACCCCGCCGACCAGGTTGCCCCAGGAGAACTCGCCCCAGAGCAGGCTCCAGACCAGCACCAGCCAGCCGAGGGCGATCAACTGGTCCCGCCACCGCGCCGCGCGCTCCCGCGGCGGCGGGCCGGACTCCGGGTTCACGGGGCGCCGCCGGGCAGCACGGAACTGATGTAAGGGGTGCGCTGGCGCAGGTCGACGGCCGCGTCGGCGGTGACGTCGAAGAGCGGCCCGGCGACGACGGTCAGCACCAGCCCCAGCGCGACCAGTGCGACCGTCGCGCCGACCATCAGCCGGGGCAGCCGGACCGCCGGCTCGGCGGTGGCCAGCCGGGGGGCGCGCCAGAAGGCGATGTTCCACACCCGCGAGGCCACGTAGAGGGTGAGCAGGCTGGTCACGGCCCCGGCCGCGACCAGCGCGCCGGGCAGCGGCCCGCCGGCCGCCACCCCGGCCTGGAGCAGGCCGAGCTTGCCGAGGAACCCGGAGAACGGCGGCACGCCGGCGAGGTTCATGGCCGGCACGAAGAAGAGCATCCCGAGCAGCGGCGCCACCCGGGCCAGCCCGCCGAGGCGGCGCAGGTCGGTGCTGCCCGCCCGCTCCTCGACCAGGCCGGCGACCAGGAACAGCGTGGTCTGGATGGTGATGTGGTGCACCACGTAGAAGATCGCGCCGGACAGCCCGGCCACGGTGCTCAGCGCCACCCCGAAGATCATGTAGCCGATGTGGCTGACCAGGGTGAACGAGAAGAGCCGCTTCATGTCGGACTGGGCCACCGCGCCGAGGATGCCGACCACCATGGTCAGCCCGGCCACCACCATCAGCAGCCCGGCCACCTGGCCGTCGGGGAAGAGCAGCGTCTCGGTCCGGATGATCGCGTAGACGCCGACCTTGGTGAGCAGGCCGGCGAAGACCGCCGTGACCGGGGCCGGCGCGGTCGGGTAGCTGTCCGGCAGCCAGGCCGAGAGCGGGAAGACCGCCGCCTTGATCCCGAAGGCGAGCAGCAGCATCAGCTGCAGACTGAGCCGTACGCCGTCCGGCAGGGCGTCCAGCCGGTGGGCGAGCTGGGCCATGTTCAGCGTGCCGGTGGCCGCGTACACGAGGCCCACCGCGGTGAGGAACAGCATCGAGGAGAGGATGCTGACCACCACGTACGTCGAGCCGGTGCGGATCCGCGTCTCGGTGCCGCCGAGGGTGATCAGCACGAAGCTCGCGGCCAGCAGGATCTCGAACCCGACGAAGAGGTTGAACAGGTCGCCCGCGAGGAACGCGTTCGTCACACCGGCGGTCAGCACCAGGTAGGTGGGGTGGTAGATGGTCACGGGAACGGTCTCGCCGAAGTCCCCCTGGCCCTGCCCGACGGAGTAGAGCAGCACGCACAGCGTCACCGCCGACGAGACCACCAGCATCAGCGCGGCCAACTGGTCGGCGACCAGCACGATGCCCACCGGCGCCGGCCACCCGCCGACCTGCACCACCACCGGCCCGTGCCGGTACGCCTGCACCAGCAGCAGCGCCGCCACCACCAGCGTGCCGGCGAGGCAGGCCACGCTGACCACCCGTTGCAGCCCCGGCCACCGGGCCAGCAGCAGGGTCAGCGCCGCGCCCAGCAGCGGCACCACCACCGGCAGCGGCACGAGGGCGCTCACGGGGCGGCCCGTTCCGCGTACCCGGTCATCCGGGACCGTCCCCGGGCCGGAGCCGGCGCGGCAGCTCGGGGTCGACCTGCTCGGGGTCGGCGTCCGGGCCCTCGCCGCCGAGGTCGGCGGTGGCCACCTCGTTGCGCTCCGCCGCCCGCCTGATCTGCCGGTCCTCGATGTCGTCGGGGACCTCGTCGTCGCCGGTCAGGTACCAGCTGCGGTAGCTCACGGCCAGCAGGAACGCGGTCAGCCCGAAGGTGATCACGATCGCGGTGAGGATCATGGCCTGCGGCAGCGCGTCGCTCAGCCGGCCGGCGGGCGCGGCGCCGACCACCGGGGCCGCGCCGGCCCGCCCACCCATCAGGATGAGCGCGTTGACCCCGTTGCTGAGCAGGATGACGCCGAGCAGGATCCGGGTCAGACTGCGCTCCAGCAGCAGGGTGACCCCGCAACCGACCAGCACGCCGACGGCGACGACCAGCACCAGGGTCGGCCCCTCCACCCCCGGCCTCACGTCCGCTCCCCGCCCCGGTCGACGCGCAGCCCGCCGCCGGAACCGCTGGCCGCCTCGATGTGCCGGTCCACCTCGGCGCCGAGACTGCGCAGGATGTCCAGCACCAGCCCGACCACGACGAGGTAGACCCCGACATCGAAGAAGAGGGACGTGACCAGGTAGAAGTCGCCGATCAGCGGCAGCCACAGGTCGATCCGGGCGCTCTCGAGCACCGATCCGCCCCCGAGCAGCGCGATCACCCCGGTGCCGATCGAGACGAGGAGGCCGGCGCCGAGCACCGTGCCGGCGCCGACCGGCGCGGCCTCGGCCAGCTCGTCGCGGCCGCCGGCCAGGTAGCGCACGGCCAGCGCCAGGCTCGCCACCAGGCCGCCGGCGAACCCGCCGCCCGGGGCGTTGTGGCCGGAGAAGAGCAGGAACAGGGAGAAGACCACCACGGTGTGGAAGATCAGCCGGGTGACCACCTCCAACACGATGGAACGCTGCCGCTCCTGCAGGGTCGCGCCGCCGCGCAGCCAGACCGGGCGGCCCGGCCGGCACGCCGGCCCGGACGGCTCGGGGCGGCGGGGACGCGGCCCCGTCCGGGACCGCTGGAAGATCAGGCTGGCCACGCCGGTCGCGGCCACCACCAGCACCGCCAGCTCCCCCATCGTGTCCCAGGCCCGGATGTCGACGAGGGTCACGTTGACCACGTTGCGGCCGTACCCCTGGCTGACGGCGAGGTCGGGAAAGGCGTCGGAGATGGTGGGCGCGTTCCGGGCCGCCGCGGCGGTCAGGGCCAGCCCGGCCGCCACCACGCCGGCCGCCAGCCCGATCGTCCGGCGCACCCAGCGGCGCCGGCGCGGGCGGGCCGAGAACCGCTCGGGCAGCCGGCGCAGCACCAGCACGAACACCGCGATGGTCGCCGTCTCGACGAGGAACTGCGTCAGCGCCAGGTCCGGCGCGCCGTAGAGCACGAAGAGCATCGCGCTGCCGTAGCCCGTCATCCCCACCAGCAGCATCGCCGTCAGCCGCCGCCGGGCGCCCACCCCGAGCACCGCCGCCACGGTCACCACGGCCACCACCACGACCTGCAACGGGCTGTCCCAGAGGTCGATCCGGTCCCGCCACGGCCGGGTGGCCAGCATCGCCCCACCGGGCAGCACCGTGAGGGCGAGCAGGATGATCCCGAGGTACTGCGGCAGCGAACCCCGCTGGGTGACGCTGGTGACCTCGATGGCCAGCCGGTCGAACCGGCCGATGACCCACTCGTACCCCTGGTTGCCGCTGACCGGGACGTGCAGCCGGGCCAGCGCCGGGGCGAGGGGGCCGCGCAGCGCGTGCAGTGCCGCGCCGCCGGCCACGGCGAGGGCGGAGAAGCCGAGCGCGGGGCTGAGGCCGTGCCACAGCGCCAGGTGCCCGCCGACCGTGCCGAAGAGTTCGGCGTACGGGGCGAGCAGGCCGTCGAGGATCCCGGCGGCCGGGCCGGCGACCAGCCCGAGGACGGCCAGCAGGGCCGGCGGGGCGAGCATCGGCACGGCGATCCGCCCCGGGTCGGAGGGCTCCACGCCGGGCCGGGTGGCGAACGCGCCCCAGACGAACCGGGCGCTGTAGGCGACGGTGAGCGCGGTCCCGGCCACCAGCACGGCGAGCACCACCGGCCGGTCGGTGAAGGCGGCCAGCACGGCCTCCTTCGCGACGAAGCCGACCAGCGGCGGCAGGCCGGCCATCGACGCGGCGGCGAGCACCGCGACGGTGGCCAGCAGCGGTGCCCGCCGGCCCAGCCCGGACAGTTCCCGCAGGTCGCGGGTGCCGGCGCCGTGGTCGACGATCCCGACGACGAGGAACAGCGCCGCCTTGAACAGGGCGTGGGCCAGCAGCATGGCCACGCCGGCCAGCGCGGCGTCCGGCGTGCCCGCCCCGACGACCACGGCGAGCAGGCCGAGCTGGCTGACCGTGCCGTACGCCAGCAGCAGCTTCAGGTCGGTCTGCCGCAGCGCCGCCCAGCCGCCCGCCAGCATGGTCGCCAGGCCGGCGACCACCACGACCGGCCGCCACGGGCCGACGTCCGCCAGCACCGGGGCGAGCAGCCCGATCAGGTAGACGCCGGCCTTCACCATCGCGGCGGCGTGCAGGTACGCGCTGACCGGCGTGGGGGCCGCCATCGCCACCGGCAGCCAGGAGCTGAACGGCAGCACCGCCGACTTCGACAGCGCCCCGGCCAGGATCAGCAGCACCGCCGTGACCAGGTACGCCCCGCCGGGCAGCGGACCGGCAGCGATCTCGGACCACCGGTAGCCGCCGGCGTGGTGACCGAGCATGATGAACCCGACCAGCATGGCCAGCCCGCCGAGGGTGGTCACGGTCAGCGCCTGGGCGGCCGCCCAGCGGCTGGCGCGCCGCTCCGTGCTGTGCCCGATCAGCAGGTACGAGAAGATCGTGGTCAGCTCCCAGCAGACGTAGAGCAGCAGCAGGTCGTCGGCGAGGACGAGCCCGAGCATCGCCCCGGCGAAGGCCACCAGCACGGCCGCGAACCGGGCCATCCCGACCGCCCCGGGGCCGAAGTAGCGGGCGCTGTAGACGAGGACCAGCGCGCCGACGCCGCCGACGAGCAGGGTCATCAGCCAGGACAGGGTGGTCAGCCGCAGCGCCAGGTCGAGCCCGAGCTGCCGGATCCACGGGTACGTCTCCACCACCGCCCCGCCGTCGCGGACGGCCGGCGTGCGGGCCAGCGCCCAGCCGAAGGCGGCGGCCGGTGCCAGCGCCAGCGCGTAGCAGGCACGCGGACCCCACCGCCTGACCAGCAGCGGCGCCAGGAGGGCCGCCACGAGGTGGAGGATCAGCAGTACGAGCACCCGCACTCCCGGTCGAGGTGGCAGCGGCGCGCGCCGGAGGTGGGCCGGCACCTAGGTGCGATCAGACGCCAGATGACCGCCCGCCGGGCCGTTTTGCGGGAATTCGTCCCTTCGCCGGCCTCGCCGTTCTCCTGTGGACCGCCCGGTGCAGGGCCCGAAGGGCGTGGTGCGGCGCGGTCAGCCGACGGTGATGTCGGCGGCGGGGACGGCGGGCTCCCGGGCGGGGCGCTCCCGACGGGTCTCCACCAGCAGGTCGGGGCGGTCGAGCTGGAGCACCACCTTGTTGACCACCCGCTGGGCGGCGGCGAGCGACCGCACCGGCAGCAGCCGACCCCGGCTCTCCCGGCGCAGCACGAAGTAGTGCACCGCGGCGCGCACCTGGCCCCGGTCGGCGGCGCTGGCCTGGGCGGTGGAGACGACCAGCTCCCGCAGCGCCGCGGCCAGCCGCTCGGCCAACTCCAGCTCCGGGCCGTCAAGACCGGCGCGGACGGCGGCGAGGTGACTGTCGACCTTACGGATGAGCACGTCGGTGCCGGGCTCGAAGCTCCGCTGCTCGACGGTCATCCGATCCCCTCCACCCCGGCCGGCTCCGAGTGAAGTTACTTTATGTTGCGCGCCGCAAGCAAGCAGTTAAGTAAGACTTAACGCATTCAACGGCACAACCATCGCGTATGAGCCGGACCAGGACACAACCAGCGCCCGCCCCGGGACCGGATGTCAGACGACCGGGGCAGGATGGATGGCGTGACGGATGCGATGGCGGGTTTCGGCGCGGCCACCCGGGAATGGTTCACCGCCGCCTTCGCCGCGCCCACCGCCGCCCAGGCCGGCGCCTGGAGTTCCGTCGCCGCCGGCCGCAACGCGCTGGTGGTGGCGCCCACCGGCTCCGGCAAGACGCTCGCCGCGTTCCTCTGGTCGCTCGACCGGCTGGCCCGCGAGCCGGCCCCGGCCGACCGCCGACACCGGTGCCGGGTGCTCTACGTCAGCCCGCTCAAGGCGCTCGCGGTCGACGTCGAACGCAACCTGCGCACGCCGCTGGCCGGGATCCGACAGGCCGCCACCCGGCTGGGCGTCGCCCCGCCGGAGATCACCGTGGGGATGCGCACCGGCGACACCCCGGCCGACGAGCGGCGCGCGTTCGCCCGTACCCCGCCGGACATCCTCATCACCACGCCGGAGTCGCTGTTCCTGCTGCTGACCTCCGCCGCCCGCGACTCCCTGCGCGGCGTCGAGACGGTCATCGTCGACGAGGTGCACGCGGTGGCCGGCACCAAGCGCGGGGCGCACCTCGCGCTCTCCCTGGAGCGCCTCGACGAATTGCTGCCCGCGCCGGCACAGCGGATCGGCCTGTCCGCCACGGTCCGGCCGGTCGACGCGTGCGCCCGCTTCCTCGGCGGCGCCCGGCCCGTCGACGTGGTCGCCCCGCCCACCGCCAAGACGATCGAGGTCAGCGTCCAGGTCCCGGTGGAGGACATGACCCGCCTCGACGAGCAGGAGCCGCCGGAGGACGACCTCGGCGGGCCCGGGCCGCGCCGCGCGTCGATCTGGCCGGCGGTCGAGGAGCGCGTCTTCTCCCTGATCCGGGCACACCGCTCGACCATCGTCTTCACCAACTCGCGGCGCTCCGCCGAGCGCCTCTGCGCGCGGCTCAACGAGCTGGCCGCCGACGAGTCGGTCGGCCCGCCCGCCGGGCCCGATGGGCGGGCCGACCGGGCCGTGCGGGCCCGCGAGGCCGACGCGTGGGACGACCCGACCGACGCGGACCGGGGCACCGACGCGTGGGAAGGCCCCGCCGATCCGGACCGGGGCACCGGCACGTGGGACGGCCCGACCGGCACGGGCGCACGGGGCGGGTCCGCCGGCGCGGACCGGGGCACCGGCGCGCGGGGCGGCCCCATCGGCCCGGTTCGCCGCACTCCGGCCGAGATGATGGCCCAGGCCGGTGGGGCGGCCGGCGCGCCGACCGTGATCGCCCGCGCCCACCACGGCAGCGTCTCCCGGGAGGAGCGCAAACACATCGAGGAGGCGCTCAAGTCCGGCCAACTGCCCGCCGTGGTGGCCACCTCCAGCCTGGAGCTGGGCATCGACATGGGCGCGGTCGACCTGGTGGTGCAGATCGAGGCGCCGCCCAGCGTGGCCGCCGGCCTGCAGCGGGTGGGTCGGGCCGGGCACCAGGTCGGCGCGGTCTCCCGGGGCGTGGTCTTCCCCAAGCACCGGGGCGACCTGCTGTCCTGCACCGTGGTGGCCGAGCGGATGGGCGGTGGCGCCATCGAGGAGCTGCACTACCCGCGCAACCCCCTCGACGTGCTCGCCCAGCAGATCGTCGCCATGGTCGCGCTGGAGCCGTGGCACGTCGGTGACCTGGCGGCCCTGGTCCGCCGGGCGGCGCCCTTCGCCGAGCTGCCCGACTCGGCCCTGCACGCCGTGCTCGACATGCTCTCCGGCCGCTACCCGTCCACCGCGTTCGCCGAGTTGCGGCCCCGGCTGGTCTGGGACCGCGCCACCGACACGCTCACCGGCCGGCCCGGCGCGCAGCGGCTCGCGGTGACCAGCGGCGGCACCATCCCCGACCGGGGGCTCTTCGGCGTCTTCCTGGCCGGCGCCGAACGGGCCGCCCGGGTCGGCGAGCTGGACGAGGAGATGGTCTACGAGTCGCGGGTCGGCGACGTGTTCCTGCTCGGCTCCTCGTCCTGGCGGATCGAGGAGATCACGCCCGACCGGGTGCTGGTCTCCCCAGCCCCCGGGCAGGCGGCGAAGATGCCCTTCTGGAAGGGCGACCAGCTCGGCCGGCCCGTCGAGCTGGGCCGGGCCATCGGTGCCCGGGTGCGCGCCCTGCTACGGCAGGACGACAGGACCGCCGTCGCCGCGCTGCGGGCCGGCGGGCTCGACGACTGGGCCGCCGGCAACCTGATGGCCTACCTGCGCGAGCAGAAGGAGGCCACCCGGTCCCTGCCCGACGACCGCACGGTGGTGGTCGAGCGGTTCCGCGACGAGCTGGGCGACTGGCGGTTGGCCGTCCACAGCGTGCTCGGCGCCCGGGTCAACGGGCCGTGGGCGCTGGCGATCGGCCGCCGGCTCACCGAGCGCTACGGGGTGGACGCCCAGGTGATGCCGTCCGACGACGGCATCGTCGTCCGCCTGCCGGACACGGCCGACGAGCCGCCGGGCGCGGACGTGGTGGTCTTCGAGCCGGAGGAGATCGCCCAGCTCGTCGAGGAGTCCGTCGGCACCTCCGCGCTCTTCGCGTCCCGGTTCCGGGAGTGCGCCGCCCGGTCGCTGCTGCTGCCCCGCCGCGACCCGCGCCGCCGCCAGCCGCTGTGGCAGCAGCGTCAGCGCGCCGCCCAACTGCTCGACGTCGCCCGCGAGTACGCCGACTTCCCCGTCACCCTCGAAGCCGCCCGGGAGTGCCTCCAGGACGTCTTCGACCAGCCCGCGCTGGCGGAGCTGATGCGCGACCTGGCCGCCCGCAAGGTGCGCCTGGTCGAGGTGGAGACCGCCCAGCCGTCGCCGTTCGCCCGGTCGCTGCTGTTCGGCTACGTCGGGGCCTTCCTCTACGAGGGCGACGCCCCCCTCGCGGAACGCCGGGCCGCCGCGCTGGCGCTCGACTCGGCCCTGCTCGGCGAACTGCTCGGCCGCGTCGACCTGCGGGAGCTGCTCGACCCGGCGGTGCTGGCCGAGACCGAACGGCAGCTGCGCTGGCTGACCGAGCAGCGCCGCCCGCGCGACGCGGAGGACGTGGTCGAGCTGCTCCGGGTGGTCGGCGACCTGTCCGAGGCCGAGCTGGCCGAGCGGGGCGCGCCCGTGGAATGGCTGACCGGGCTGGCGGCCGCCCGTCGGGTGCTGCGGGTGCGCATCGCCGGCGAGGAGCGCTGGGTGGGCGTCGAGGACGCGGCCCGGCTGCGCGACGCCCTCGGCGTGGCCCTGCCGGTCGGGGTCGCCGAGGCGTACCTCGCCCCGGTGGCCGACCCGCTCGGCGACCTGGTCGCCCGCTACGCGCGTACGCACGGCCCGTTCGCGGCTGCCACCTGCGCCGCCCGGTTCGGGCTCGGGGTGGCCGTGGTGGAGCAGGCGCTGCGTCGGCTCGCCGCCACGGGGCGGGTCGTCTCCGGCGAGTTCACCCCGGACACGGCCGGCGCCCAGTGGTGCGACGCGGAGGTGCTGCGCCTGCTGCGCCGCCGGTCCCTCGCCGCGCTGCGCCGGGAGATCGAGCCGGTGCCGCCCCGCGCGCTGGCCGCGTTCCTGCCCAGGTGGCAGCAGGTCGGCTCGTCGGCGCGGGGCGTGGAGGCGCTGGCCGCGGCGGTCGAGCAGCTCCAGGGGGCGGCGGTGCCGGCGTCGGCCCTGGAACGCCTGGTGCTGCCCGGCCGGGTCGCCGATTACTCCCCCGCCCAGCTCGACGAGCTGTGCGCCAGCGGCGAGGTGCTCTGGGCCGGCTCGGGGGCGATCTCCGGCGGGGACGGCTGGATCACCCTCGCGTACGCGGACGCCGCCCCGCTGCTGCTGCCCCCGCCCGACGAGGCGCTCACCCGCACCCCGCTGCACGACGCGGTGCTGGAGGCGCTCGGCGACGGGCAGGCGTTGTTCTTCCGGTCGCTGTCCGACCGGGTGGGCTCGACGGACGACGCCGCGTTGACCGCGGTCGTCTGGGATCTGGTCTGGGCCGGTCAGCTCACCAACGACACCCTGGCCCCGCTGCGGGCGGTGCTCGGCGGCGGCGGGGCGCACCGGTCCCGCCCGACCGCGCCGCGCACCCGCTACCGCCGCCCCGGGCGGATGGCCCTGCCGACCCGAGGCGGCCCGCCGACCGTCGCCGGGCGCTGGTCGCGCCTGCCGGAGCGCGACACCGACCCCACCCGCCGCGCCGCCGCCCTGGCCGACGTGCTGCTCGAACGGCACGGCGTGGTGACCCGGGGCGCGGTCATGGCCGAGCAGGTGGCCGGCGGGTTCGCCGCGGTCTATCCGGTGCTCTCCGCCTTGGAGGAGCGCGGCGCGGCCCGGCGGGGCTACTTCGTCGAGGGGCTGGGGGCGGCGCAGTTCGCGGTGCCGGGCGCGGTGGACCGGATCCGGGCGCTGGCGGAGCCGGCCGACGGCGGGCGGGGGCGCGGCGGGCCCACCCTGGTGCTCGCCGCGACGGACCCGGCCAACCCGTACGGTGCGGCGCTGCCCTGGCCGGAACGGGTGGTCGACTCGGGCGACGGAGCCGCCCCGGCGACCGGGCACCGGGCGGGACGCAAGGCCGGTGCCCTGGTGGTGCTGGTCGCCGGCGACCTGGTGCTGTACGTCGAGCGCGGCGGGCGGACCATCCTCTCCTTCAGCGACGACGCCGAGACGCTGGCGGCGGCCGGCAAGGCGCTCGCCGACGCGGTCCACTCCGGCGCGCTGGGGGCGATGTCGGTCGAGCGGGCCGACGGCGAGGCGGTGCGCTCCTCGCCGCTGCGCGACGCGCTCACCGCCGCCGGCTTCCGGGCCACCCCACGCGGCCTGCGCCTGCGCGGCTGACGCTCGCGGCGCTGGCTTCGCCGACCTGCTCCTGCGGCGTCCGCCCCGCCCCGCCCGGCGCGTCAGCGGAGGCCGGTGAGGACCTTCTCGTACCTGGCTCGGTCGGCCGCGGGCGTCCTCGCCTCCAGGTAGTTGAGCACCACCGTGCCGCGCCGGAAGGACTGACGGCCCCAGGTCTCGGCGATGTCGCTGGCGCTCGACTCGTCCGGGAAGACGTAGACGGTGACGGCGTCGGTGGCGATCAGCTCGGAGCAGCCCAGGCCGAGGCCGTCCGGCCCGCAGTCGACCGAGCGGTCCCGCGGGTTCGGCACCTTCAGCCCGGCCGCCTTGAACGCGTCGACGACCTGCCGCGCGCCGGGCGTCCCGGTCGGCCGGACGGGCAACTCCACCGGCGGCGGGCTGGCGGGGCGGCGTTCGGTGGTGCCGGCGCTCGGCCCGGCTGGACCCGCGCCGGTGGACGGTGCGGCGGGCGTGGTGGCCGTCGTGGCCGTCCCCGGCACGGCCGTGGGGCCCGACGGCACGTCGGCGGCCGGCGTCGACGCCGAGGCGGCCGGGGGCGCGGCGCGCGGGGGTTCCTCCGCGTCGTCTCCGCAGGCGGCGGTCAGGGCGGCGGCGATCACGAGCACCGCGACGGCGGGCAGGCTGCGGTTGGTCACCCCTGGCAGTCTGCCCAACCCGGTCCCGTCCCGGCAGTGGCCGGTCGGCCATCCGGCTGTCCCATATCCGCCAGCGCCCGGTCGGCCCCGAATCCCGGGTGCCCGCCCCGACCGGCGACGGTAGGCTCCCGAGCCGGTCGACGAGGGGAGCCGACGATGACCGGGGTGACCGTCCGACCGGCCCGGGCCGGGGACCGCGCGGCCGTCGACGCGCTGCACGAACGCGAGTGGGGCGGCCCGTACGTCGTCGTCCACGACACCCGCTACGACCTGCGTACGCTGCCCACGCTGGTGGCGGTCGACGGCGCCGGCGCGGTCGTCGGGGCGCTCGCCCACCACGGCGACGGCGACGGGCTGGAGGTCGTCAGCATGGCCGCGGCGACGCCGGGCGGGGGCGTCGGCACGGCGCTGCTGGCCGCCGCCGCGGACGTGGCCCGGGCGGCGGGCCGGGCCCGGCTCTGGCTCGTCACGACGAACGACAACCTGCGGGCGCTGCGGTTCTACCAGCGGCGCGGGCTGCGGCTGGTGCGCGTCGACCGGGGCGCGGTGGACCGGGCCCGCCGGCTCAAGCCGGGCATCCCGGTCGTCGGCGAGGACGGCATCCCGCTGCACGACGAGCTGATCCTGGAACTGCGGCTCACTGCCGGCGACTAACCTGCCCGGCATGGACCGCACGCCCTGGATCTCGCTGACCACCGACTACGGTCTCGCCGACGGCTTCGTGGCCGCCTGCCACGGGGTCATCGCCCGGCTCGCGCCGGCCGTCCGGGTGATCGACGTGACCCACCTGGTGCCACCGGCCGACGTGCGCCGGGGCGCGGCGGTGCTGGCGCAGACCGTGCCCCACCTGCCCGAGGGCGTGCACGTGGCGGTCGTCGACCCCGGCGTCGGCACCGCCCGCCGGGGCGTCGCCCTGGCCGCGCCGCGCGGGCTGCTGGTGGGGCCGGACAACGGCCTGCTCGTCGACGCCGCCGACGCGCTGGGCGGGGTCACGGCGGCCGTCGAGCTGACCGCGCCGGACTGGCTCGCGCCCGAGGTGTCCCGCACGTTCCACGGCCGGGACGTCTTCGCGCCCGTGGCCGCGCGGCTGGCGCTCGGCGCCCCGCTGTCCGGGGCCGGCCCGGCCGTCGACCCGGCGACCCTGGTCCGGCTGCCGGCTCCGGTCGTCCGGCCGGAGCCGGGGGGCTTCACCGCCGAGGTGCTGACCGTGGACCACTTCGGCAACGTGCAACTGGCCGCGCCGGCCGACCTGCTGGCGCCGCTGCCGGCCCGGGTGCGGGTGCGGCCGGACTTCGAGTTCGGAGCAGGGCGCGAGGCCGTGCACGGTCGCACCTTCGGGGACGCCCCGGCGGGCGGGCTGGTGGTGCACGCCGACTCGGCCGGCCTGGTCGCCGTGGCGGTCAACGGCGGCCGGGCGGTCGACCTGCTCACGGTGACGCCGGGCGACCTGCTGCGCGTCGCGGCCGGGTGACCTGCTGCGGGTGGCCGAAGGCCACCTGCCGCGTCGCGGCCCGGTGACCGCCGCGCCGGGTCCCGGGCGGCGAGGGAGAATGGACGGGTGCCCGAAGGCGACACCGTCTGGAACACCGCCCGCGTCCTGCACCGCGCGCTGGCGGGCGCCCGCCTGACCGGCAGCGACTTCCGGGTGCCCCAGCTCGCCGCGACCGACCTCACCGGCTGGACGGTGCGGGAGTCCGCCAGCCGGGGCAAACACCTGCTGCTCCGCCTCGCCGCCCCGGCGGGAAACGCACCGCCGGGAGACGCACCGCCTGGAGGCGCCACCGCGGATGGCGGCGGGGCGTGCTGGACCCTGCACTCCCACCTGCGGATGGAGGGCGCCTGGCGGGCGTACGCGCCGGGGGAACGGTGGACCGCCCGGCCCGCGCACCTGATCCGGGTGGTGCTGCGCGCCCCGCAGGCGGTCGCCGTCGGCTACCACCTGCACGAGCTGGCGCTGGTGCCGACGGCCGAGGAGGACTCGCTGGTCGGCCACCTCGGCCCCGACCTGCTCGGCGCGGACTGGGACCCGGCCGAGGCGGTACGCCGGCTGGCCGCCCACCCGGACGTCACCATCGGCGAGGCCCTGCTGGACCAGCGCAACCTGGCCGGCGTCGGCAACCTCTACAAGTGCGAGATCCTGTTCCTGCGCGGCGTGTCGCCGTGGACGCCGGTACGCGCCGTGCCGGATCTCGCCGGCACCGTGGCCCTGGCGCAGAAGCTGCTCGCCGCCAACCGGGGCCGCTGGACGCAGAGCACCACCGGGTCGCTGCACCGGGGGCAGACCAGCTACGTCTACGGGCGGCGTGCCCAGCCCTGCCGCCGGTGCGGCACCGCGATCCGCAAGGAGGAGCTGGGCGAGCGGGTCACCTACTGGTGCCCCGTCTGCCAGCCCGAACGCCCGGCCGGCTGACGACCCCGGGGGCCGCGTCGGCCGCCCTCCGTCACCGGTCGACCGACGTGGGGTCGGCGTGTCGGGCGGGACACTCCGCCGGTGCGGCGGGAAAGTCGCGTCCCCGCCACAGATACGGACGATTGGGTACTTCCTAACTCCCGCCGTCGCGTCGCATGCTGCGGTTGACTCCTCACGCATCGTCAGCGACGCGCGACCGGGCCGCCACGCCGCCGTGGCGGGCCGCGCGCCCGGACACCGGGGAGAGCCATGGACCTGTTCCGCAAACTCCGGATCCCGTGGGAGCGGGCGATGCCCCGCCCCGGGAACGGCGCCACCGCCGGGTCCCGGCCGGCGGGGCCGGTCCCGGCGGCCCGGCGTGTGGAGGAGCCGGTCGTGGTGCCGGCCAGCCTCGACCCGGCGGCCGTGCCGCGCTGCTTCGGCCCGGTGCCGAACTACGCCCGCAGCCCGCTGCCGGTCGTCGGGTCCGACGGCCGGGTGGTGCCCGGCACCGGCATCCGCAAGTTCGTCGACGCGCTGCCCGGCCTCGGCACACGCGGCCGCACCCAGCTGGGCGGCCACCTCCCCGTGGCGGTGCCCGACACCATCAGCTACCCGGGCTGCGACTACTACGAGATCGTCCTGGAGCAGTACGCGCAGCGGCTGCACCGGGACCTGCCGGCGACCCGGCTGCGCGGCTACCGCCAGCTCAACCTCGGCACGGACGCCAACGGGCACAACACGGTCGTGCCGGCGGGGCGCCCCTGGCACCTCGGCCCGGTCATCCTGGCCCGCCGGGGCCGCCCGGTCCGGGTCAAGTTCATCAACCACCTCCCCACCGGCCGGGCCGGGGAGCTCTTCCTGCCGGTCGACGCGACGGTGGCGGGCGCGGGGACGGGCCCGCTCGACGGTCCCGCGCCCTACCCGCAGAACCGGGCGGTGCTGCGCCTCGCGGGCGCGCACACCGGGTGGATCAGCGCCGGCAACCCCTGGCAGTGGGTGACCCCGGCGGGCGAGATCACCCCGTACCCGAACGGGATCGGCCTGACCCACGTTCCCGACATGCCGCCGCCCGGCGCGGGCGCCACCACGCTCTACTACCCGAACGAGCAGAGCGGGCGGCTGTGCTGGTTCCACGACAACACCGTCGGCCTGGCCCGGCTGACCGTCTACTCCGGGCAGCTCGCGCTCTACCTGCTCACCGACCCGGCCGAGGAGGAACTCGTCGCCGACGGCGTGCTGCCCGCCGACCAGCTCCCGCTGGTGATCGAGGACAAGACGTTCGTGCCGGACGACACCCAGCTCGCCGGGGAGGACCCGACCTGGGACCGGGACCGCTGGGGCTCCCGGGGCAGCCTCTGGCACCCGCACGTCTACCAGCCCCGGCAGAACCCGCACCGGGCCGACGGGACGAACCCGACCGGCCGGTGGGACTACGGCCCGTGGTCGCGTACGGCCGACGAGCCCGGGCCACGGGAGCACCCCGGGACGCCCGACGCCGGCCCGGTGCCGAACCCGCACCACGACCCGGTCACGGACCCGGAGGAGCCGCCGCTGACGCCCGGCGTCCCGCACCCGTCGGCGGTGCCGGACGCGTTCGGCGACACCATGCTGGTCAACGGGATCGCGTACCCGTACCTGGAGGTCACGCCGCGGACGTACCGCTTCCGGATCCTCAACGCCTGCCTGGACCGCGGCCTGAACCTCCAGCTCTACCGGGCCTGCTCCGACGGCCCGATGTGGGACCCGGAGGGCGACCTGGCCGACGCGGACGCCGGCGAGGTGCCGATGGTGGAGGCGGTCCGCGCGCCGGACCGTCCGGCGGGTTGGCCGACGGACGGGCGCGAGGGCGGGGTCCCGGACCCGCGCGCCGCCGGCCCGGAGCTGGTCCAGATCGGCAACGAGGGCGGCCTGCTCCCCGCGCCGGTGGTCGTGCCCAACCAGCCGATCGGCTACCGGTACGACCGCCGGGACCCGACGGTGCTCAACGTCGACTCGCACGCGCTGCTGCTCGCCCCGGGCGAGGTGGCCGACGTGCTGGTCGACTTCTCGACCGTGCCGCCGGGCGGCACGGTGATCCTCTACAACGACTGCCCCGCCCCGCTGCCCGGCTTCGACCCGCGCGCCGACCACCACACGGGCGCCCCGGACCGCACCGCCGAGGGCGGCCCGCCGCCGACCCGCCCCGGGTACGGCCCGAACACCCGCACGCTGCTCCAGTTCCGGGTCGCCGGCACCCCGGCGCCGCCGTACGACCTGGCCCGGCTGCGGGACCGCCTGCCCCGCGCGTACGCGGCCAGCCAGCGCCCGCCGATCGTGCCGCAGGCGGCGTACGACGCGGCGTTCGGCACCCGCACCGGCCGGGGAACGGTCGTCCCGGTGCACGCCACCACGGTCAGCTTCGTGCCGACCGCCGGTGCCGCCCCGGTGCTCCTCCCGTTGCAGGTGAAGGCGGTGCAGCAGGTCTTCGAACCGGAGCACGGCCGGCTCGTCGGCCGGCTGGGCGTCGGGCACCCGCACGCCGGGCCGCTCGCCCCTGCCACCCTGCCGCTCGGCCCGACCGATCCGGCCACCGAGGTGCTGCACGTCAGCGATCCGGCCGTCACAGTGGGCGCGCCCGCCGACGGCACCCAGCTCTGGCGCATCCGCGGCAACAGCCGGCAGACCCAGCCGGTGCGGTTCGCCGGCTGCGACGTCCAACTGGTCAACCGGGTCGGCTGGGACGGCGCCGCCCGCCCGCCGCACCCCGCCGAGCGGGGCTGGAAGCAGGTGGTCCGGGTCGACCCACGTGAGGACGTGATCGTCGCCCTGCGGCCCGTCGCGCCGCCCCTGCCGTTCAAGATCGGCGACAGCGTACGGCTGCTCGACCCGGCCCGGCCGGCCGGCGCCCGGACCGGCTCGACCCCGGTCAGCCCGGTCGACGGCCGGCCGTCGCTGGTGGTGAACCAGCTCGTCAACCTGGGCTGGGAGTACCACTGGCACAGCCAGCTCGCCGGGCACCGCGACCAGGGCATGACCCGGCCCCTGGTGCTGCGGGTCTCGCCCAGGGCGCCGACCGGGCTGACCGCGACGCCGGCCCCGGGCTCGGCGACCGCGCTGCCGGCGATCGCGCTGGCCTGGACGGGCAACGGCAGCCGCCCGGCGGCCACCAGCCACCTGCTCCAACGGGCCACCGACGCGACCTTCACGCAGGGGCTGACCGCGATCACCGTGGCGGCCACGGCGAGCCGCTACACCGACGCCACCGTCACCCCCGGGGTGACCTACCACTACCGGATCCGGGCGGAGAACGCGGTGAGCTGCTCCACCTGGTCCAACAGCGTGCCGGCGTCGGTGCAGCTCGTCGCGCCGGCGGGGCTGACCGCGGCGATCCCGCCGGCCGCTCCGCTGCGGATCGCGCTGCGCTGGACCAACCGTTCCTTCGCCACCGGCATCGACGTGCAGCGGGCCACCAACCCGACCTTCACCAGCGGGCCGGGCACCACCGCGATCGGGGTCGGCGACAACCACCTCGACGCGGCGGTCGCCCCGGACACCACGTACTACTACCGGGTGCGGACCACCTATCTCGGGGCCGCGTCACCCTGGTCGACGGTGGCCCGGGCGACCACGCCGCCGGCCCCGGGCCTGCCCACGGGCGTGACCGCCACCGCCACGGCGCCCGGGCCCGACACGGCGACGGTGATCCTCGACTGGTCGTCGAGCACCCCCGCCGGGCCGGGGGCCGGGTTCATCGTGCAGCGGGCGCTGGACCCGGCGTTCAGCCGGGAGGTGTCGACCTTCACCGTCACCGGCCGCGGCTTCACCAACACCGGCCTGGCGCGGGGCGTCACCTACCACTACCGCATCCGGTCGTTCAACGTCGTCGGCAGCTCCCCGTTCACCGGCCCGGTGCCGGTCACGACGCCGCCCTGATCAGGGAGTGCGCAGCGGCGCGCCGGCACCGCGCAGCTCGGCCAGCGCCGAGGCGACCCCGTGCAGCAGGTCGGTCGCCTCGGTCAGGCGGGAGGCGGCCGGGTGGTCGCCGTCGGGACGCGCGTCCTCGGCGACGTAGCCGGCGGCGGCCACGACCAGCCGCTCGTACGCCGCGACGCCCTGCTCCAGTTGGCCGGCCAACGCCCGGTGCGCCTCGGCCAGCGGCGGTCGGGCGTCAGCGGGGGCGAGCCGCAGCGCGCGTTCGACACTGGCCACCCGACCGGCGAGGCCCCGCAGCGAGCGGTCGGCGTCGGCCGCCTCCGACACGGCGGGCCCGGCCAGCCCGGTCAGCCGGCCGGCCATCCCGGCGAGGGTGAGGGCGGCCCGGTCCAGCCGGGCCCACGGCTCGGCGGCGCTGGTGCCGCGCAGCGCCACCCGGGAGCGCACCCGGCGCACCTCGGCCAGCACGCCGGGGCCGGCGGGGAGCCGCTCCACGGCGGCGACAAGGCGGGCGCGTGACCGGGCGGCGGCCTCGGCCGGGTCGAGCGCGGGCGGCGCCGGCTGGGCGGCCAGCGCGCGCAGGTCGACCCAGCGCCAGGCGGCGAGCACCAGCGCCCCGCCCGCTCCGGCCGCCCAGGCCGCGTCGGGCAGCCCGAGCCCGGCGTACGGGGTCAGCACGGCGGCCGCGCCGCCGAGGCCCCCTGCCGTGACGCTCCACCGGCGGGCGGACCGCCGCAACCGACTCAGGCGCCGGAAGTACCGCGTGCGCTCGTCTGCCACCTCTGCTGCCTCCTCGACCTGACCGGCCTCAGCCGGCGGCGGTGGTGTCCCCGGTGCCGCGTTCCCGGCCCATGCTGGCCCGGATCTCGTCCAGCCGGGCGGCGGCGGCCGGGTCGGCGGCCGGCGCGGCGGGCTCCGTACGCGCGACGGGCGGTCGTTCCTGCCTGCCGCCGAGCTGCTCACCGGCCATGCTCGACCGGATCTGCTCCAACCGGGCGGAGCCGGCCGAGTCGAGGGTCGCCTTCTGGATCTCCAGCATCCGGCCCTCGACGGAGTTGCCGGCCAGCTCGGCGCGGCCCATCGCGGTGGCGTACCGCTGCTCGATCCGGTCGCGCACCTCGTCGAGCGAGGGGGTGCTGGCGGGCGCGGTCAGCGCCGACATCGACTCCAGCGAGCGGGCCACGCTCTCCTGCATCTTGGCCTGCTCCAGCTGGCTGAGCAGCTTGGTGCGCTCGGCGAGCTTCTGCTGGAGGATCATCGAGTTGTTCTCGACCGCCCGGCGGGCCTGGGCGGCGGCGCCCAGCGCCTGGTCGTGCAGGGTCTTCAGGTCCTCGGTGGCCTGCTCGGCGGAGACCAGTTGGGTGGCCAGGGTCTGCGCGGAGTGCTCGTAGCGGTTGGCCTCGGCCTCGTCGCCCTTGGCGCGGGCCTGGTCGGCGAGGACGAGGGCCTGGCGCGCGTTGGCCTGGAGCCGCTCGACCTCCGACATCTGGCGGGACAGCTTCATCTCCAGCTGCCGCTGGTTGCCGATCACCGCGGCGGCCTGCTGGACGAGCGCCTGGTGCTGGCGCTGGGCCTCCTCGATGGCCTGCTGGATCTGCACCTTGGGATCGGCGTGCTCGTCGATCCTGGCGCCGAACAGCGCCATCAGGTACTTCCAACCCTTGACGAACGGGTTAGCCATCTCCGCGGTATCCCCTCACTAGCGTCGCTCCGCCTCGACCGGGCCGGGCGGGCCCGGCCGGTTGCGGCGCGGCAGTGGCTCCATCGTCCCAGCCGGACGCCACCCGGGCATCCGTACCGGCCAGCGAAGCGAGCGCCGACGCCGTCCGCGATCAACCCTACGCGGCGGTCGCCACCGCGACCATGGGACGCGGACGGGGGTGAGGGTGGGGTGGGTCAGGCGGCGCAGACCACGTCGCGGTCGCCCCCGCGGACGCGGGAGGTGCGCAGCGTGGCCTTCAGCGGCGAATCCTGGCGGACCTGGACGGCGACCTTGCCGTCGGAGCTGACCTGGTGCACGCCCCGGCCGGTGGCCTTGCGCACCGTGGTCACCCCGGTGGTGTCAACGGTCTCGTCCTGCACGGGCACGAGCACGCCCGGCATCTGCTCGGCGAGCGCGACCGTGTCGCTGACCTCGCGCAGCAGCTCGGACAGGCGCGCGCCCAGCGCGTCGCAGATCGCCGCCAGCAGCTCGCTGGACGGCTCCTTCTGGCCGCGCTCGATCTCGGAGAGATAGCCCAGGCTGACGTTGGCGGCGGAGGAGACCTCGCGCAGGGTGCGATGCTGCCCCTGCCGGCGCGCCCGTAGTGCGTCACCGATAACCCGGCGTAGCAGGACCATTCGCACCTCCCCTGAGGGACACCACTGTTTCGCGCGGCCGTCCGGCACGTCGTGCCGGCTCCGACCGTCGGAGCCTTTCCGCAACGGTACCCGTTGCCGGCCCCGCCGACATCCCGCCCCGCCTCTCGGATTGCGGAGTCTGCTCAGCCTGTGGGATCGGCTCGTCGTGGGACGGGGCCCCGTCGCGGGGGGGTCGGCCCGGCTTGCGGGGCCCGGCCCGGCCCGGCTCGGCCCGGCTTGCGGGGCCCGGCCCGGCCCGGCTCGGCCCGCGGGTCGGCTCAGCGCCGCCCGGCGGCGGCGGTGTCGGTCCGCCCGGCTTCGGCCTCGCCCGCGTCGGCGCGGTGGATCCGCTCGACGAGCAGCCGCAGCGCCTCGACGACCGCCGCGGAGCGGATGTGGTCGCGGCCACCGTCCAGGTCGAGCTGCCGGACGTCGGCCCCGGCGGGCCCGGCCACCGCCACGTAGACCAGCCCGACCGGCTTGCCGTCCTGCGGCTCCGGGCCGGCCACCCCGGTCGTGGCCAGGCCCCAGTCGGCTCCGCAGCGCCGCCGCCCGCCCTCCGCGAGGGCCACCGCCACATCCGGGTCGACGGGCCCGCGGTCGGCCAGCAGATCCTCCGCTACGCCGGCGAGCTGCGACTTCAGCTCGGTGGCGTAGACCACCAGCCCGCCCCGGAAGATGCCGCTCACCCCGGCGATCTCCACGATCGAGGCGGCCAGCAGCCCCCCGGTCAGCGACTCCACCGTGGCCAGGGTCTCGTGGCGCTCCGCCAGACTGTGCACCACGCCCGCCGCCGGGCTGCCCACCGGCCGCGCGCCGGCCGCGTCACTCTCCATGTCCCAGATCCTTCCCCCGCCCCGCCCGGCCTACTCATCCTCCCCGAGCCGACAGGATCACAGGGAGGGCGGCATGGATCCCCGGCCCGCCGCCCGGCCGGGAGCCCGGGTCAGGAGGCGGGCCGGCGCAGGCGCAGGGCCTGGGCGACGTAGTCGAAACCGGTGACCACCGTGACCCCGACCGCCGCGGCCATGATCCACGGCCCGACGGCGGCGAGGGCGGCCGGCATCGGCCACAGGTACCAGGTGATCGCGAGGATCTGGAGCGCGGTCTTGATCTTGCCGCCCCGGCTGGCCGCGATCACCCCGTGCCGGATCACCCAGAAGCGCAGCGCGGTGATGCCCAGCTCGCGGGCGAGGATCACCGTGGTCACCCACCAGGGCAGCCGGTCGTACCAGGAGAGCAACAGCAGCGCGGCGCCGGTGAGCGCCTTGTCGGCGATCGGGTCGGCGACCTTGCCGACCGAGGTGACCAGGGCGAAGCGGCGGGCGATCCAGCCGTCGACCAGGTCGGTCACCGAGGCGACGGCGAAGATCAGGCAGGCGGCCATCTGCCAGCCGGCGTGGGTCATCCCCGAGACGACCAGGGATGCGCCGAAGATCGGTACCAGGACCAGCCGCAGCGCGGTGAGCGCGTTCGCCGCGTTCAGCACGGGCACCCGGGCCACCACCGGCGCCGGCGTGGAATCCGTCGCCCCGGTCACCGCCGCCACCCGCTCCGGCCGCCGTGGCGCACCTGGCACCCCACCACGTGGCTCCCCCGCTCTGTCCGGGCCCGCCGTCACCGTGCCGCGCCGGGCGCAGCCGAGATCATCTCATCCGGGACCGCGACGAGGTCCACCCCTTCGGTGCCCGTCACCGTCGCCCGCACCAGGTCGCCCGGGCGCAGCGCGGCGAGGTCCACCCCGCCGCCGGACGGCGCGACGAGGGTGGTCGAGCCGTCGACCTCGGGGGCCTGGTGGGCCGCCCGCCCCTCGACCACGCCGTCGGCGACCGAGTCGACCAGCACCTCGACGGTGGAGCCGAGCCGCTCCTCGGCCCGCTGCGAGCAGAGCTCGTCGGCGAGCGCGGCGAGCCGGTCGTACCGGCGCTTGACGGTGGCGGCGGAGACCTTGCCGGGCAGCCCGGCGGCCTCGGTGCCGTCCTCGTCGCTGTAGTCGAACACGCCGATCGCGTCGAGCCGCGCCTCGGTCAGGAAGCGGACCAGCTCCTGGTAGTCGGCGCGGGTCTCGCCGGGGAAGCCGACGATGAAGTTGCTCCGCGCGCCCGCCTCCGGGGCCAGGGCGCGGGCGCTCGCCAGCAGCTCCAGGAACCGGTCGGTGGAGCCGAAGCGGCGCATCCGGCGCAGCACCGGCTCGCTGGAGTGCTGGAACGACAGGTCGAAGTACGGGGCCACGCCGGGCGTGGTGGCGATCGCCTCGACCAGGCCGGGCCGGGTCTCGGCCGGCTGGAGGTAGCTCGCCCGCACCCGGACGATGCCGTCGATCGCGGCGAGCTGCGGCAGCAGCTTCTCCAGGGCCCGGGGATCGCCCAGGTCCTTGCCGTAGGAGGTCGAGTTCTCGCTGACCAGCACCAGCTCGCGGACGCCGGTCTTGGCCAGCCACTCCGCCTCGGCGAGCAGCTCGTCCGGCGTACGCGAGACGAAGGCGCCGCGGAAGGCGGGGATGGCGCAGAACGCGCAGCGCCGGTCGCAGCCGCTGGCGAGCTTCAGCGAGGCGACCGGACCGGTGTCGAGCCGGCGGCGCAGCACCTGGCGCAGGTGCGCCGGGGTGTGCTCGTCGGTCTCGGTGACGCCCCGGGCGGGGGTGCCGTGGCCGGGCAGCGACACCGCGCTGTCCCGGCGGGAGACCGGGGTCAGCGGGAGCAGCTCGCGGCGGTCGCGCGGGGTGTGCGCGTGGATCGCCTCGCCGGCGACCACGGCGTCCAGCCGGGCGGCGATGTCCGGGTAGTCGTCGAAGCTGAGCACGGCCTGCGCCTCGGGGAGGCTGTCGGCCAGCTCACGGCCGTACCGCTCGGCCATGCAGCCGGCCGCGACCACCTTCGCGCCGGTGTCGGCGGCGGCCAGCAGGGTCTGGATGGAGTCCTGCTTCGCCTTCTCCACGAAGCCGCAGGTGTTCACGACCACCACGTCGGCGCCCTCGCCGTCGGTGGTGACCTGCCAGCCCTCGGCGTGCAGCCGGGCGGCCAACTCCTCCGAGTCGACCTCGTTGCGGGCGCAGCCCAGCGTCAGCAGGGCGACGCGGCGGCCGTCGGAGTTGTCGGAAGGGGAGGTGGCAGACACCATCCGAGGGTACCGGGCCGTCCGCGATCCCCCACGCACGCCCGCCCTGCGAGGAGGGCACCCGTTGACGCGCCCGGTGGGGCAAGGGCCCCTCCTGACCCTCCAGGCGGGGCGGGGGTAACGGACGCCACGCCGGTCAGACGGTCGCCGCGCCGACCCGGACCAGGCGGTCGAGCAGGAACACCTCGGTGCCGGCCAGGCCGGTCGAGCAGAAGACCGAGACCTGGTCCGCGTCGGTCCGGCCCGGCACCGCGCCGGCCAGCACCCCGCCCAGGTCGCGCAGCCGCCCGGCGTACGCCGGCAGCGCCGCGAGCATCGGCGGGTCGTACGCGGCGGCCTGCGCCGGCGAGTCGGTGACCAGCAGATCGGCGGCGTCCAGCAGGTCGGGGCCGAACTCGTGCCGGTCGACCTGCTTGAAGCCGACCGTGTTGACGTGGGTGCCGGGAGCGAGGTCGGCGGCGTCGAGCACCGGGGTGACGCTGGTGGTGGCGAGCACCACGACGTCACGGTCGGCCACGGCGGCCCGCGCCGACTCCACGGCGCGCGCCGGCACGCCCAGCTCGGCGCGCACCCGGGCGGCGAACGCCTCTCGCCGGACGGCGGAGCGGCTGTGCACCGTGACCTCGCGCAGCGGGCGGACCGCGGCCGCCGCCCAGACCTGCGTCCACGCCTGCCGGCCCGAGCCGACCACGCCCAGGGTGGCGGCGTCCGGGCGGGCCAGGGCGTCCACGGCGGCCCCGCCGAGCCCGCCGGTGCGGCGGGAGCCCAGCTCCTCCCCGACCGCCACCGCCCGGACCGCCCCCGTACGCCCGTCGTGCAGCACCACCACCTGCTCGCTCTCCGGGTGCCCGAACGTGTCGTACGAGCGGAAGCCGTACCACTCGCCGGTGAGGTGCCCGGCGGTGAGCACCATCCGCCCCCCACCCAGCGGCGCGGCGGCCCGGGGCGGGGCCACCAGGCGGCCGGCGTACGCGGCGAGCAGGGCGTCCCGCATGGCCGCCACCGTGGTGGGGGCGTCCAGCGCGGCGGTGACCTCGGCGTCGGAGAAGAGCAGCGGCATGCGCCCATATTGCAAGTTGAAGTCAAGTTAAGGTCAACGAGGGGTGGCGGGGCTCACCACCCTTCTCCGGCACGTCCCGGTCGGTGCTAGCGTCGGTCCTGACGGCCACGGCCGTCCCGGACGAGTGGTGGGCGTACCCGGTCAGGCCAAGACGCCCGCGTGACGTGCAGACCCGACTCGTCCCGGTCCCGGAGGTCCGGGCGCAACCGCAGAGGTGATCTTCAATGGCCTGGATCGTGCTGGTGATCTCTGGACTCCTCGAGACGGCGTGGGCGATCGCCCTCGACCGCAGCGCCGGCTTCAGCCGTCCCGTCCCGTCGGCGGTCTTCGTGGTGACGCTGGTGCTCAGCATGGCCGGGCTGGGGTACGCGCTGCGCGAGATCCCCGTCGGCACCGGCTACGCCGTCTGGGTCGGCATCGGGACGGTCGGCACCGCCCTGGTCGGGATGCTCGCGCTGAACGAGCCGGCCAACCTGCCCCGGATCGCCTGCCTCCTGCTGGTGATCGCCGGCATCGTGGGCCTGAAGATCTTCCACTGAGGACCGCACGGGCGCGGCCCGCGAACCGGGCGGCGCGGCCCGCCAGAGGGCGACCCGGTCCGCTGGAGGGCGACCCGGTCCGCTGGAGGGCGACCCGGTCCGCACCGGGGGGCGGCGGGCGGGTCCGAGGCGTGACGAACGGCCACAGTGGGTAGAGGTCGGCCTGGCAACGCAGGCTCTCACCCACCGGAGGCAGACATGGCCGACATGCACACCACCGCCCGCCCGCGCAGCGGCGCCGCCCGCATCTGCACCATCCTGGGCTTCGTCTTCGCGGTCATCGCGATCCTGTTCCTGCCGCCGCTGTTCGGCCTCGTCGGCCTGATCCTCGGGATCGTCGGCGCCGTGCTCGGCGACAAGCCGCTCGGCTGGTACGCCGCCGTCGCCAGCGTGGCCGGCGCGATCATCGGCATGGTCATCGGCGCCGCCCTCTACAACTCCTGACCGCCGTTCCCCCACGGACGGGTCCGCCGGCTTCCGGCGGGCCCGTCCGCGTCCGGCCCGGCCGGCCGGGGCGAGACGCGGGAGCAGGCAACGTGTCGGCGCCCGGTCGGCGTCACTCCTCGCCGCCGCGCAGGCCGACCAGGACCTCCTCCAGCTCGTCGGGCTTGACCAGCACGTCGCGGGCCTTGGAACCCTCCGACGGCCCGACCACGCCCCGGGTCTCCATCAGGTCCATCAGCCGGCCCGCCTTGGCGAAGCCGACCCGCAGCTTGCGCTGCAGCATGGAGGTCGAGCCGAACTGCGAGGTGACCACCAGCTCGACGGCCTGCACCAGCAGGTCGAGGTCGTCGCCGATGTCCTCGTCGATCTTCTTCTTGCCGCTGTCCGGCGCGGCGAGCACGTCGGGGCGGAACTCCGGCTCGCGCTGGTCCTTGCAGAACTTCACCACGTCGGCGATCTCGCGCTCGGTCACCCAGGCGCCCTGGATCCGGATGGGCTTCGAGGCGCCCATCGGCAGGAAGAGACCGTCACCGCGGCCGAGCAGCTTCTCCGCGCCCGGCTGGTCGAGGATGACCCGCGAGTCGGCCAGGGAGGAGGTGGCGAACGCCAGCCGGGACGGCACGTTCGCCTTGATCAGGCCGGTGACCACGTCGACCGAGGGGCGCTGGGTGGCCAGCACCAGGTGGATGCCGGCGGCCCGGGCGAGCTGGGTGATCCGGACGACCGAGTCCTCCACGTCGCGCGGGGCGACCATCATCAGGTCGGCCAGCTCGTCCACGATCACCAGCAGGTACGGGTACGGGCGCATCTCCCGCTCGCTGCCCGGCGGGGCCTTGATTTCGCCGTTGCGCACCTTGCGGTTGAAGTCGTCGATGTGCCGGACCCCGTTGGCGGCGAGGTCGTCGTAGCGCATGTCCATCTCGCGGACGACCCACTCCAGCGAGTCGGCCGCCTTCTTGGCGTTGGTCACGATCGGCGTGACCAGGTGCGGGATGCCCTCGTAACCGGTCATCTCGACCCGCTTCGGGTCGATCAGCAGCAGCCGCACCTCGTCCGGCGTGGCCCGGGTGAGAATGGACACCAGCAGCGAGTTCAGGCAGGACGACTTGCCCGCGCCGGTCGCGCCGGCGATCAGGATGTGCGGCATCTTGGCGAGGTTGGCCACCACGTAGCCGCCCTCGATGTCCTTGCCGAGCGCCACCACCATCGGGTGGTGGTCGCCGGTGGCGGCCCGCGAGCGCAGCACGTCGCCGAGCGCCACGTTCTCCGGGTCGGTGTTCGGGATCTCCACGCCGACCGCGCTCTTGCCCGGGATCGGGCTGAGGATCCGCACGTCGGGCGACTTCACCGCGTACGCGATGTTGCGGGAGAGCTGGGTGATCCGCTCGACCTTGACGCCCGGGCCCAGCTCCACCTCGTAGCGGGTGACGGTCGGCCCGCGGGTGAAGCCGGTGACGGCGGCGTCCACGTCGAACTGCTCGAAGACGCCGGTGAGCGCGGCGATCACCTCGTCGTTGGCCCTGCTCCGGCTCTTCGGGGCCGCGCCGCTGCTGAGCATGTTCGCCGGCGGCAGGGTGTAGTCGCCGGCCAGCCCGGTCAGCGCGAGCTGCTCGGCCCGGGTCGGTGCGGGCGAGTGCTCCGGCGGCTCGACCGGCTTGCGGCTGGCCGGAACCTTGCCGGGACGCTTGCGGGGCAGCACGAGGGTTTCCTGGAGGTCCGCCCCGTCGAGTTCGTCGTCGAACTCCGCCGGGTCGACCGGCGGCGGCGCCGCCCGCTTCGTCGCGCGCTTGCGGGCGGGCTTCGCGGGCGCCTCGTCCGTCTCCTCCTCGGCCGACGGGGCGACCAGGGTGCCGGCGAGCAGGCCGAGCCGCTCCGGGATCTTGTTGATCGGCGTCGCGGTGACCACCAGCAGGCCGAAGACCAACAGCAGGATCAACAGCGGCACGGCGACCCAGGCGGTGACGGCCCGCTCCAGCAGGCTGCCCACGCCCGCGCCGACCAGGCCGCCGGCGAAGTCGCGCTGGACCGCGTCGACCGGGTTCTGCCCGATGTGCAGCATCGCGGCGGTGGCGACCAGCATCGAGCCCCAGCCGACCAGCCCCCGGCCGCGGTGCTCCGGGTCGCCGGGCTCGCGCATGAGGCGCCAGGCCCCGATCATCAGCAGCACCGGCACCACGATGGCGATCGCGCCGAGGAAGAGCCGGACGGTGTCGGCCAGCTGCTCGCCGACCGGGCCGGCGCCGGAGAACCAGATGGCCACCGCGCTGAGCAGGGCGAGACCGAAGACCAGCAGCCCCGCGCCGTCGCGGCGGTGCTCCGGGTCGAGCCCGCGGGCCGAGGCGGCCTGCCGGCCGGCGGCACGGAACGCCCAGCCGACGCCGTGCGCCAGCCCCATCCACAGTGCGCCGACCGCACGTCCGACGAGGAGCCCCGGGCTCGGCCGCGCCGCGGGCCGCCGCCGGGGGGCCGCCCGGGCGGTCTTCTTCGCCGGCTGGCGGGCACGGCTGTTCGTGGTGCCACGCGGCGACGCGCCGCGCCGCCGACTCGCCTGAGAGGTACGGCCCGCCATAGCATCAACTTAACGGCGTGACCCGGCAGATCGCCGCTTTTCCGGGTCGTGTCCGCGCGTCGCAGCGCGAACCGCGCCGCTTCACGTGATATCTGCCTCAGAAGGGATGCCCGATGGCGTCGCCGGGAATCGAGGACGGTCCGGACGGCCCCCTGGCCGGACACCCGGCGGCGCTGCGACCGCTGACCGGTGAGCTGATCGCCGCCGTGCTGCGCAGCCGGGGATACGTGGTCCAGGCCGACGCGGACGGCGACCTGGTCGGCCGCTGGGCCGACAGCCTGATCTGGTTCCTGCGGCCGGGCGCCGCCGGTGAGCTGCTCCAGGTCCGCACCCTGGCCGCGCCGACGTTCCCGATCGAGTACGTGCCGGCGCTGCACGCCTTCTGCAACGCGTGGAACCACGACCGGCTCTGGCCGAAGGCGTTCGTGCACGTCGAGGACGACGGGCGGGCCCGGGTCTGCGGCGAGGTCATCACCGACCTCGAGCGCGGGGTCACCCCGCACCAGCTCGACCAGTTGCTCGACTGCGGCATCGCCACCGGCTGCCAGCTCGCCACCGAGGTCGCCCGGCTGCCCGGCGGGGTCGTGGCGTGACGGGCCGGGGCGGGGAGCCGGCCCCTCGCGGGCTGGACCTCTTCGGGCCGACCAGCCGGTGGGGCGGGCGGCGGCGCGGGGGCGGGCACCGGGACCCGGCGCTGGCCGAGGCCCTCGCCGACGCCCGCGACGCGCCCGACGGCGAGGCCCGCAGCGCGGAGCTGGAACGGATCGCCGCGCACGCCGACGCCACCGGCGACGACCGGTCCGCGGTGGAGGCCCGGTTCGCGCTGATCGAGGGCTGTCTGCTGCACGGGGAGCGGTGGCGGCTGGTCGAGCCGGTGCGCCGCTGCCTCGCCGCCGTCGACCGTCGCCCCGACCTGCTGCCCGGCCCGGACGCCGCGCTGCTGCTGCGCTACCAGCGGTACGCCGTGGAGGCCCTGCTCGGCAGCCCCCGGGTCGGGCTGGACCAGGCCCGGGCCATGCTGGACGATCTCGCCGCCCGGGCCGCCGCCCGCTCCCCCGTCCCGCCGGACGTCGGCGACGCAGCCGATCCGGCGGGCGGGACAGGCTCCGGCGGCGCCGCCCCGGTGGGCGCCACGGGCCACGCTGCCGCCCCGGCGGACGCCACGGGCCACGGCGGCGCCCCGGCGGACGCCACGGGCGACAGTCGCGCCGGCGGGTCGGGCGGGGACGCGGCGGTGGTCGCCGAGCTGCGCTGCCGGATCGCCGACCACCTCGGCGACGAGCCGGCCGCCCGGCGGTGGTTCGACCGCTGGTCGGCGGCCGGGGCAGGGCCGGCCGGCGGCTGCCCCGGCTGCGCGCCGGCCCGGCGGGCGGAACTGCTCGCCGGATGGGGCGACCACCGGGCCGCGCTGGACGCGCTGGCGGAGGCGCCGGCCGACACGGGCGGCTGCACCGAGCAACCCGAGCGGGCGCTTGCCGCCGGGCTGCTGCCCTGGCTGCGCGCCGGGGAGCCGGAGCGGGCGGCCGAGGCACACGTGCGGGCGTACCGGCGGCACCGGCGGGAGCAGGCCGCCTTCCCGTACCTCGCCGCGCACCTGCGGTGGTGCGCGCTGGGCGGGCACCCCGCCCGGGGGCTGGACGTCCTGGCCGAGCAGCTGCCCCGGCTGGACCGGCCGCACGACGACCTGTCCGCGATGGAGTTCGCCGCCGCCGGGGCGCTGGTCTGCGCGCTCGCCGTCGAGGCAGGGCTGGGGGCTCGGACGGTGCACCGACCCGGGTACGGCGACCGGCCGGCCGCCGACCTCGACGTGGCCACGCTCGGCACCACCCTGCTCGGGTTGGCCACCGCGCTGGCCGGCAGCTTCGACGCCCGCAACGGCACCGGCCACCAGTCCGGCCGGATCGCGTCCTGGCTGGCCGAGCGGCCGCTCGCCGCACCCGTGCCGCTGCCGCCCGACGACGCGCCCGACGACGACCCGGGCGACCCGGCCGACGACGGCCCGCCGGCCGACGGGGAGCCACGTCCGCTGAGCGTGGAGATGATCACGGCCGCCCTGGACCGGCGCGGGGACCACTACGCCGTGGACGCCGACGGCACCGTGGTCGGCCGGTGGGGCGAGGCGCTCATCCAGTTCCGCCGGGCCGGTGAGCGGGGCGAGATCCTCCGGGCGCGCGCGGTGGCGAGCCGCCGGCTGCCGGCCGACCGGCTCGCCGAGGCGTACGCGTTCTGCAACGCGTGGAACCACGACCGGCTGCTGCCGAAGGCGTACGTGCACGAACTCGGGGGCGAGCTGGTGCTGGCCGGCGACGTCAGCACCGACCTGGCGCACGGGGTGGCCCCGGCCCAGCTCACGGTCCTGCTCGACGCGGCCGTCGACACCGGCGTCGCGTACGCCGATGCCGTGGCCGAGCTGCCCTGACCGGCCGGGCGGGGCTCACGGGTGAGGTCCGAACCCGCCGGACGGCGGGCGCGGGACGGCATCTTCGTGCCGGGCGTGGTCGACGCGGAGACCATCGGGGCGCTGGTCGTCGGGATCGACGGGCCGGTCAACGTGCTCGAGCTGAACGCGCTGCTGGCCTGAGCCGACGGGCCCACGACGACGCCCGCCGGCACACGGGGTGCGGGCGGGCGTCGGTGGAGCGGGGATCAGACCTCGACGACGGTGGGCACGATCATGGGCCGGCGCCGGTACGCGTCGTTCACCCACCGCCCCACGGTGCGCCGGACGATCTGCTGGAGCTGGTGCGGGTCGGTGATGCCGTCGGAGGCCGCCCGGTTCAGCGCCTCGGTGACCAGCGGGACCACCGGGTTGAACGCCTCCGGGTCCTCCGAGAAGCCCTTGGCGGAGACGGTGGGACCGCCGACCACCTTGCCGGTCACGGAGTCGACGACCACGGTGGCGGCGATGAACCCGCCGTCGCCGAGGATCCGCCGCTCGGTGAGCAGCGACTCGCTGACGTCGCCGACGGCGAGGCCGTCGACGTAGACGTAGCGGCTCTTCACGTGCCCGACGAGGCTGGCCCGGCCCTCGACGAGGTCGACGACGTCGCCGTCCTCGCAGAGCACCACGCGGTCGGGGGCGACACCGGACTCGATGCCGAGCCGGGCGTGCGCGCGCAGGTGCCGCCACTCACCGTGCACCGGCATCAGGTTGCTGGGGCGTACCACGTTCAGCAGGTAGAGCAGCTCGCCGGCGGGGGCGTGGCCGGAGACGTGCACCTTGGCCACGTCCTTGTGCACCACCACCGCGCCGGCCCGGGCCAGCCGGTTGATGACCCGGTAGACGGACGTCTCGTTGCCGGGCACCAGCGACGAGGCGAGCACCACCGTGTCGCCGGGGGCGATGGTGATGTGCCGGTGGTCGCCGCTGGCCATCCGGCCCAGGGCGCTCATCGGCTCGCCCTGCGAGCCGGTGGACATCAGCACGATCTGCTCGGGCGGCATGGTGGTCGCCTCTTCCAGCCCGACGACCAGTCCGGCCGGGATGTTGAGCAGCCCGAGGTCGCGGGCGATGCCCATGTTGCGGACCATGGAGCGGCCGATCAGGGCGACCTTGCGGCCGTGCTCGGCGGCGGAGTCGAAGACCTGCTGCACCCGGTGCACGTGTGAGGCGAACGAGGCGACGATGATCCGGCCGCGCGCCTTCGCGAAGATCGAGTCGAGCACCGGCCCGATCTCGCGTTCGGGGGTGACGAAGCCGGGGATCTCCGCGTTGGTGGAGTCCGACAGCAGCAGGTCCACGCCCTCGGCACCGAGCCGGGCGAACCCGGCCAGGTCGGTGATCCGGCCGTCCAGCGGGAGCTGGTCCATCTTGAAGTCGCCGGTGTGCAGCACCAGGCCGGCCGGGGTGCGGATGGCCACCGCGAGCGCGTCCGGGATCGAGTGGTTGACCGCGAAGAACTCGCACTCGAACGGGCCGAGCCGCTCCCGGCCGCCCTCCCGCACGGTCAGCGTGTAGGGCTGGATCCGCCGCTCGGCGAGCTTCGCCTCGACCAGGGCCAGCGTGAACTGCGAACCGACCAGCGGGATGTCGGGCTTGTGCGCGAGCAGGTAGGGCACCGCGCCGATGTGGTCCTCGTGGCCGTGGGTGAGCACGATCGCCTGGACGTCGTCGAGCCGGTCGAGGATCGGGCCGAAGTCCGGCAGGATCAGGTCGACGCCGGGCTGCTCCACGTCCGGGAAGAGCACCCCGCAGTCGACGACGAGCAGCTTGCCGTCGTACTCGAAGACGGTCATGTTGCGACCGATGGCGCCGAGCCCGCCGAGCGGGATGATCCGCAGCCCACCCTCCGGCAGCGGCGGGGGCAGTTCCGCCTCGATGTGCGCCTCGGTCACGCGTCCACCTCATTCTGCGGCGCCGTCACCCGGCGCCCGTCGTGTCGTTCGGTCATTCGGGCAGTTCCAGGCCCGCCGCCGCGCAGTCCGCGCGGAGCTGGGCGATCTCGTCGTCGGTCGCGTCGACCAGCGGCGGACGCACCGGACCGGCGGGCATCCCGGCGGCGGCCAGGCCGGCCTTCACCAGGATCACGCCCTGGGTGCGGAAGATGCCGGTGTACAGCGGCAGCAGCCGCCGGTGCAGGTCCAGCGCGCCGGTGTTGTCCCCCGCGTCGTACGCCTCGATCATCCGCTTGGTGAGCGCGCCGGTGAAGTGGGTCGAGGTGCCGACCACGCCGACGGCGCCCACGGCCAGCGCGGGCAGGGTCAGCGAGTCCTCGCCGCTGTAGAAGGCGAGGTTGGTGCGGGCGGTGACCCAGCCGGTCGCGGTCAGGTCGCCCTTGGCGTCCTTCACCGCGACGATCCGGCCGTGCTCGGCCAGCCGCACCATCGTCTCGGTGGCGATCGGCACGCCGGAGCGGTGCGGGATGTCGTAGAGCATCACCGGCAGCCCGGTGGCGTCCGCGACGGCGGTGAAGTGACGCAGCAGGCCGGCCTGCGGCGGCTTGTTGTAGTACGGGGTGACCACGAGCAGGCCGTGCGCGCCGGCCTTCTCCGCGCCGGCGGCCAGCTCGATGGTGTGCCGGGTGTCGTTGGTGCCGACCCCCGCCACGACCTTGGCGCGGTCGCCGACGGCCTCCACCACGGCCCGGATCAGGTGTTCCTTCTCCGCGTCGGTGGTGGTCGGCGACTCGCCGGTGGTGCCGTTGACCACCAGCGCGTCGTTGCCCTGCTCGTCCACCAGGTAGCTGGCGAGGCGCGCCGCGCCGTCGAGGTCGAGTGAGCCGTCGGCGGTGAACGGGGTCACCATGGCCGTGAGCACTCGCCCGAAGGGGCGGGACACCGCCCGGGCGGGGGTGTCAGGGTGGTCGTGCGTCATGCCACCAACCTAGCGGACGACCACCGGCACCCCGCCGGGGAAGGGCTCAGGACAACTCGGCGTGCGGGCTGGCGGCCACCTCGGTGCCGTCGGGCAGGGCCGAGATGACGAAGTCGGCGAAGACGTTCGGGGCGACCCGCTGGAGTTGCCGCAGGCACTCCACCGCCAGCTCGCGGATCTCGACGTCGGCGTGCTCGGTGGCGCGCATGGCGATGAAGTGCCGCCAGGCCCGGTAGTTGCCGGTGACCACGATCCGCGTCTCGGTGGCGTTGGGCAGGACGGCACGGGCCGCCTGGCGGGCCTGCTTGCGCCGCAGCGTGGCGTTCTCCACGTCCGCGAAGCGCCGCTCCAGCCCCTCCAGCAGCTCGTTGTACGCGCGCACGCTCGCCTCGGCGGCCTCCACGAACTTCTTGTGCAGCTCCGGGTCCTCGGCGATCACCGAGGGCTCGACCATGGCGGCGTCCCGTTCCGGCACGTACCGCTGGGAGAGCTGGGAGTAGGAGAAGTGGCGGTGCCGGATCAGCTCGTGGGTGAACGAGCGGGACACGCCGCTGAAGTAGAAGCTGACCGAGCCGTGCTCCAGCACCGAGAGGTGCCCGACCTCCAGGATGTGTGCGAGGTAGCCGGCGTTGGTGGCCGTGGCCGGGTTGGGCTTCTTCCAGCTCTGGTAGCAGGCCCGGCCGGCGAACTCGGCGAGCGCCTGGCCGCCCTCGGCGTCGGTCGACCACGGCACGTCGTCCGGGGCCTCGAAGTGGGTCCACGCGATGAGCTTGACCTGGGGCTGCACCATGTCCGGCATTCCTGGCACTGTAGTGGCCCGGCGGTCGCGGGGGAAAGTTGGGCTCACGGGCCGAGCGGGTCGTTGAGCTGCGAATGGTCGGACAGGTGCCGGTCCGCCTGACCGGCACGTGGCCAAGATCTCGGCGCGCTCGGGCTGCCGCTGGGTGCGCGGCGACGCTGTCGAGCTGCCCTCACGGATGGGGCAGCCGCCCGAACAGTCGGGACGCCGCCAACCACCACCGGTCGGCGGCGCGGACGACAGCGGCCACGACCGGGTCGGCGAGCGGAAGCGCCACCACCGGGTCGGGCGGCACGGAAGCGCCACCACCGCGTCGGGGGCGCGGGCGGCGGCCGCGAGCCCGGCGCGCAAGGAGGGTGCGCACCGACCCGCCGGTGGAACGCCAGCGGTGTCACGAGCCCTGCGTGACACCCCTGGCGTTCCATCCTGCGAGGTCAACGCCCGGCGGGCGGCCGGGCGAGGCGAGCAGATCCCACCACCCGTGGTGGTCCTACAGACAGGGCAGCTCGACAGGGTCGCAGCAGGGCACCGTGGGCTGCCGGAAGTCGATGGTGCGACGGGCCGGCGACCGCCGCGCCCGACCCACCCGACCCCGCCCGGGAAATCGGGAGGCGTGGGCCGCCTCGGGAGGCATGGATCGCGCCGGGCGGGTCAGACGTAGAGCGAGGTGAACGGCGCCCAGGGGAGGTTGCGTACGACCGAGAAGGCCAGCCAGGCGGCGAGGAAGCCGCCGATCACCTTCGAGCTGAGGTGCAGCTCGGGCAGGCGCCAGCCGAACGCCTGCTTCCCCGCCCAGGCGACGAAGAGGTAGGCCAGGAAGGGCAGCGCGAAGACGAAGAGGAAGTGGTGCCGGGCGGCGGCCGGCAGATCGCCGTGCAGCACGTACCAGAGCGCGCGGGTGCCGCCGCAGCCCGGGCAGTCCAGCCCCGTGGTCAGCTTGAGCAGGCAGGTCGGCGCGGCGTCCGGCGCGGCGTGGGTCGGGTTGCTGAGCAGCGTGTAGCCGATGCCGGCGGCGACGCAGCCGAGCGCGGCCAGCGGCACGGCCCAGCGCGGCGAGCGGTCGTAGAGGCGGACGACGAAGCGGGTCAGCCGGTCCGGCTCGGCCACCGGGTAGGGCGGCGCCTGGCCCGCGGGCCACGCACCCGGCTCACCGGCGGGCCAGGCACCCGGCTCGCCAGCCGGCCACGCACCCGGCTCGCCCGCCGGCACAGGGTCGGGCTGCCCCGCCTGAGACGCCTGGGGCGGGGCGTCGACCCCGCCGCTCCGCGGATGCGGCTGGGGGGCCGGCCCGTCAACGCTCGTCACGTGGCTCACCGTACACCGGCCACGCCCAGCAGCGCGGCGGCCAGCGGGGCGGCCAGGTCGCCGGCGGCGGGCGGCGCCACCGCGTCCAGGCCGAGCCAGCCGGCGAGGCGGTGCAGCTCGGCGGCGAGTGCCAGCGCGGTCTCGCCCGGATCGGCGCCCGGCTCGACCCAGGCGGCCGGCACCAGCAGCACCCCGGCCTTGCGATCGGCCTTCAGGTCGACCCGGGCGGTGAACCGCTCCCCCTGCAGGAAGGGCAGCACGTAGTAGCCGTGGACCCGCTGCGGCGCCGGGACGTAGATCTCGATCCGGTAGCTGAAGTCGAAGAGCCGCTCGGCGCGGGCCCGCTCCCAGACCAGCGGGTCGAACGGGCTGACCAGGGTGTTGCCGCGCACCCAGCGGGGCAGCCGCGCCCCGGCGTGCAGCCAGGCGGGCTGCCGCCAGCCCTGCACGGCGACCGGCAGCAGCTCGCCCGCCTCGACCAGCTCCGCGATGGCCTGCCGGGCGCCGGCGAGGGGCAGCCGGAAGTAGTCGCGCAGCTCCGGCTCCGCGGCCACCCCGAGCGACCGCGCGGCGATGGCCACCAGCGTGCGGTACGCCTCGGCGTCGGTCGGCGTGGGCGCGTCCAGCACGGTGGCCGGCAGCACCCGCTCCGGCAGGTCGTAGCGGCGGGCGAACGAGGTGGTGCGGTCGGCGGCGGTCACCTCGCCGGCCCAGAAGAGAAACTCCAGCGCCCGCTTCACCGCCGACCAGTTCCACCCCCAGTTGCCGGTCTCCCGGGGCGCGTCGTGCTCGATCTCGGCGGCGGTGAGCGGCCCCCGGGCGGCCACCTCGTCGCGGACCCAGGCGACCAGGCCGGGCTGCTCCTCGGCGATCCGGCGCATCCCGCCCCACGCCTCCGCGCGGGCCCGGGCCATCCGCCAGCGCAACGCCGGGTGCAACCCGACGGGGACCAGCGACGCCTCGTGGCCCCAGTATTCGAACAGCTCCCGGGGGCGTCGGTAGGCGGCGGTGTCGAGCAGCGACGTCGGGTAGGGCCCGAGCCGGCTGTAGAGCGGCAGGTAGTGCGCGCGTTGCAGGACGTTGACCGAATCCATCTGGATCAGCCCGACCCGGTCGAGCACCCGGCGCAGGTGCCGGCGGGTGGGCACGCCGGTGGGCGCGGGATCGGCGAGGCCCTGGGCGGCGAGCGCCACCCGGCGCGCCTGGGCGAGCGAGAGTGATTCCGGTGCGGCCATCGTCGGGCACCCTAATCCACGCGTACGACACCGGAGCGGACGCTGGACCGATCGCCCGCCGGGGCATAGAACGGACGCATGCTCACGATCCGGCGCGAGGAGCCCGAGGACGCCGAGGCGGTCGCCCGGGTGCACATCCACGGGTGGCAGGCCGGCTACGCGGGGATCATGCCCGAGGAGGTGCTGCGGCGACTCAACGTCGCGGCGTGGGCGCAGCGCCGCCGGGACCTCGGCACCGCCGATCCGGAGCACCCGTTCACCACCCTGCTCGCCGAGGCCGACGGGACGCTGGCCGGGTTCACCACGTTCGGCCCGTACCGGATCAACCAGGACCGGGGCGACCTCGACCTCGCGCACGGGGAGGTGGTGGCGATGTACGTCGAGCCGGCGCACTGGGGCGACGGCACGGCGGGGGCGCTGCTGGCCTCGGCCCGCGCCGGGCTGGCCGGGCGGGGCTGGTCCGACTACCGGCTCTGGGTGCTGGCCGACAACCACCGGGCCCGCCGGTTCTACGAGCGGGCGGGGCTGTCACCGGACGGTGAGCGGTCGACCTACCCGGTGCCGTTGGCCGGCGGGCGCCCGCCGGTCGGGCTCGTCGAGCTGCGGTACGCCGGACGCCTCGACGGCTGACCCGGCCGGCGTCGCCCAGCGGCGGCTGATCCGGCCTGCGCCGCCCACGCGACGGACCGGCAGGAACGCCAGCAGCGCCAGGCTGATCCAGACGTAGGTGTTGCTGCCGAGGAAGCCGTCGAGCCCGGTGAAGTCCTTCTCCCAGGCCCAGACGATCCGGCTGATCAGGAAGCCGTACCCGACGATCGCGGCGCCCAGCAGGACGCGGCGCCGGCGGCCGCCGGCCGGTGCGGCCATGCCGTTGTCCACCAGCAGGATCAGCGCGGGCAGCAACCAGACCAGGTGGTGCACCCAGGTGACCGGGCTGACCAGGCACATCACCGCGCCGGTCAGCGCCAGGCCGGTCGCCTCGTCGCCGGCGGCCACGGCGGCCCGGGAGCGCCACGCCCACAGCACCAGCGTGGCGAGCACCAGCGCCAGCCAGGCCAGGGTGCTCGGGTGTTCCGGGTTCAGCCGGGCGACCACCCCGCGCAGCGACTGGTTGGAGACGAACGCCAACTCCCCCACCCGGCCGGTGTTCCACAGCGCCTCGGTCCAGAACTCCCGCGACGCGTCGGGGAAGAGCGCGGCGGCGAACAGGGTCGCGCCGGCCGCGGCGGCCATCGAGGTGACCGCGGCCCGCCAGCGCCGGGTGACCAACAGGTAGACGATGAAGATGCCCGGGGTCAGCTTGATCGCCGTGGCCAGGCCGATGCCCACCCCGGCCCAGCGGTTGCCGGCCGGCAGCAGCCGGAGCAGGTCGACCGCGACCAGGAAGAGCAGCAGCATGTTGACCTGACCGAAGTTGACCGTCTCGCGCATCGGCTCGTACGCGGCGGCCAGGCAGAGCGCCACGGCGAGGGCGAACCAGCGGGTCCAGCCGGCCCGGCGGGAGATCGGGTCGACCAGCCACCAGAACAGCACGGCGGTGACCACCACGCTGGCGGCCACGCTCACCACGATCGCCGCCGACCACGGCAGGTACGCCATCGGCAGCATGACCAGGGCGGCGAAGGGCGGATAGGTGAAGCCGTACTGCGTGCCGGGCTTGAGGAAGTCGTAGATCTCCCCGCCGTCGTGCACCCACCACGTCAGCGCGCCGTAGTAGACCTTCAGGTCGAAGAAGCCGTGCCGGACGGCCGCCACGGACAGGAAGGCGGCCACCGCGACGGCGAGCCCCACCACGCTCACGACCTGCCGGACCGTCTGTCGGGGACCCTGCGCCACCGTCGCCTCCCTCGCCCTGCGTAGGCTTCCGTCCCATGGCTCTCGGGTACGTCCGCCCGGCGCGTCCGGAAGACGCCGGCGAGATCGCACGCATCCAGCTCGCGACCTGGCGGGTCGCCTATCGCCGGATCCTGCCCCGGCACGTGCTCGACAACCTGGACGAGGCGTGGCTCGCCCGGCGGTGGAGCGCGGCGGTGCAGGAGCCGCCCTCCGGCACGCATCGGGTGCTCGTCGCCGTCGAACAGGCCGAGCAATCGTATCTGGTGGGGTTCGCCGCCTCCGGTCCGGCCGATGCCGAGGCACTCGCCCCGGGCGAGCCGGCCGAGGCGCTCGGGCCGGGCGTGGCGGCGGTGACCGACCTTCTGGTGGAGCCGCGCTGGGGGCGGCGCGGGCACGGCAGCCGGCTGCTCGCCGCGACCGTCGACCTGTGGCGCGCCGACGGGTTCGCCCGGGCGGTGGCCTGGGCGTTCGACGGCGACGAGGCGACCCGGAAGTTCCTGACCAGCACCGGCTGGGAGCCCGACGGCGCGGCGCGCGCCCTGGACGTGGAGGACATGCTCGTCCCGCAGCTGCGCCTGCATGTGGCGGTGCCGACGGAGGCGGACCCCGCGGACGCGACGCCGACGGAGGCGACGCTGCCGGACGCCCCGCCGGCCGGGTCGGTGCCGTCGCCGGCGCCCCCCGTGGACTGACGACACGCCTCCGCGCGGGCCCGGATCGGCGGACACTGTCGGGGGCGTCGCCTACCGTGACCCCATGACCGCAGCGACGGCGACCAGCGGAGCGGGCGTGACCCACGGCGGCCCGACCGGTCGCGACCCCGACGGTGCCGCCGGGCCGACGTCGGGCCCGGCCGACGCGGCGTTCGAGGCGCACCGCGTCGGGCTGACCGGTTACTGCTACCGGATGCTCGGTTCGATCTTCGACGCCGAGGACGCGGTGCAGGAGACGCTGCTGCGCGCCTGGCGCGGGCACGACGGCTTCCAGGCCCGGTCCTCCACCCGGACATGGCTCTACCGGATCGCCACCAACGTCTGCCTGGACCAGTTGCGGGGGCGGGCCCGGCGGGCCCTGCCGATGGAGTTCGGCGGGCCGGACGAGCCGGTCCTCGCCGCGCTGGGCGCGCCGGCGTCCGAGCGCTGGGTGGGCCCCGCGCCGGACGCGGCCGTGCTGCCGGCCGGTGACCCGGCGGCGGTGGCCGAGGCCCGCGAGTCGGTCCGGCTGGCGTTCGTCGCCGCTCTGCAACACCTGCCGCCCCGGCAGCGGGCCGTGCTGATCCTGCGCGACGTGCTGCGCTGGCGGGCCGACGAGACCGCCGAGCTGGCCGGCGCCTCGGTCGCGGCGGTGAACAGCGCGCTCCAGCGGGCCCGTGCCACCCTGGCCGCCCGCGACGGGCTGCCGGGCGCCCCGCTCGACGGGCGGCAGCGCGACCTGCTCGACCGCTACGTCGCCAGCTTCGAGCGCTACGACATCGACTCGCTCGTCGCGCTGCTGCGGGAGGACGCGGTGCAGAGCATGCCGCCGTTCGCGCTGTGGCTGCGCGGCCCGGGGGACATCCGGCGGTGGATGCTCGGCCCGGGTGCCGAGTGCCGCGGCTCACGGCTGGTGCCGGTGTCCGCCAACGGTGGCGCCGCCTTCGCTCACTACCGCCCCGACCCGGCAGGCGGGCACCGGCCGTTCAGCGTCCACGTGCTCGAGTTCTCGGCGGGGCGGATCAGCCGGCTCACCCACTTCCTCACGCCGGAGTTGTTCGCGCGGTTCGGGCTGCCGCCCCGCCTCGATCCCTGAGCCGGGCCGCCGCGCCCGCCCCGACCCGCCGGGCGATGAGTTCCGCAGGCCCGGGCCGTCCACCCCTCGTACGCCACGACAAGGAGGAGCGACATGTTCACGGACACGAAGGCGATGAGCAGTTTCGCGGTCGACGATGTCGACCGGGCGCAGCGGTTCTACGCCGACACGCTCGGCCTGCGGGTGTCGCGGGACGACGCCATGGGCGGCCTGCTGACGCTGCACGTCGCCGGCGACCGGGACATCCTGGTCTACCCGAAGGATGACCACACCCCGGCGACCTACACGGTGCTCAACTTCCCGGTCGACGACATCGACCGGGCCGTCGACGAGCTGACCGGGCGCGGCGTCCGGTTCGAGCGCTACCCCGGCATGCCGCAGGACGACAAGGGCGTCATGCGCGGCCAGGGGCCGTCGATCGCCTGGTTCACCGACCCGGCCGGCAACATCCTCTCGGTGCTCCAGGAGGGCTGACGCGGTGACCCGCGCGTCGACCGCGCCCCGCCCGTGAACCGGCGGGCGGTCAGGCGGAGGCAGCGGGGCGCAACTCGGCGACCAGTTCGTCGTCCTCCATGGCGCCGGTGGGCGTGAAGCCCAGGCTCGTGTAGAGCCGGGCGGCCGAGGCGTTGTCGGGGTGGTAGGAGAGCCGGACGGGGTGCCCGCCGTCCTGGGCGGCGAGCCACGCGGCGAGGGTGCGCACGGCCGCCCGGCCGACGCCCCGGTCCTGCTCGGCCGCGTCGACGACCATGCCGCCGATCCAGCGCGAGCCGTCGTCGTCCACGCCCCACATGACGTGCCCGGCCACCGTCTCGTCCGCGTACACGGCGAGCGAGTTCCAGACGTCGGAACGCATGGTCAGCAGCAGGTAGCGGGCGGCCAGGGCTGCCACCCAGGCGCGCTGGTCGTCGCGGGGGGCGACGTCGGCCACCGCCCGCCAGTTGTCGTCGTCCACGGGGCGCAGGGTGACCCGGCGGCCCGCCCGGTCGAGGATGCCAGAATCGATCACCCGGGCAGCCTAGGAGCCGCCCGGCAGCCACGCGACGGGATTCCCCCGGTGGTGAGCTGCATCTCGCCCATCAGGTGGCTGGGGACGAAGACGGCCCGACCCTCGGCGTCAGTCGAGCAGGGCGTCCAGGCCGACGGTCAGCCCCGGCCGGTTGCGGACCGCGCGGACGGCCAGCAGCACGCCGGGCATGAACGACGCCCGGTCGTACGAGTCGTGCCGGATGGTCAGCGTCTCGCCGGTGGTGCCGAAGAGCACCTCCTGGTGGGCGACGAGGCCGGTGGCGCGCACGGCGTGCACGCGTACCCCCTCGATGTCGGCGCCCCGGGCGCCCGCCACCTCGTCCTTGGTCGCGTCGGGCACCGGGCCCAGCCCGGCCTCGGCGCGGGCCGCGGCGATCAGCCGCGCGGTGTGCGTGGCGGTGCCGCTGGGCGCGTCCAGCTTGCGGGGGTGGTGCTGCTCGACGATCTCGACCGACTCGAAGTGCCGGGCCGCGCGGGCGGCGAACTGCATCATCAGCACCGCGCCGATGCCGAAGTTGGGGGCGATCACCACGCCCACGCCGGGCTTGCGGGCCAGCCAGCCCCGCACCCGCTCCAGCCGCTGCTCGGTGAAGCCGGTGGTGCCGACGACCGCGTTGATGCCCTGGTCGATGCACCAGTGCAGGTTGTCCATGACGACGTCAGGAGTGGTGAAGTCGACGACCACCTCGGCCCCGGCGTCGGAGGCGTTGAACAGCCAGTCGCCCTGGTCGACCATGGCCACCAGCTCCATGTCGCCGGCGGCGTCGACGGCCTTGCACACCTCGACGCCCATCCGGCCCCGGGCGCCCAGCACGCCGACCCGGATCGGCTCGTCCGCGCTCTTCTCCTGCTCGTCAGTCACGGGGCACAACCTATCCCAATCGGGACGTCCACATCCCGCCGGACCCGAGGCAGGGCCCGTCCACGGGCGCGGACGGGTGGCGCGGCCGGTCAGCGGGCGGAGAAGTCGCCCTCGCCGAACGGGCCGACCACGGCCAGCGACATCGGCCGGCTCAGCAGCTCGGCGGCGAGGGTGTTCACGTCGGCCACGGTGACCGCGTCGACCCGGCGGAGCAGCTCGTCGACCGGCATCAGGTCACCGTAGAGCAGCTCGCCCTTGGCCAGCCGGCTCATCCGCGAGCCCGTGTCCTCCAGGCCCAGCACGAACGAGCCCTTGCTCATCCCCTTGCCGCGAGCCACCTCGGCCTCGGTCAGGCCGTCGGCGGCCACCCGGGCGAGTTCGGCCCGGGTCAGCTCCAGCACCTCGTCCACCTTGCCGGGCGCGCAGCCGGCATAGACGGCGAAGAGGCCGCTGTCGGCGTACTGGCTGGCGTAGGAGTAGACCGAGTAGGCCAGGCCGCGCTGCTCGCGGATCTCCTGGAACAGCCGGCTCGACATGCCGCCGCCGAGGACGTTGTTGAGCACGCCGAGGGCGAAGCGGCGCTCGTCCAGCCGGTCGATGCCGGGGCAACCGAGGATGACGTGCGCCTGCTCGGTCTCCTTCGATTCCACCAGCGTGGCGGCGGGCCTGGTGCGTACCGCCGGGGTGGCCGACCGGTGCGGCGCCGGCACCGCCGGGTCGGTGTCCAGCGGGGTGCCGCGCAGCGCCTGGCGGACGAGCTTCACCACCGCGGTGTGGTCCAGGTTGCCGGCGGCGGCGATGACGATCTGCGGGGCGGTGTAGCGGCGGCGGTAGAAGCCCTGGATCTGCCGCCGGGTCATCGGGGTGACCGTCTCCTCGGTGCCGGAGATCAGCCGGCCCAGCGGGTGGTCGCCGTAGACCGCCCGGGCGAAGAGGTCGTGCACCTCGTCGCCGGGCTCGTCGTCGTGCATGGCGATCTCTTCGAGGATCACGCCCCGCTCGGTCTCCACGTCGGCCGGTTTCAGCACCGAATCGGCGACCAGGTCGCACATGACGTCGATGGCCAGCGGCAGGTCCTCGTCGAGCACCCGGGCGTAGTAGCAGGTGTATTCCTTCGTGGTGAAGGCGTTGGTCTCGCCGCCCACCGCCTCGATCTCGGAGGAGATGTCCAGGGCGCTGCGCTTGTTGGTGCCCTTGAACAGCAGGTGCTCCAGGAAGTGCGCCGCGCCGGCCTGCGGGCCGGTCTCGTCGCGGGAGCCGACCGCGACCCAGATGCCGAACGACACGCTGCGCATCGCCGGGATCGCCTCGGTGAGCACGCGCAGCCCGCTGGGCAGCACGGTACGGCGTACCGTGCCGCCCAGCGGGTCGTCACTGATCGTGCGGGTCACCGCCCGGGAGGCGCCGCCGGAGCGGGCCCCCCCGGTGCTGCGGAACGCGGCGTCCGAGGGGCCCGGGAACGACGCCACCCCCCGTCGATCCGGCGGAAACGGCGCACGAACGGCCCGACTCACGTGTTGTTGCTCCCAGATCGACGAGGGGTGGGTGGTGCGGTGTGCTGGTGCGTCAGCTGTGCCGGGTCCGGCGGCGCGGACGCTCGCCGCCCTCGCCACCCTCGCCGCCGCCCTGGCCGCGCTCGCCGCCGCCCGGGCCACGACCGCCCCGGTCGCCGCCGCGCTCGCGGTCGCCGCGGTCGCGCGGACCCCGGTCACCCCGGTCCCGGCCGGCCGGACGCTCGCCACCGGCGGCCTCGCCGGCGGCCGGCGCCTCGGCGCCCTCCGGGCGGACCTTGTCCAGGTAGATCTTGCCGCGCTGGTCGATGTCGGCGATCTCGACCTCGACCTTGTCGCCGACGTTGAGGAAGTCCTCGACCTTCTCGACCCGCTTGCCGTCGCCCACCTTGGAGATGTGCAGCAGGCCGTCGCGGCCCGGCAGCAGCGAGACGAACGCGCCGAACGCGGCCGTCTTCACCACGGTGCCGAGGAACTTGTCGCCGACCTTCGGCAGCGTCGGGTTGGCGATCGCGTTGATCCGCTCGACCGCGGCCTGGGCCGACGGGCCGTTGGTCGCGCCGACGTAGATCGTGCCGTCGTCCTCGATGGAGATCTCGGCGCCGGTCTCGTCCTGGATGGCGTTGATGGTCTGACCCTTCGGGCCGATCACCATGCCGATCTTGTCCACCGGGATCTTGACGGTGGTGACCCGCGGGGCGTAGTCCGACATCTCGGCCGGGGCCTCGATGGCCCGCTGCATCACGTCGAGGATGGTCTGCCGGGCCTCGTGCGCCTGCTGGAGCGCGGCGGCCAGCACGTCCGACGGGATGCCGTCGAGCTTGGTGTCGAGCTGGAGCGCGGTGACGAAGTCCCGGGTGCCGGCGACCTTGAAGTCCATGTCGCCGAACGCGTCCTCGGCGCCGAGGATGTCGGTCAGCGTCACGTACTGGGTCTTGCCGTCGACCTCGTCGGAGATGAGGCCCATGGCGATGCCGGCGACCGGCGCCTTCAGCGGCACACCGGCGGACAGCAGGCCCAGCGTCGAGGCGCAGACCGAGCCCATCGAGGTGGAGCCGTTGGAGCCGAGCGCCTCGGAGACCTGCCGGATGGCGTACGGGAACTCCTCGCGCGACGGCAGCACCGGGATCAGCGCCCGCTCGGCGAGCGCGCCGTGGCCGATCTCGCGCCGCTTCGGCGAGCCGACCCGGCCGGTCTCACCGGTCGAGTACGGCGGGAAGTTGTAGTTGTGCATGTAGCGCTTGGACTTCTCCGGGGAGAGGGTGTCCAGCGACTGCTCCATGCGCAGCATGTTCAGCGTGGTGACGCCCAGGATCTGCGTCTCGCCGCGCTCGAACAGCGCCGAGCCGTGCACCCGCGGCAGCACGCCGACCTCGGCGGTCAGCGGGCGGATGTCGCGCGGGCTGCGGCCGTCGATGCGGACCTGCTCGCGCAGCACCCGGTTGCGGACCTCGGACTTGGTCAGCGACCGGAGGGCGGCGCTGAGCTCCTTCTCCCGGCCCTCGAAGCGCGGACCGAGCTCGGCCAGCACGCGGGCCTTGATCGCGTCCAGGGCCTCCTCACGGACCGCCTTGCCGGCGATCTGCAGGGCCTCGGCGACGTCGGCGCGGGCCACGTCGGCCACCGCGTCGTACGCGTCGTCCTGGTAGTCCAGGAAGACCGGGAACTCGGCGACCGGCTTGGCGGCCACGTCGGCCAGCTCGCTCTGCGCCCGGCACAGCTCGCGGATGGCCGGCTTGGCGGCCTCCAGGCCGCTCGCCACGACCTCCTCGGTCGGGGCGGGGGCGCCGCCGGCGACCAGCGCCACGGTGTGCTCGGTGGCCTCGGCCTCGACCATCATGATCGCGACGTCGCCGTCGGCCAGGGCGCGGCCGGCCACCACCATGTCGAAGGTGGCCCGGGCCAGCTCCTCGTGGGTCGGGAAGGCGACCCACTGGCCGTCGACGTGCGCCATCCGGGTCGCCCCGATCGGGCCGGAGAACGGCAGGCCGGAGAGCTTGGTCGACATCGACGCGGCGTTGATCGCCACGACGTCGTAGGGGTGCTGCGGGTCGAGCGCGAGGACGGTCTCGACGACCTGGACCTCGTTGCGCAGGCCCTTGACGAACGACGGGCGCAGCGGCCGGTCGATCAGCCGGCAGGTGAGGATCGCGTCCTCGCTGGGGCGGCCCTCACGGCGGAAGAACGAGCCGGGGATGCGGCCCGCGGCGTACATCCGCTCCTCGACGTCGACGGTCAGCGGGAAGAAGTCGAACTGCTCCTTCGGCTGCTTGCCGGCGGTGGTGGCGGAGAGGACGACCGTCTCGCCGAGCTGGGCGATGACGGAGCCGGCGGCCTGGCGGGCCAGCCGGCCGGTGGAGAAGGTGATCTCACGGGTGCCGAAGGACCCGTTGTCGATCACGGCGGTGCGGGATTCGGTGCCGAGGTTGGTCTCGGTCATGGTGCTGTCGTGCTCCTTCGCATCGGGGGCCCACGACGCGGGAGCTGCTCAGACGGCCGGTCTTCGATCGAAGCGCCCGGGTGGCCGGCGAGATGCCGGGGTGCCCGGGGGCCACTACCGGAGACCGGTACGCTGACCCGCTCCCTTTCTCGGGTGGTCGCGCGGCCCTGATTTTCGTGTGGTACCGGAGCGGGGGAGTGGCCCGAGTCAGGCCACTCCCCCGTCACGTCACCGGCGCAGACCGAGCCGCTCGATGAGCGACCGGTAGCGGTTGATGTCCTTCTTCTGGACGTAGTTGAGCAGCCGACGGCGACGGCCGACCAGCAGCAGCAGCCCGCGGCGGCTGTGGTGGTCGTGCTTGTGCACCTTCAGGTGCTCGGTGAGCTCGGCGATCCGCTTGGTGAGGACCGCGACCTGCACCTCCGGCGAACCGGTGTCGCCCTCGGCGGTCGCGTACTCCGCGCGGATCTTGGCCTTGGCTTCCTGGTCGAGCGCCATGTTCTCCCTGTTTCGTGGGTTGTTCGATGATGTCCGTCGGATCGGTCGGTGGACCGGAAACGGACCGGTACCTCGCACCCGCGGCGTCGTGCAGGCACGCGAGGCCCCACGTCGGTCAGCCGACGTCCCCGCCAGACTACCAGTACGGCCGGGCGCCGGCCGGTCAAGGGCCGCGAGGCGGTCAGTCGAGGGCCTGGCGGGTGCGCTCGACGTCCTGCCCCATCTGGGCGATCAACGGCTCGATCGCGTCGTATCGGATCTGCCCGCGCAGGTGTGCCACGAAGTCCAGCGCCAGCCGCTCGCCGTAGAGGTCGCCGTCGAAGTCCAGCACGTACGCCTCCACCCGCCGCTCCCGCCCCGAGAAGGTCGGATTGGTGCCGACCGACACCGCCGCCCCCAGCGGTTCGGCGTGGCCCCGGCGCACCAGCCGGGCGGCGTAGACGCCGTCGGCGGGCACCGCCGCGTGCCGGTGACAGAGCAGGTTGGCGGTGGGGAAGCCCAGCTCGCGGCCGCGCTGGTCGCCGCGGACCACCACGCCCTCCAGCCGGTGCGGGCGGCCGAGCGCGGCGGCGGCGGCCCCCACGTCCCCCGCGTCGACGCAGGAGCGGATGTACGTGGACGAGAAGACGGTGCCCGCCTCGGCGACCAGCGGGGCCCCCTCGACGCCGAAGCCGAAGGTGCGGCCGAGCCGCTCCAGCAGCGCCACGTCGCCGGCGGCGCGGTGCCCGAAGCGGAAGTTCTCCCCCACCACCACCAGGGCGGCGTGCAGGTGCTCGACCAGGATGTCGTGCACGAACGCCTCGGCGGGCAGCCGGGAGAACTCCGGAGTGAACGGCACCACGCACAGCACGTCCACGCCGAGCGCCTCGATCAGCTCGGCCTTGCGGGCGGGCTCGGTGAGCACCGCCGGGTGCGAGCCGGGGCGGACCACCTCGGCCGGGTGCGGGTCGAAGGTGACCACCACCGACTGCACGCCCAGCTCGCGGGCCCGTGCCACGGCGTGCCCGATGGTCGCCTGGTGCCCCTTGTGCACGCCGTCGAAGACGCCGATGGTGACGACCGACCGCCCCCAGCCACCGGGCGCCGCGTCGTACCCCCGCCACCGCTGCATTGCGCTCCTCCCCCTGCCTCTACGACGGCCCGTACCGGCCGCCGGTCCCGTCCCCGTCAGGCGGGGGCGAGCACGATCTCCGCGCGGGCCCGGCCGTCCCGCTCGCTGACGATAGCGATCAGCCCGCCGTCGGGACCGAAGACCGCGTAGGGGCCGGGAATGCCGGCCGGGTCGAGCGGCCCGCCGTGGGAGAGCACCTTCGCCTCGTCGGCGCCGGCGTCGCGCCGCGGGAAGAACCGGTCGGCCGCCGCGGCCAGCGGCAGGTGGACCACCTCGGGCGCGCGCCGCTCCAGCTCGTCGAGGGTGGCGGCCTCCGCGAGGGTGAAGCCGCCGACGGCGGTACGTCGCAGCGCGGTCAGGTGCCCGCCCACCCCGAGCGCCAGGCCCGCGTCCCGGGCGATGGCCCGGATGTACGTCCCGGAGGAGCAGGTCACGTCGATGTCGACGTCCACCACGTCGGGCGTGTCCCGGCGTACGGCCAGCAGGTCCAGCCGGGAGACGGTGACCCGGCGGGCGGGCAGCTCGACGCTCTCCCCCTCGCGTACCCGCTTGTACGCCCGCTGCCCGTCGACCTTGATCGCGCTGACCGCGCTCGGCACCTGGTCGATCTCGCCGGTCAGCGCGGCGAGGGTGGCCCGGATCGCCTCGTCGGTGACCTGCCCGGCCGGGGTGGTGGCGATCACGTCGCCCTCGGCGTCGTCGGTGACGGTGGCCTGGCCGAGCCGGACGGTGGCCGTGTAGCTCTTGTGCGCGCCGATCACGTACGTGAGCAGGCGGGTGGCCCGGCCGACCCCGATCACCAGCACGCCGGTGGCCATCGGGTCGAGGGTGCCGCCGTGCCCCACCCGACGGGTCCGCGCCAACCGGCGGATCCGCGCCACCACGTCGTGCGACGTCATGCCGCCGGGCTTGTCCACCACGATCAGACCGTCTGCGCTCACGACACCCAAGCCTGCCAGACCGGCTCGGACGCCCCGTCGCCGCCGTACGCGGGTCGGGCGGACGGCCGGCGCGGCGTCCGCCGGTCGGACAGCACTGCCCGACGGCGACCGAACGGGACCACGGCGGCGCGCGGCGGGTGCGAAGATCATGCGCCCCCTCCACCCACCCCACCTGGACAGCCGAATGAGCACCGACCAGCGGCCGAGCGAGCCGACCGCGCCTTTCGACCCGTACGCCGACCAGCCCGCGGAGCCGGTCCGCGTCCCGACCTGGATGCGCGAGCCGGAGACGGAGCACACGCTGACCCGCCCGGAGCGGTTGCGGCTGGGCTGGGCGAGGCACAGCGGGAAGCTGCTGGGCGGCGTCGCCGCCCTGGTGACGCTTTCGTTCCTCGCGGTCGTGGGCACCATCGGACTCGGCGTCTACGAGCGGGTCCGCGACAACGAGCCCATCCTGCCCGACCGCCGGGCCGTGCCCGGCCAGGTCCGTCCCACCGACGCCGACGGCAACTCGGTGAGCCCGTGGGCGGCCACCCCGGCGGAGTCGTTCGCCGCCGGGAAGGACGCCATCGTCCTGCCGCCGGCGAAGGCGGCCGCGCCGTTCACCGCGAAGCAGGTCGCCGACGGCCTGGCGAAGGTCCGGCAGGCGCTCGTCGAGGGCCGCGTCGACAGGTCGATGCTCGTGGTCAACGACCCGGAGCCCTTCCTCGGGCTGATCGCGCCGGACAACCGGGACGAGGTCCGGCGCGACCTGGCCGACGGCGCGGCGCTGAACTACGTGACCCGGGTTGACGACGAGGCCGACCCGCGGCTGGACAACACCGACACGGTCCGCGCGCGGGGCACCGTCACCTACCGGGCAACCACCGACCCCGACGGCATCCGGGTGCTGGAGATCACCACCAGCTTCATCTGGGTCTACCACTTCGACCTCTGGCGGGCGCAGGAGTACCCGCCGGGAGCCGAACTGGTCACCGTGCGCGACGAGGTGGTCTGGCACGTCCCGCACCCCGACGGCGTCCGGTCCTCGTCCCGTGGGCTGTGGGTACACGAGGCGGCGAGCACCCTCTACAACGCCGACTGCGCCGGGATCAAGCGGGGGTTCCTGGCCCTCGCCCCCGAGGAGCCGCTGCGCAGCCGGCCCTCGGCACGGCCGACCGGCAACGTCTACGACCCGGGCTGGCGGCCCGGCGACGGCGAAAGCTGCTGACCCGCGGGAGCGCCGGGACGGGTGTGGTCAGCGCACCGCGCCGACCACGGCCCAGCCGCCCGAGCGCAGCCGCAGCAGCAGGGCGACCAGCCGGATCACCACGAACAGCGTGAGCCCGGCCCAGATGCCGCCGAGCCCGAGGTCGAGCCCGTACGCCAGCCAGATGGCGGGCAGGAAGCCGCCGAGGGCGGCCACGATGGTCAGGTTGCGCAGGTAGCGGACGTCCCCGGCGCCGATCAGCACGCCGTCGAGGGCGAACACGACGCCGGCCAGCGGCTGCATCGCCACGAACCACGGCCAGGCCAGCATCGCCTGGTCGCGTACCTGCGGATCGGAGCTGAACCAGCCGGGGACGACGCCGGCGCCGGCGGCGATGACCACCGCGAACGCCACGCCGCAGGCGCCGCCGAGCAGCCCGATCCGGCGGGCGAGGGCCCGGGCCCCGGCGTCGTCGCCGCCGCCGAGCGCGGCGCCGACCAGCGACTGGGCGGCGATGGCGAGCGCGTCGAGCACCAGCGCGGTGAAGAACCAGAGTTGCAGGGCGATCTGGTGGGCGCCCACGGCGGCGGCCCCGAAGCGGGCGGCCACGGCGGTGGCGGAGAGGAAGCTCGCCTGGAACGCGGCACCCCGGATCAGCAGGTCCCGGCTGAGCACCAGTTGCTGCCCGATCAGCCGCGGCCGGGGCCGCAGCGGGACCCGCTCGGCGACCAGCGCCCCGGCGAAGAGCGCCCCGCCGATGGTCTGGGCGACCACGTTGGCCACCGCGGAGCCGACCAGGCCGAGGCCGAGCGGGTAGACCAGCAGGGGGCAGAGCACGGCGGAGAGCAGGTTCGGCCCGAGCACGAACGCCAGCGGCCGGCGGGTGTCCTGCACGCCGCGCAGCCAGCCGTTGCCGGCGGCGGCGAGCAGCAGGCCCGGGGCGCCGAGCGCCGCGACCCGCAGCCACTGCGCGGCGGCGTCGGCCACCTCGCCCGGGCCTCCGGCGAGCGTACGCGCCAACGCCCCGCCGCCGACCTGCATGCCGACCGCGACCAGCACGCCCACCCCGAGCGCCAGCCAGGAGGACTGCACGCCCTCGGCGACGGCGGCGGCCCGGTCGCCGGCCCCGAAGCGCCGGGCCGACCGCCCGGTGGTGCCGTACGCGACCACGGTGCCGAGCCACGCGATGAGGGTCAGCACCGTGCCGCCGATGGCGAGCGCGGCGAGCGGCACCCGGCCGAGGTGCCCCACCACCGCCGTGTCCACGAGCACGTAGAGCGGTTCGGCGGCCAGCACCACCAGCGCCGGCAGGGCGAGGGCGGCGATCCGGCGGGGTGACGCGGCGGGGGCGGCGGCGACGGCTGGCTGACTCATCGCCGCCGATCCTGGCACGGGCACGGTAAGGATCGCAAGCAATCAGATCACTTACCGGGTAACAGGTGGACGACGGTCACGGCACCGAGCAGGAGCACTCCCCCGACGGCCACCGCCACGGGCAGCGTCCCGCCGACGAGCCACCGGGCGAGCAGCATTGCCGACGGCGGCAGGCCCGGCCGCGGGGCCGCAACGGCTGCCGGTCGTTCTCTCGTTCGGTGAGGCGGTCGAAGAAGAAGACCACCTCCACGTGGGAGAAGGCGGCGAGTCCGGTGAGGCAGCGGTCACCGAACCGTGGCTCGACCAGGATGGTGCCCCGCCACGTCGCCCCAGTGGTCCGAGTTCCCCGGACCCGCCCGCCCGTTATGGACCGTTCCGATCGGGATCACGGTGACGGCCGCCCCGATCGCGCGGCGCTCGTCGGTTCCGCGAAGAGCTGGACGGGGTACGACTGATCTTCAGCAGCACCCGCCGGCCGAACGCCAGACAGGCGGCAAGGGTGCCTGGCCGGGCGGGTGGACGTCACCATCGTCGGCGACGACGAGCCGGTCCCCACGTTGCAGCGGGCCTGGTTCCTCGACGCCGTCGCGGCCGAGACCGCCGAGGCGCAGTTGCGGGCGCACGTACGAGGCACCTGCGGCGTGCTCCAGCGAGTCGCGCCGATCATGGCCGTCCTGCGCGCCGCCGGAGCGCAGGATCCGAGCCTGGCCGACATGTGGCAGCAGGACAGCGACCCGCGCCTCGACGTCCAGACCGCCGCGGCTCGCAGCCTGCTGACCAAGCCCGGCGCCCGGGCGGACCTGTCCGTCGAGCACGCCGCCGACGTGCTCTTCGGCCTGCTGAGCCCCGAGCCGTATCTCCTCTTCGTCCGCGACCGCGCATGGACGCCGGAACGCTGGCAGCAGTGGGCCTACGACACGCCGCGCGCACAACTCTGCGACTGACTCCCGCACCGGGCGCGCGTGGTCGGCGCCCGACACCGCTGGAGGCCGCCGCCCACCTTCCCGGCCGCCCGGCGCCGACACGACGGGGAGACCGGGCACGGAACTCGTCGCGACGGGCATCCGGTGGACGGCAGGGCGGGCTCAGGCCGTGGGCAGCTCGGCGAGCCAGCGGCGCACCTCGGCGCGGCTGCGCAGCCGGAGCACCGGCAGCGCCGGCGCGTGCGTGGCGACCGCGGCGAGCAGCCGGGGCCGGGACCGGCGCGGGTAGCGCCACACGTACCGGAGGAACTCGGCGTCGATCGTCTCCGGACAGCCGGGCGGGAGGTCGGGGCGGGCGGTGGCGCGGTACGCCCACCGGCGGCGCAGCACCCGGCCGAGGCAGAGCAGCCGACCCGGGTCGCAGAGGACCAGCAGGTCGGCGCGGGGCAGGCGGAGGTCGAGGGTGCCGCCGTAGTTGCCGTCCATCACCCAGGACGGCCGGGCGGCGAGTTCGGCGACCGCGGCACGCCAGCGGGCGTCGTCGGGAGCCACCCAGCCGGGCTGCCAGAAGTGCTGGTCGAGGTGGATGAGCGGCAGGTCGAGCCGGCGCGCGACCTCGCGGGAGAGGGTGCTCTTACCGGCGCCCGAGCTGCCGACGACGAGGATCCGGCGCATGCGGGGACCGTACCGACGCACCAGCACGGCGGCCGCCAGGGCTCCCGGCTCCGGGCCGGCCGCCGGCAGCGCCACGGCCCGCGGTGGGCGGGGCGGTGCCCGGCTCGCCCGGAGCGTCGGCCTTCCGACGTCCGGGTCGGCCACCCGCCCAGCGGCAGCCGGCGGGTCGGGCGTCGGCCGTGGAAAGCGGCGGACGCCCGCGGCCGGCGGTCGACGCCGGCTGGGCGGTGACGCTGCCGGCGGCGGACGCCGGCAGCGTCACCGCCGGTCGGCCTGGGTCACTGACGGGTGTCCATCGAGGTCTGCAGTGCGCGGCGCATCTGCTCGCGGGCCTCGTCGGTGGTCTCGGGCTTGGGCTTGCTCGGCATGGTGGTGGTCCCCTTCCAGGGTGCGGGCAGCCGCCGACGCGACGGCGGCCCTCACGGGCGGCGTGCTGAACGCCCGGCAGCGGTCCGGGGTCGCCGGAGCGGCTGGTGGGCAGCGTGTGAGCCCGGGTCGGTCCGACCCTGGAGGGAGGCGTTGCCGGGTGTGGCCCCACCGCCCACGACCGGCACCGCCACACGGCGCCGGCCGATTCCCAAGTTATCGTTCAGGTCCACATGCTGCCCACGGTTCCCGCGATCTGGACTCACATTGCTCCGCCGGGCCGTCCCGGTTCCCGGACCGGCGGAGGGAGGCCGGCGGAGGGAGGCCGGCGGAGGGAGGCCGGGAGGGAGGCCGGCGGGTCAGCGGGCCAGGAAGTGCCAGCCGAGCCACCACCAGAAGCCGAAGAGCCCGATCCGGCCGACGGGCACCGCCCCCACCTCGTAGCGCATCACGTACGCGCAGACCTCGCCGAGCGTCGGGATCCGGGAGCCCTCGCGCCGGGCCGCCCACTCGACGGCGGCGAAGAGCACCAGCGCCGCCAGGAAGCCGCCGATCGCCAACGCCCGCATCATCGCCGCACCAACCCCCAGAACGCGGACAGCCAGGCCAGCCAGGCGGCCGACCGGACCAGCCGGTCCTCCAGCATCGGATCCGCCAGCCGGGAGAAGGTGGGGAAGTCGTCCCCGACCGCCAGCACGAACGTGGCCCCCTCGAAGACGCCGAAGACCACCACCGGAAGGGCCCACCAGGCCGCCGGGGCGCCGAGCCGGCGCGGGGCGGGCCGCCGGGGCACCCGGTTGCTCAGACCCAGCCAGATCAACACGCCGCCGGTGCCGAGGGTCCAGAGGTTGGCCTCCGTCGAGAACGACGGGAACCGGCCGCCGACCAGCGAGAGGCAGACGAGCACCGGCACGGTGACGGCGGGACGGTCCCAGGCGCGGGGCGCCTCGACGGTGAGGTCGTGGGGCTGCTCCATCCCGCGATTCTCCCCGGACTCGCCGAGCCCGGGAAGACGGACACTCCCCGGAGCTGACCCTGATCTTCCCGTGCGGGCCCGCCGGGTCAGCGCCGGTCGGGCCCGGTCAGCGCGCCGTCGAGCTCCGCGCGGATCCGGTCGACGACCTCGTCGACCGTCCCCCGCCCGGTAAACCCGGCGGCGAAACGGTGCCCGCCGCCGCCCAGCGCGACCGCCACCCGGCTGACGTCCACCGCGCCCTTGCTGCGCATCGACACGGCCCAGTCGCCGGTCGCGGTCTGCTTGACCACACAGCTCACGTCGGCCTCGGCGGTGCACCGGACCGAGTCGATCAGCGCCTCCAGCACGTACGCCGGCTGGTCGTGCCGGGCCAGGTCGTCCTGCGTGGCGTACGTCCAGACCAGGCCGTGCCCGACGGCCGCGGCCGGCTCCAGGCGCGCCCGGCCGAGCACCTCGCCGAAGAGGCGGACGGCACCGAACGGCCGGGTGTCGAAGATCCGGCGGGAGATGTCACCGGGGCGGATGCCGGTGGCGATCAGGCGGGCCGCGAGCTGGTGCACCGCCGGCGTGGTCGCCTCGAACCGGAACGAGCCGGTGTCGGTGCTCAGGGCGACGTAGAGACACTCCGCGATCTCCGCGTCCAGCGCGACGCCGAGCCGGGAGAGCAGTTCCTCGGCGACCACCGAGGTGGCCGCCGCGTGCGGGTCCACCAGGTTGACCCGGCCGAAGCGGGTGTTCGACGCGTGGTGGTCGAGCACCAGCGCGCCGCCGGCCACGCCCAGCCGGTCGACCAGCTCGCCGAGCCGGGACTCGCTGGCCGCGTCGAAGCAGACGACCAGATCCGGGTCCGGGTACGCCCCGGTCGCCGGCACGAGCAGGTCGAGCCCGGGCAGGCCGCGGAACGGCTCGGGCACCTCCGGCGGGCCGGGAAAGGTCGCCTGCATCCGTCGTACGCCCAGCCGGCGCAGCCCGAGCCCGAAGCCGAGCATGCTGCCCAGCGCGTCGCCGTCCGGGTTGACGTGGCAGATCAGCAGCACCCGCCCGTCCGGCGGCAGCCCCCGCACCGCCGCGACGGCCGCCGCCCAGTCCGCCTCGGCGGGGCCGGAGTCGGCCGGTGGCGTCGCCTCGGCGAGGGCGCCACCGGCCGGACCGCCGGACGGTTCGGTCACCGCTGGTCCCCGCCCCGGGGCGGAGTCTCGTCCTCGTCCTCGTCGTGGGACTCGTCGTCGGAGTCCAGCCGGTACGGCTGGGCCTCGCCCGCGTACTCGGCCCTGGCGGCGAGCCGCTGCACCTCGGCGTCGGCGGTACGAGCCTGGGCGAGCAGGTCGTCGATGTGCTTGACCTGGTCCTGCACGTCGTCGAGGACGAAGGTCAGGGTCGGCGAGTGCCGCAGGCCGAGCGCCTTGCCGACGGTGCTGCGCAGCATGCCCTTGGCGCTCTCCAGCGCCGCGGCGGTGCCCGACTGGGCCGCCGCGTCGCCGAGCACCGTGTAGAAGACGGTCGCGTCGCGCAGGTCGGCGGTGATCCGGGCGTCGGTAATGGTGATCATGCCGAGCCGGGGGTCCTTGATCTGGCTGCGCACCACCGACGCGACCAGTTCACGCACCCGCTCCGCGTGCCGGCGTACCTTGGCCGGATCCGACATTTCGCCACCTCCACGGCGTCCCGTTCCCGGCCGTCACCGGCGACGCGGAGCGCCCCGGAGCCGACCGGCCAACATCTCGAACACTACCCGCGCGGCGACCGCCGCCGCGCGTCGCCGGCGGTGCGCCGGCCCGGCACGACGCCCGGCACACCCGCACCGCCGGGGTCGTCACCGCCCGCCGCGGGCACCCGCGCCGGCGGGCGTCGTCACCGCCCGCCGGACGCGCGCACCCGCGCCGGCGTCAGTCCTCCTCGCCGTAGAGCCGCCGGCGCACCGAGAGCAACTCGGCCTCCGGTCGGCCGGCCACCAGGCGCTCGCAGGAGTCCAGCACCTCGCGGACGTGCGACGCCTCGGCGGCCACCACGGCCACGGCTATCTCGGCCCGACCGTGCAGGTCGAGCGCCCCGACCTCGGCGGCCGAGACCTCGAAGCGGCGCAGGGCCGCCACGATCGGGCGTACGTATGATCTCTTGGCCTTGAGCGACCGGGAGTCGCCCGGCAGCAGCAGGTCGAAGACCGCGGTTCCGGTGAACATCGCCCCGGACGATACCCGGACGTACCCCCACATGATCAAGGGGTTTACGCCTTTCGGCGTAAACCCCTCGATCAGTGGTTCACCGGATCAGGCGCGAGCCTTCTCCCGCATCTCGAAGGTCTCGATGACGTCGCCGACCTGGACGTTGTTGTAACCACCCAGGGTCAGACCACACTCGAAGCCCTCGCGCACCTCCGTGGCGTCGTCCTTGAACCGCTTGAGCGAGCTGATGGTGAGGTTGTCCGCCACCACCGAGCCGTCGCGCAGCAGGCGCGCCTTGGCGTTGCGCCGGATGATGCCCGACCGGACGATGCAACCGGAGATGTTGCCGACCTTGGACGAGCGGAAGACGTCGCGGATCTCCGCGGTGCCCAGCTCGACCTCCTCGTACTCCGGCTTGAGCAGCCCCTTGAGGGCGGCGTCGATCTCCTCGATGGCCTGGTAGATGACGGTGTAGTACCGGATCTCCACGCCCTCGCGGTCGGCCATCTCGCGGACCTTGTTGGAGGCCCGCACGTTGAAGCCGATGATCGTGACCGCCTCGGACGAGGCGCTCGCGAGCATGACGTCGCTCTCGGTGATCGCACCCACGCCCCGGTGGATGATCCTGAGCTGGACCTCCTCCGGGATGTCGAGGTTGAACAGCGCGTCCTCGAGGGCCTCCACGGAACCGGAGACGTCGCCCTTGAGCACCAGGTTGAGCGAGGTCTTCTCGCCCTCCTTGAGCTGCTCCATGAGCGTCTCGAGGGTGGCCCGGCCACGGGAGTTGGCGAACGCCGCCGCCCGCCGCCGCGCCTGCCGCTGCTCGGCGATCTGGCGCACCGTGCGGTCGTCCTCGGCCGCCAGGAAGGTGTCACCCGCACCCGGCACCGCGGTCAGACCGAGCACCAGGACCGGACGGGCCGGACCCGCCTCGGCGACCTGGTTGCCGTTCTCGTCGAGCATCGCCCGGACCCGGCCGTGCGCCCCACCGGCGACGATCGAGTCGCCCGCCCGCAGGGTGCCCTTCTGCACCAGCACCGTCGCCACCGCACCGCGGCCCTTGTCCAGGTGCGCCTCGATGGCCACACCCTGCGCCGGCCCGTCGATCGGAGCGGTCAGCTCCAGCGACGCGTCGGCGGTCAGCAGGACCGCCTCGAGGAGGTCGTCGATGCCGATGCCCGGCTTCGCCGCCACGTTGACGAACATCGTGTCGCCGCCGTACTCCTCGGCGACCAGCCCGTACTCGGTCAGCTGCTGGCGGACCTTGTCCGGGTTGGCCTCCGGCTTGTCGACCTTGTTGACCGCCACCACGATCGGCACGTCGGCCGCCTTGGCGTGGTTCAACGCCTCGATCGTCTGCGGCATCACGCCGTCGTCGGCCGCCACGACCAGCACCACGATGTCGGTCACCTGGGCACCACGGGCACGCATGGCGGTGAACGCCTCGTGACCCGGGGTGTCGATGAAGGTCACCGCCCGGTCCTCGCCCTCGTGCGGGACGTGGACCTGGTACGCGCCGATGTGCTGGGTGATGCCACCCGCCTCGCCGGCCACGACGTTCGCCTTGCGGATCGCGTCGAGCAGCTTGGTCTTACCGTGGTCGACGTGACCCATGACGGTCACGACCGGCGCACGGCTGACCAGGCGGTCCTCCGCGACCTCGGCGTCGAGGTCGATGTTGAACTGCGCGAGCAGCTCGCGGTCCTCGTCCTCCGGGCTGACGATCTGCACGTTGAAGCCGAGGTGCTCGCCCAGCAACTGCAGGGTGTCGTCGGAGCACGACTGGGTCGCGGTGACCATCTCGCCCAGGTTGAACATCTCCTGGACCAGCGAACCCGGGTTGGCGTTGATCTTGTCGGCGAAGTCCGACAGCGAGGCGCCACGGGAGAGCCTGATGACCTGACCCTGACCCCGGGGGGCACCCGAGCTCATGGTCGGGGCCGACAGGTTGTCGAACTCCTGTCTGCGCTGCTTCTTGGACTTGCGACCACGGGTCGGCCGGCCACCCGGACGCCCGAAGGCACCCGCGGCGCCACCGCCACGGCCACGACCGCCGCCACCGGGACGACCACCGCCACCGGCCGGGGCACCCGGACGGAAACCGCCGCCGGGAGCACCGCCGCCGCCACCACCGGGGCCACCACGGTAGCCACCGCCACCGCCGCCACCACCGGGACCGCCGCGGAAACCACCGCCACCGCCGCCGCCACCGGGGCGGAAGCCACCGCCACCGGGACGACCCGCGCCGCCGCCGGGGCCGCCACGCCCGCCACCGGGACCGGGGCGACCCGTGGTGGGCCGCTGGCTCGGCATGGAAGCCGGGCTGGGCCGGGGCGGCATGGAAGCCGGGCTCGGCCGCGGCGGCATGCCCGCCGGGCTGGGCCGGGGACCGCCGGCACCGGCGGCCGGCGGCCGCTGCTGCTGCTGGCCGCCCTGGATGCCGAACGGGTTGTTGCCGGCGCCGCGCGCCGGCGGCCGACCGCCCGGCCGGGCACCCGGGCCCGGCTGCGGGGCGCCGGGACGACCCGCGGCCGGGGAACCCGGACGGGGCGGCACGGCGTTCGGGCCGGGACGCGGACCCGGACGGGGACCGCCCTCGGTCGGGGGCTCCCGTCGGACGGTCTCCCGCTGCTGCTGGCGGGCGGCCTGCGCGGCCTTGACCGCGGCCTCCTGCTCAGCCTTCAGCGCGGCGGCGCGCGCCTCGGCGGCCGCCACCTCGATGTCGTGCGCGCTCGCCGGCTTGGCGACCGGGGTCGCCGGCTGCGGCGGGCCGGGGACCGGGCCCTTGGGCTTCGGTCCAGGGGTCGGCGCGGCCGGCCGCCGCGGCGGCATCGGCTTGGCCGAGACCCGGGGGGCACCCGGGGTCGGGGACGGCGTCGGGGTCGGTGCCGGGCTCGGGGCTGCCGCCGGAGGGGCGGTCGGCGCCGAGGACCCGCCGGCGGACGCGACGAATGCGCCACGCAGACGCCGGGCGACGGGCGCCTCGACGGTGCTGGACGCGGACTTCACGAACTCGCCCATCTCCTTGAGCTTGGCGAGAACGGTCTTGCTTTCGACCCCGAGCTCTTTTGCAAGCTCGTGTACGCGGGCCTTACCTGCCACTGCACTCCTCACTCCGAGGTCGTGCGGGCAGCACCCGCAGCGACCTCACTCGTGCACTTGAAGCCTGGTCATTTCAGGGACTTCATCGTGTGCTCATGTCGGTCGTCCTACCTTGCTAGCGACCCTCGCCCGGTCGGGCTGACCGGACGTAGTGGTTGGCGCATCGACGTGCTCCGCGAGCTCACCGTGGTCGAGGACCCCGGTGACGCGCAGCGCCCGCCCGAAGGCGCGCCGCCGCACAGCTTGCGCGAAGCAGGCCGGATCCGGGTGCATGTTCGCTCCCCGACCCGGCAGCCTGCGGGCCGGATCGGGCCGGAGGCTGTGACCAGCCTCGTCGCCGACCGCGACGATCCGCAGCAATTCGCTGGCCGGCGCACGTCGCCGGCAACCCACACAGGTGCGCTCCGGCAGCGCGCGTCGTACCACTGGAGAAAGTCTACCCCTAGGCGCCCGAGATCGCGCTGCCCGGCTCCGGGACGTGATCAGCCCCGCTCCGGCCGCTCGCCCCGGCCTGCTCCGCGTCGGACCGGATGTCGATCCGCCAACCGGTCAGCCGGGCAGCAAGCCGGGCATTCTGCCCCTCCCTGCCGATGGCGAGGGAGAGCTGGAAGTCCGGCACCGTCACCCGGGCCGTCCGGGTGGCCAGGTCGACCACCTCGACCCGCAGCGCCTTGGCCGGCGACAACGCGTTGCCGACGAAGGTCGCCGGGTCGTCCGACCAGTCGATGATGTCGATCTTCTCGCCGTGCAGCTCGCTCATCACCGCGCGGACCCGCTGGCCCATCGGGCCGATGCAGGCCCCCTTGGCGTTCACGCCCTGGGTGGTGGAGCGGACCGCGATCTTCGTACGGTGACCCGCCTCACGTGCGATCGCGCCGATCTCGACCGTGCCGTCGGCGATCTCCGGCACCTCGAGCGCGAAGAGCTTCTTGACCAGCGCCGGGTGCGAACGCGACAACGTGATCTGCGGGCCGCGCATTCCCTTGGCCACGTGCACCACCACGCAGCGGATCCGCTCGCCGTGGACGTACCGCTCGCCGGGCACCTGCTCCGACTGCGGCAGGACACCCTCCAGCTTGCCCAGGTCGACGGTGACGATGCCCTTCTCCGCCCGCGCCTCGTGCGCCTGCACCACGCCGGTGACCAGGTCGCCGTCGCGGCCGACGTACTCGCCGAAGTGCACCTCGTCGGTGGCCTCCCGCAGCCGCTGGAGGATCACCTGCTTGGCGGTCATGGCGGCGATCCGGCCGAAGTCGTGCGGGGTGTCGTCCCACTCCCGCACCACCGTGCCGTCGTCGTCCAGCTCCTGCGCGTAGACCAGGGCCGCGCCGGACTTACGGTCGATCTCCACCCGGGCGTGCGCTTCCGCCCCCTCGGTGTGCCGGTAGGCCGTCAGCAGCGCGGTCTCGATCGCCGCGAGGATCGTGTCGAACGGGATCTCCCGCTCGCGCTCGAGTGCGCGCAGCGCCGCGAGGTCGATGTTCACCTCTCCTCGTCCTCCACATCATCTTCGTCGTCGAAGTCGTCGGTGTCGTCCATGTCGTCGGGTTCGTCCGCATCCTCGAACTCGTCGAGGCGGTTGAACTCGACCTGCACCCGGCCGGGGCCGAGCTCGGCGTAGGTCCACGCGGCGCGGCCGGTGTCGGTCTCCAGCACCACGCGTTCGTCGTCGGCCTCGACCACCCGGCCGGTGACCTGCCGGTCGCCGGCGGGCTGCCCGGCGCGCTGCCCGGGCGGGGCGCCCGTGCCGCGGGCGGTCACCTTGACCAGCCGCCCGACGTTACGCCGCCAGTGCCGGGGCAGGGTCAGCGGCCGGTCCACGCCCGGGGAGCTGACCTCCAGCTGGTATTCCCCGGCGACGATGTCGCCCCCGGACTCCTCGGCCGCGTCGAGGGCCGCGGAGACGGCCCGGGAGACCTCGGCGACGGCGTCCAGGTTGATCCCGCCGTCGGCGTCCACGATCACCCGCACCACGTGCCGGCGGCCGGCCCGGGAGACGGTGAGCTCCTCCAGGTCGTAGCCGGCGCCGGCGACCACCGGCTCGATGACCTCACGCAGCCGGGCCCGCCGGGCGGCGAGGTCGCCGCGCGGGCCGCCGGCGCGTTCCCCGCCCCGGGGGGCGTCGGCGCGCCGGGGTCTGCCCGCCGGACCCGTCGACCTCGTGGCACGGCCACGCTGCGTCATCTCCGCACCCTTCTCCTGATCGACGGCGCCCCGATCGGTCGCCATGCCGGCACGCCACCGGAGCTGACGCGCCGGTGGCTGCGCAGAGCGTAACGCGCCTGCCGGGCACCGGACCGGGCGGCGCACCGACGCCGGTGGCCCACGTACGGCCGGTGATGGTGTTGACTTGTCCGGTGGCGACGGACAGACCGACACAACGCGGCGGAGCAACCGGGCATTCCCGGCGAACGGTGCTGCGCGCCGGGGCCCTCCTGGCGCTCGGCGGCGCGACGGCGCCGCTGACCGGCTGTGATCTTCTCGACCGCGACGACGATCCCAGTCCCGGGCCCGACCCGCTCACGCCGCTGCTCGACGAGGCGCTCCGGCTCGCCGCCGGGCACCGCGACGCCGCCGCGGCGCACCCCGCGCTGGCCGGCCTGCTCACCCCGATCGCCGAGGCGCACGGCGCGCACGCGGCCGAGCTGGCCCGGGTGATCGGCGTGCCGCTGCCCTCGGCGCCCGCCGCGACCACCTCCGCCCCGGCGGCCGACCCGGCCGCCGCCCGGGCCGCGCTGCGCGAGCGCGAGCGCACCGGGCGGGAGACGGCGACCAGTGCCTGCGCGGCGGCGCCGGCGGAACGGGCCGCGCTGCTCGCCTCGATCGCCGCCGCCCGGGCCACACACGTGGAGGCACTGAAGTGACCGCACCGACACCGACACCGACCGGGCCGGCCGGGGCGCTGGGCGCGGCGCTCACCGCCGAGTACGCGGCGATCTGGGCCTACGGCCCCATCGGGGTGCGCCTCACCGGCGCGGCCCGGACCGCCGCCCGCGAGGCGGAGGCCGCGCACCGGCGCCGCCGTGACGACCTGGTGATGCAGCTGAGCGCGGGCGGCGGCGCCGTCCCGCCCGACCGGGCGGGCTACGCCCTGCCGTTCCCGGTGACCGACCGGGCGAGCGCGCTGCGGCTGGCCGTCGAGGTGGAGGAGCGCACCGCGGCGTTCTGGCGGGCGGCGGTGCCCGCCACCACCGGCGCCGACCGCGACCGGGCGCTGGCCGCCCTGGTCGAGTACGCCCTGCGGGCGACCCGCTGGCGCCGGACGGCCGGAATCACCCCGCTGACCGTGCCGTTCCCCGGCCGTCCCGCCTGACCGCCGCTGCCGGCGGTGACGCTCCGGTTGCGGGTCGCATACCAGGTATGCATACTCCGGAGCCATGTCCATCCGTCACGGGCTGCTCGCCCTGCTCGAACGCGGCCAGATGTACGGCTACCAGCTCCGCGCCGCGTTCGAGGAGTCGACCGGCTCGACCTGGCCGCTGAACATCGGGCAGGTCTACACCACCCTGTCCCGCCTGGAGCGGGACGGGCTGGTCCGCTCGCTCCCCGAGAGCGAGGCCGGGCAGCGCCCGTACGAGATCACCGACGCCGGGCGGACGGACCTGGCGCTGTGGTTCGCCACCCCGATCAGCCGCACCGACCGGCCCCGCGACGAGTTGGCGATCAAGCTGGCCCTCGCGCTGACCACGCCCGGCGTCGACGTGCGGTCGGTGGTGCAGACCCAGCGCAGCGCGACCATGCGGACGTTGCAGGAGTTGACCCGGTTGAAGTACGCCAGCGACCGCCCGGAGGACCTGCCGTGGCGGCTGGTGCTCGACGCCATGGTCTTCCAGGCCGAGGCCGAGGTGCGCTGGCTGGACCACTGCGAGACGAGCCTGGTGCGCTACCGTCCGACGGGGCCCGGCCGCGCGCCGACGACGCCCGCCGAGGCGGTGGACCGGGCGGACGAGGAGGCGCGACGGTGAGCGTGGGCAGTGGGCCGGCGGGCGGCAGCCCGGCCCCGGCCGTGCTCGACGTGCGCGACGTGCACCGCACTCACGGCACCGGGCCGGCGGCGGTGCACGCGCTGCGCGGCGTGAGCCTCGCCGTCCACCCGGGCGAGCTCGTCGCGGTGATGGGGCCCTCCGGCTCCGGGAAGTCCACCCTGCTGGCTCTCGCCGGCGGGCTGGACGGCCCGACCGCCGGCGAGGTGCTCGTCGAGGGCGAGCACCTCGGCGCCCTGGACCGGCGCCGCCTCGCCCAGGTGCGTCGCCGCCGGATCGGCTACATCTTCCAGGACCTGAACCTGCTCGGCAGCCTCACCGCCGTGGAGAACGTCGCGCTCCCCCTGGAACTCGACGGGACCGGCGTCCGGCGGGCGCGCCGGCTGGCGCTGGACGCGCTGGCCGAGGTGGGCCTGCCGGAACTGGGCGACCGGTTCCCCGACCAGCTCTCCGGCGGCCAGCAGCAGCGGGTGGCGATCGCCCGCGCGCTGGTCGGCGAGCGCCGGCTGGTGCTCGCCGACGAGCCCACCGGGGCGCTGGACTCGCAGACCGGCGAGGCGGTGCTGCACCTGCTGCGCCGACGGGTCGACGCCGGGGCCGCCGCGGTCCTGGTCACCCACGAGGCGCGGCACGCCGCCTGGGCCGACCGGGTGGTCTTCCTCCGCGACGGGGTGCTGGTCGACTCGACGGCCCCGCTGGGCAGCGTGGAGCAACTGCTGACCGGCAGCGGTCGGTGACGGCGGGCCGGGGCGGCCGGCTCGCGGGCGCCGTCGGCTCCTGGTGGGTGGCGCTGCGGATCGCCCGCCGGGAGGCCCGGCGGGCGCGGGGGCGTACGGCGCTGGTGCTCGCGATGATCACGCTGCCGGTGCTGGTGCTGACCTTCACCGCGGTGAGCTGGGACATGTCCGAGCTGACCCGGGCCGAGCGGACCGAGCGGCAGCTCGGTGTCGCCGACGCGGAACTGCTCTGGGTGGCGCGCGGGCCGGTCACCCAGGACTCATGGGGCGATGGCTGGGCGTCCGACCACGACGCGACGCCACCGGCCGGGCGGGTCACCGCCGAACAGGTCACCGCCCTGCTGCCGGCCGGGAGCCGGGTCGTCCCGCTGCGCCGCTGGGTGAGCTTCGACGCCCGGGTCGGCGACCGGGTCGAGCGGGACGTCACCGGCCGCGCCGTGAACCTCGCGGACCCGCTCGGCCGGGGGCTGGCCCGGTTCCGTTCCGGCCGGGCGCCGGCCGGGCCGGACGAGATCGCGGTGAGCCCCGCCGCACTGCGCCGACTCGACGTCCGTCCCGGTGGCACCGTCACGTCCGGGGACGGCTCCCGCTCGTGGCGGGTGGTCGGGGTGGTCGAGTACCCGGACGACCTGGGACCGATCGTCACGCTGCACCCGGCGACCGCCGGCCCGGCGGACGCCGAGCCGGACATGACCTGGCTGGTGGACCTGCCCGGGACGGTGGACGAGGCACTGTTCCGCCGGCTCAACGACCACGGCGTCGTGGTCCACGCCCGCACCCCCGCCCCGCCCTCGGGGGTGGACGTCGTCGGGCCCGAACCGTTCTCCTCGGTCGACGTCGAGGGGATGAGCGTCTCGGTACTCGTCGGCGGGCTGGGGCTGCTGGAGGTGGTGCTGCTCGTCGGCCCGGCCTTCGCGGTCGGCGTACGGCGGCGGCGCCGGGACCTCGCGTTGGTCGCGGTGGCGGGCGGCGACGACGCCCACCTGCGCCGGATCGTGCTGGCCGACGGCGTGGTGCTGGGCGCCCTCGGGGCGGCCACCGGGCTCACGCTCGGCGTCGCCGCCGCGTTCGCCGCCCGGCCGCTGGTCGAGCAGCACCTCTACGGCGCGCGCTTCGGCGGGTACCGCTGCTGGCCGGAGGCCCTGGTGGCGGTCGCGGCCGTCGCGGTGCTGTCCGGCGTGCTGGCCGCGCTGGCCCCGGCCTGGGCGGCGGCTCGGCAGGACGTGGTGGCCGGGCTGGCCGGCCGCCGCACCCCGCCCGCGCACCGGCGGCGCTGGCTCATGGCCGGCGTGTGCATGGCGGCCGGCGGGGCGGCGTTGGCCGCGTTCGGGGCCGCCCGGACGTCGCCGCCGGTGATCCTCGCCGGTCTGGTCCTCGGCGAGTTGGGGCTGGTCTTCGCCACCCCGACGCTGGTCGGCCTGCTCGCCCGGCTCGGGCGGTCGCTCCCGCTGGCGCCCCGGATCGCGCTGCGCGACGCCAGCCGCAACCGTTCCTCGGCCGCCCCGGCGATCTCGGCGGTGATGGCGGCGGTCGCCGGCAGCGTCGCGGTCGGGGTGTACCTGGCCAGCGACCACGCGCGGAGTATGGCGACGTACGAGCCGAGCCTGCCCGTCGGCACCGTGCTGGTGCACCGGGCGGACCTGGACACCGCGCCGGCCCTGGCCCGGGTCACCGAGGCGGCCCGCGACCAGCTCGGCGCCACCACGGTGGCGCCGGTGGCCGGGGTGCGGTGCACGACGGAGGCCGAGCCCTGCTCGGTCGCTCCGGTGCTGCCGCCCCACCGGGCGTGTCCCTGGCCGTTCAGCGACGGCCTGAGCGAGGCCGAGCGGCAGCAGGCCCGCGCGGACGAGCGCTGCCAGGGCCGGCCGGAGGACCTCCACGGCGCGTACTTCCAGGTGCTGGTGGACGACGGCTTGGCCCTGCCGCTGCTCACCGGCGCCGACCCGGCCGACGTCGCCGCCGCGGCCGCCGTGCTGCGCGCCGGCGGCGCGGTGGTGACCGATCCGCGCTACGTGGTGGACGGGCGGATCGAGGTGGTGGTGAACGGGTCGGGACCGGCCGCGCCGGTGACGTCGGCGCCCACAGCCGTCGCCGCGTACGCGCTGCGCACGGGGGTGCCGACGGAACGGCTGCTGCTCTCGCGGCGGGCGGCCGACCGGCTCGGGCTGGCCACCCGCCCGCTCGGCTGGGCCGTCTCGGCCGACGGGGCACCCGACCAGGGCCGGCGGGACCGGTTCGCCACCGCGCTGCGCCCGCTCGGCGCCCACGTGGAGATCGAGCAGGGCGACCGGTCGGGCGACGGGCGGCCGGTGCTGCTCCTGCTGGCCGCCGCGGCCGGGGTGATCACCGTGGGCGCCGCCGGCATCGCCACCGGGCTGGCGGCGGCCGAGGGGCGCGCCGACCTGTCCACACTGGCCGCGGTGGGCGCCGGTCCCGGCCTGCGCCGGCTCCTGTCGCTGTGCCAGGCGGGGGTGGTCGCCGTGCTGGGCTCGGCGCTCGGCATCGTCGCCGGCCTCGGCTCGGCCGTGATCATCCTGACCGCCCTGAACCGCCGGTACGCCGGCTCGTGGCCGGTCCAGGACCCGTACCCGGTGGTGGTCCCGTGGACCACCCTCGGCGTCCTGGTGGTGGTGCCGCTGGTCGCGATGCTCGGCGCGGGACTGTTCACCCGGTCCCGGCTGCCGGTCGAGCGACGCCTCGACTGAGCGGCCGGGACCGGGCACACTGGTGCCCGTGCCCGTCCTGGGAGCCCTCACCCGCCGCGTCGGCCACCATCGCTGGTTCGGCGCCGCCGTCCGCCTGCTCGTCCCCGCCGACCGGGTGGTCGGGCGGCTCACCCGGGGCCGGGTGGTCGCGCTGGGGCTCGTCCCGTCGCTGGTCATCACCACCACCGGCCGGCGCTCCGGCCGGCCGCGCAGCAACCCCCTGCTGTACGTGCCCGACGGCGGCGCGTACGTGGTGGTCGGCACGAACTTCGGCCAGACCCACCAGCCGGGCTGGGCGCTGAACCTGCTCGCCGACCCGGCCGCCGAGGTGGACGTGAAGGGCCGCCGGGTCCCGGTGCGCGCCGAGGCCGCCACGGGCGCCGAACGGGAACGGTTGTGGCGGCTGCTGGTCGACCAGTGGCCCGCCTACCAGACGTACGTGCGGCGGGCCGGCGGCCGGGAGATCCTCCTCTTCCGGCTGGTCCCCACCGGGCGCGGCGGGCCGGGCGGGTCGGGCGGGCGCGACTAGGCTGGTGCGGTGACCTGCGCCGCCGCGACACCGCGGGCCGGCTCGTGCCGGGCGGCCCGGTCGGCGAGGGCGTGAGGTGGTCGGCGTGGACGTGGACGGCATGGCCTCCGGTGGCGACCCGCACCTGGGCGATCCACGGTGGGCGGTGGCCGAGCGGGTCGCCGACGCCGCCCGCCGGCGCTTCCCGGCCGACGTGCTCGCCGTCGCCGTGCACGGCCCGCTCGCGCACGGCGACGACGACGGCGGCGGGGACGGCGAGGTCGGGCTGCTGGTGGTGACCTACCGGCCCGGCGGCGGCCCGCCCCCGGCGACCCGGCGGGTCGACGGCGTGCTGGTCGACCTGACCGTGGCCGGCGCGGACGACTACCTCCGCCAGGCCCGGCTGATCTCCCCGCTCTGGCCGCTGACCGCCGACCGGTACGTCAGCACCCGGGCGCTGCACGACCCGACCGGCTGGCTGCGCACGCTCCGTGACGAGCACCTGGGCCGGCTGGCCCGCGCCCGGCCGGCCGAGTTCAGCACGGCGGCCCGGCAGGCGTGGTACAGGGGCAGCGCGGCGCACGCCCGGGCGGCCCGGCTGGCCGAGTGGTACGAGACCGACCAGGCCCTGCTGATGCTCGGCGAGGCTCGGCTGGCGGCGGCCACCGTGAACGGCCTGCTCAGCCGCACCTACTTCCGTGACCCGGGGGACGCCGTGCGGCGCACCGGCCTGGCCGGCGCGGACATGACCGAGGTGGGCGCCGTGCTGGCCCGCCAGGCGGCGGAGTTGGCCGCGCGGGGCCGCCCCGTCGACGGCACGGTCGACGACCTCCTCGACGGCTGACCCGCCGCGCGGCGGCGGGACTTGCCGCCCTTGCCGACGAGCCGGAGCGCGGACGACCGGCTCTGCGCCGACCCGGGGGCGCGGCGGCGTCAGCCGAGGGCGCGGCGGGCGTCAGCCGAGGGCGCCCTGGACGCCGATGAGGGCGCCGACGAGATAGGTGGCGCCGGCCGCCGCGGCGCCCAGCAGGAGCTGGCGCAGGCCGCCGGACCACCAGGGCCGGGCGGTGAACCGGGCGACCACCGCCCCGGCCGCGAAGAGCCCGAGCCCACCGACGGCCAGCGCCAGCCAGAGGCTGGTCGAGCCGAACAGGTAGGTCAGCAGCGGCACCAGGGCCCCGACCGAGAAGAACAGGAACGACGAGATCGCGGCCGCCCACGGGCTGGGCTGGTCGTCGGGGTCGACGCCCAACTCCTCCCGGACGTGCACCCGCAGCGCCTCCTCCGGGTTGCGCCGCACGGCCTCGGCGACCTGCATGGCGAGGTCGTGCGGCAGGCCCCGGGCGACCCACGCCTCGGCCAGCTCGCGCGCCTCCGCCTCGGGGTGCCGCTCCAGCTCGCGGCGTTCCTTGGCCACCTCGGCCGCGACCTGCTCGTTGGCCGAGCGGACGCTCGTGTACTCCCCCAGCCCCATCGAGATGGCGCCGGCCACCAGGCCGGCGGTGCCGGTGAGCACGATGCTGCGGGGCGACACCCCGCCGCCGCCGACGCCCGCGATCAGGGCGATGTTGGTGACGAGGCCGTCCATCGCGCCGAAGACGGCGGGCCGCAGCCAGCCGCCGGACACGTCCGCGTGGTGCGCCTCGCGGAGCGCCGCAGGGGTGTCGGTCACGGCAGTGTGAGGATCTCGTGGCCGTCCTCGGTCACCACGATGGTGTGCTCGAACTGCGCGGTCCACCTGCGGTCCTTGGTGACCACCGTCCAGCCGTCGTCCCACATGTCGTACTGGTGGGTGCCGAGGGTGATCATCGGCTCGATCGTGAACGTCATCCCCGGCTCCATCACGTCGGTCGGGCGGGGGCTGTCGTAGTGCGGCACGTAGAGCCCGCTGTGGAAGGACTCGCCGATGCCGTGGCCGGTGAAGTCGCGGACCACGCCGTAGCCGAAGCGCTTCGCGTACGACTCGATGACCCGGCCGACCACGTTGATCTGGCGGCCCGGGGCGACCGCGCGGATGCCGCGCATCATCGCCTCGTGGGTCCGCTCGACCAGCAGCCGGGCCTCCTCGCTGACCTCGCCGACGCAGAAGGTGGCGTCGGTGTCGCCGTGCACCCCGTTGATGTACGCCGTGACGTCGACGTTGATGATGTCGCCGTCGGCGAGCACGGTGGAGTCGGGGATGCCGTGGCAGATCACCTCGTTGAGGCTGGTGCAGCAGGACTTGGGGAAGCCCTTGTAGCCCAGCGTCGACGGGTAGGCGCCGTGGTCGCAGAGGAACTCGTGCACGACCCGGTCGATCTCGTCGGTGGTCACGCCGGGCTTGCAGTGCTCACCCGCGAGCTGGGTGGCCTGGGCGGCGAGCCGACCCGCGATCCGCATCTTCTCGACGGTCTCCGGGGTCTGCACGTGCGAGCCGCGCCACTCCTGGGGACGCTTCTTGCCCACGTACTCCGGGCGGACGATGTGGGCGGGCACGGGCCGCAACGGGGAGAGCGTGCCTGGGGTCAGCGGCGCACGGACGGTCATGACGCAAGCCTATCGCCGCGGGGCCGGGCGGCCCCCGCCACCGCCCGCCCGGCCCGGTTGTTGCCGCGCCCGGGAGGCTGTGCCATTGTGGCTGCGTGGATCAAGGGGACGGCGTGCCTCCCGTATTCTCCGCCAGCGCGGAGGCCGACGGTGGTCACGTCCGCGTCGTGGTGACCGGCGAGGTCGACATGGCCACCGCCGACACGATGGTCCAGACCGTGCTGCGGGAGCCGGCCGAGCGGGTGACGCTCGACCTGCGGGCGGTCACCTTCTTCGACTCGGCGGCGATCCACGCCGTGGTCCGGCTCGCCCAGCAGTTCCCCGACGCCCTCGCCGTCCTGCCGTCCCGGCAGGTCCGCCGCGTGCTGGACATCGCCGGCCTGGGCGAGCAGACCTGGCTCCGTCCGGCCTGACCTCGGGCCGCGCCGCTCCGGCCGCCGCCGGGCGGGTGCTCAGTCCGCCAGCCGCCGGCGCAGCGTCACCTCCGTCCCCTCGGGGGTACGCGTGACCGACAGCTCCCCCAGCGCCTTGATGAGGGACAACCCCCGCCCGCGGAAGCCCGACCCGGTCGACTCCCGCCACCGCCCGCTGTCGCGCACGGTGGCCACCACGGTGCGATCCTCGATGACCACCTCGACGGCGATCGTCGGCTCCGTGGGGTCGACGGGGTGCTCGATGGCGTTGGCGGCCGCCTCGGAGACGGCGACGGTCAGGTCGAACAGGTCCGTCTCGTTGACGGAGTGGGCGACGAGGAAGTCCTCCAGCCGCTTGCGCAGCGCGCTGAGCCGGGCGGGGTCGGCCGGCAGCCGCAGCGCGAACCGGTCGAGTTCCGCCGCCTCCAGGGCCAGCACCGCGACGTCGTCGCGCAGGGGCCGCCCGGCGATCCGCCGGACCACGGCGTCGATCACGTCCGTCACGTGCTCGCCGGGCGTCGCCGCGTCCTGCCTGAGCCGGGCCAGCGCGTCGTCGATGTCGAGCTGCCGGTCCTCGATCAGCCCGTCGGTGTAGAGCAGCAGCCGGCTGCCCGGGGTCAGCTCCCCCTCGTGCGTCCGGTAGGACGTGTCCGGGATCGCCCCGACGGGCGGGCCGAGCGCCCGGTCGTGCAGGAACGTCACGTCGTCTCCCCGGATCAGCAGCGGCGAGGGGTGTCCGGCGCTGGCGTACCGCAGCCGGCCGGTGCGCGGGCTGAACCAGAGGCAGACCACGGTGGCGAAGGAACGCCCCTCCGTCGTCCCGACCAGCCGGTTGAGCCGGGTCAGCGACTCCCCCGGGTCGAACCCCTCCAGCACGTACGCCCGCAGCGCGTTGCGGAGCTGGCCCATCGCCGCGGCCGCGCGGACGCCCTTGCCCATTACGTCGCCGATGGCCAGCACCAGCTCGTCGTCGCACAGGGCGACGACGTCGTACCAGTCTCCGCCGACCTCCACCTCGGCGCTGCCGGGCAGGTAGCGGCTGGCGACGACGGCGCCCGGCAGTTGCGGCAGCGACCGGGGCAGCAGGCTGTGCTGGAGCGTGGTGGCGATGCGGTGCTCGGCCTCGTAGAGCTGGGCGTTCTCCAGCCGCACGCCGACCAGCCGGGCGAGCTGGGTGAGCGCGGCCTCGTCGGTGCGGGCGCCGTCGCCGTCCGGCCGCCAGACCCGCAGCTCGCCGAGCTGCTCGCCGACGGTGCCGGTCAGCGGCAGCACGAAGGACGGCTCGACGGGGGCCGACCCGCCGCCGTCGGCCTCGAAGCGCATCCCGGTCGCCGAGACCACCACCCGGGCGGCCTCGGCGAGGCTGAGCGCGTGCCGCGCGGCGACCTGGAGCACGTCGGCCGTGGATCGGGCGGTGTTGACCGCCACCGCGGCGTCGGCCAGCGCCCGTAGCCCGCGGATGATCTGGCCGCGGAGCTGGCCCAGCTCGACGTTGGCCCGGACCCGCGCGATCAGCTCCTGGCCGGAGAAGGGCTTGGTGAGGTAGTCGTCGGCGCCGGCCGAGAGCCCGGCGACCGCCTCGGCGGAGCCGGCGCGGGCCGAGAGCAGCACGATCGGCACGTGCCGGGTACGCGCGTCCGCACGCAGCGCGGCGACCAGCCCGAAGCCGTCCAGCCGGGGCATCATCACGTCGGTCAGCACCAGGTCGAACGCGCCGTCGACGGCCAGCCGCAGCGCCTCCACGCCGTCGGTCACCGCGACCACCTCCCACGACGGGGAGAGCAGCCGGGTGACGTGTTCGCGCAGGTCGGCGTTGTCGTCGGCGACCAGGATCCGCCCGGCGGCGCCCGATCCGGCCACCCGGGTCGCCCCGGCTCCCGCGGCGTCGGCCCAGCGGGCGGTCTCCGCCACGTACAGGTCGGCCCGCACCAGCTCGACCGGCGCCGGGGGATCGGCGTCGGCGACCCGTTCGGGCGGCAGGTGCCCGGTGCCGAAGGGGACGGTCACGGTGAACGTGCTGCCCTCGTCGACGCGGCTGCTGACGGCCGCCTCGCCGCCGTGCATCTCGACCAGCTCGCGGACCAGCGCCAGACCGATCCCGGTGCCCTCGTGGGTGCGCGAGCGCGCCCCCGGCACCCGGTGGAAGCGCTCGAAGACCTGCGGAAGTTCCTCGGGGACGATGCCGACGCCGGTGTCGGCGACCTCCAGCCGGGCGGCGCCGTCGACGGCGTGGACCCGCACCCGGATCTCCCCGTCGAAGGTGAACTTCACCGCGTTCGACACCAGGTTGAGGACGATCTTCTCCCACATGTCCCGGTCCACGAAGACCGGTGCCGGCAGCGGCGGGCAGTCCACCACCAGGCGCAGCCCGGCCCGCTCGGTCGCCGAGCGGAACGTGCTGGCCAGCCGGGAGGTGTAGTCCGCCAGGTCGGTCGGCTGGTAGTGGGCGGCCAGCCGACCGGACTCCAGCCGGGAGAAGTCGAGCACCGTGTTGACGAGCTTGAGCAGCCGCAGCGCGTTGCGGTGCATGGTGGTGAGCCGGTCCGTGTACGCCTCGGGCAGCGCCGGGTCGGCGAGCAGGTCCTCCAACGGGCCGAGCACCAGGGTCAACGGGGTGCGGAACTCGTGGCTGATGTTGGCGAAGAAGTTGGTCTTGGCCCGGTCGAGGGCGGCCAGCTCGGCGGCGCGGGCGCGCTGGTGCTCGTACGCCTGCTGCTTGCCGACGGCCCGGGAGACCTGCGCGGCGACCAGGTCGAAGAAGTCGCGGTACTCGTCGGTCAGCGGCAGCCGGCGGGCGAGGCCGACGACCAGCGTCCCGACGGTCTCGCTCGCCGCGGTGACCGGCAGCACCAACGCCCGCTCGGTCGCGTCGGCCGGGACCGGGGCGAGCAGGTCCCTCACGGCGACGGTGGTGGCGGCGCCGCCGGCGGCGACCTCGGCGAGCGACGCCGGGGACGGCGTGGTGACCGCCGCGGCGTCGACGCCGCTGCGCCCCGACAGCGCGAGGCGGCCGGTGTCGTCGGGCAGGTGCACCAGGGCGAACGGCACGTCCGGCCGGTGCCGGTCGAACACCGCGGCGGCGGCCCGGCCCAGCTCCGCCGTGCTGCCCACCTCGGCCAGCTCGCTGCCCAGCTCCGCCAGCAGCCGCAGCCGGCGCTCGCCGAGCACCCGGCCGGTGGTCTCGTTGACGATGCAGAAGATGCCGTCGACGGTGCCGTCGGCGCCCAGGATCGGGTCGTACGAGACGTCGAAGTACGTCTCCTCGAGGAAGCCGTGCCGGTCGAGCGGGAAGGGATGGTCCTCTGCCCGGTACGACCGGCAGCCGCGCCGGACGCCCTCCAGCAGCGGCCCGAGCACGTCCCAGGTCTCCGCCCAGTGCTCGCGGGCCGGCCGGCCCAGCACGTCCGGGTGCTTGCCGCCGATCGTCGGCCGGTAGGCGTCGTTGTAGAAGGCGAGCTGCTCCTCGCCCCAGAACATGACGATCTGGGCGCTGGAGGCGAGCATCATGCCGACCGCCGCGCAGAGCGCCGCCGGCCAGCGGTCCGGGGTGCCCAGCGGGGTGGTGGACCAGTCGAACGCGCGCATCCGCTCGCCCATCTCGCCGCCGGCCGCGAACGCCGCGGCGAGCAGCGGGGGAAGCTCCGCTTCCCGGACGCGGTCGGGCGGGCACCCCTCGTCCACGCCCCCCTGGGCCGAGCTCATGCAGCCTCCCGCTCCGGCCTACCCGCCTCGGCCCGATGATCCATCCGGCCGTGCCCCGCTCAATACCCTGACGGGCCGGCAACGTAACGCATGCCACGCCTTGGTCGCTGGTTACGTCCGCCTCGGTCGGCCGTCGGCTGCCCGACAGCGCCTCCCCCGCCATGCGGAGGGCGCGGGCTCACAGCGGGGTGACGTACGCGCCGGTGATGCCGCCGTCGACCACGAACTGCGCGGCGGTCATGAAGGAGGCGTCGTCGCTGGCGAGGAAGGCCACCGCGGCGGCGATCTCCTCCGGCCTGCCGAACCGCCCCATCGGCACGTGCACCAGCCGGCGGGCCGCGCGCTCCGGATCGGCGGCGAAGAGTTCCAGCAGCAGCGGGGTGGCGACCGGGCCGGGGCAGAGCGCGTTGACCCGGATGCCCTCCCGGGCGAACTGCACGCCCAGTTCCCGGGTCATCGCCAGCACCCCGCCCTTGCTCGCCGTGTACGCGATCTGCGAGGTGGCCGCCCCCATCAGCGCCACGAACGAGGCGGTGTTGACGATCGAGCCCTTGCCCTGTCGGCGCATGTGCGGGATGACGTGCTTGCAGCAGAGGTAGACGCTCGTGGTGTTGACCCGCAGCACCCGCTCCCAGGCGTCCAGCCCGGTCTCCAGGATGGAGTCGTCCTCCGGCGGGGAGATGCCGGCGTTGTTGAACGCGATGTCGACCCGCCCGTGCCGCTCGGCCACCCCGTCGAAGAGGTCCCGTACGGCCGCCTCGTCGGCGACGTCCGCCGCGACGAACTCGCCGCCCACGGAGTCGGCGGCCCGCTTGCCGGCCTCCGGGTCGATGTCCACGCAGACCACCCGCGCCCCCTCGGCGGCGAACCGCCGCACGGTGGCCAGCCCGATCCCGCTGCCCGCACCGGTGACCACGGCCACCCGGTCCTGAAGACGACCCTGCACGCGCCTCACTCCTCCGTTGCGATGAACACGTTCTTGACGTCGGTGAAGGCGTGCAGCGCGTCCGGGCCCAGCTCGCGACCCAGCCCGGAGCGCTTCATGCCGCCGAAGGGGGTCCAGTACCGCACCGAGGAGTGCGAGTTGACGCTGAGGTTGCCCGCCTCGACCGCCCGCGCCACCCGGACGGCGCGACCCACGTCCCGGGTCCAGACCGAGCCGGACAGGCCGTACTCGGTGTCGTTGGCGAGCCGCACCGCGTCGGCCTCGTCGTCGAACGGGAGCACCGAGACGACCGGGCCGAAGATCTCCTCCCGCCAGTGCCGGTCCGTCGTGGAGTCGGCGAGCAGCACCGTCGGGGCGTACCAGAAGCCGGGCCCGTCGGGGCGGGAGCCGGTGAAGGCGACGGTCGCCCCGTCGACGTACCCCGCGACCCGGTCCCGCTGGCCGGCGGAGATGAGCGGGCCCATCTCGGCGCTCTCCCGGGCCGGATCCTCCACCCGCAACGCCCGCACCGCCGGCTCGAGCAGCTCCAGGAAGCGGTCGTACGCCGGCCGCTGGACCAGGATCCGGGACCGGGCGCAGCAGTCCTGGCCGGCGTTGTCGAAGACGGCGTACGGGGCGGTCGCCGCCGCCTTCTCCAGGTCGGCGTCGGCGAAGACCAGGTTGGCGCTCTTGCCGCCCAGCTCCAGCGTCACCCGCTTCACCTGCGCGGCGCAGCCGGCCATGATCCGGGTGCCGACCTCGGTGGAGCCGGTGAAGCAGACCTTGCGGACGGCGGGGTGGGTGACGAAGCGCTCCCCCACCACGGACCCGGCTCCCGGCAGCACCGTGAAGACGTCCTCGGGCAGCCCCGCCTCGCGGGCCAGCTCGGCCAGGCGCAGCGCGGTCAGCGGGGTCAACTCGGCGGGTTTGAGCAGCACCGTGTTGCCGGCCGCCAGCGCCGGCGCGAAGCCCCAGGCGGCGATCGGCATCGGGAAGTTCCACGGCACGATCACCCCGACCACGCCGAGCGGTTCGTGGAACGTCACGTCCAGCCCGCCCGGCACCGGGATCTGCCGCCCGGTCAGCCGCTCCGGCGCGCCCGCGTAGTAGTCGAGCACGTCCCGGACGTTGCCCGCCTCCCACCGCGCGTTGCCGACGGTGTGCCCCGAATTGCGCACCTCCAACTGCGCCAGCTGCTCCAGGTGCGCGTCCACCAGCGCGGCGAACCGGCGCAGCAGGCGCGCCCGGTCCCCCGGCGCCACCGCCCGCCACCGCGGGTACGCCGCGTCCGCCCGCCCGATCGCCGCGTCGACCTCGTCGGCCGACGCCGACGGCACGACCGCGATTACCTCACCCGTCGCCGGGTTCACCACCTCGGTCACGGGCCCCACCCCTTCCCGTCGATCACGCGGTCGAGGTCAGAGGCGTTCGAAGCCACGGAAGAGCTCCCAGTCGGTCACGGCGGCGTCGAAGGCGGCCAGCTCGACCCGCGCCTGGTTGGCGTAGTGCGCCACCACCTCGTCGCCGAACGCCTCCCCCGCCACCGTCGAGGACTCCCACCGGGCGAGGGCGTCGCGCAGCGTGCCGGGGACCCGCTCGGCGGCCGGGTCGTCGTACGCGTTGCCGGTGCACTCCTCGCCCAGCTCCAGCCCGCGCTCGATGCCGTGCACGGCGCCGGCGACCAGCGCGGCGATGGCCAGGTACGGGTTCACGTCCGCTCCCGGGACCCGGTTCTCCACCCGCATGCCCTGCCCGTGCCCGACCAGCCGCAGGGCGCAGGTGCGGTTGTCCGTGCCCCACCGCAGCGCGGTCGGGGCGAACGATCCGGGCTGGTAGCGCTTGTAGGAGTTGACGTTCGGGGCGAACAGGAGGCTGAACTCCTGCATGGTGGCGAGCAGCCCGGCCAGCACCCGCCGCCCGGTCGCCGACAGGTGCGCCGGCCCGTCGCCGAGCAGCGCCGACCGGCCGTCCGCGTCACGCAGGGAGAAGTGGATGTGGCAGGAGTTGCCCTCCCGCTCGTTCGGCTTGGCCATGAAGGTGATCGACATGCCCTCCTGGGCGGCGATCTCCTTCGCCCCGTTCTTGTAGATGACGTGGTGGTCGGCGCAGGCCACCGCCTCGTCGTAGCGGAAGGCGATCTCGTGCTGGCCCAGGTTGCACTCCCCTTTCGCGCTCTCGGGGGTCAGCCCCGCCCCTGCCATCTCCCGGCGGATGCGGCGCAGCAGCGGCTCCACCCGGGCGGTGCCGAGCAGGGAGTAGTCCACGTTGTACTGGTTGGCGGGGGTCAGCTCCCGGTAGCCGCGCCGCCAGGCGTCCTCGTAGGAGTCGCGGAACAGCACGAACTCCAGCTCCGTGCCGGCGTAGGCGGTCAGCCCGTGACCCGCCATCCGGTCCAACTGACGGCGCAGGATCTGCCGGGGCGAGGCGGCCACCGGCCCTGACCCGTCCAGCCAGGCCAGGTCCGCCAGGAGCAGCGCGCTGCCCGGCTGCCAGGGCACCCGACGCAGCGTGTCGAAGTCCGGCACCATGGCGAAGTCGCCGTAGCCGCGTTCCCAGCTCGACATCGCGTACCCGTCGACGGTGTTCATGTCGACGTCCACGGCGAGCAGGTAGTTGCAGCCCTCGCTGCCGTGCGCGACGACGTGGTCGAGGAAGTAGGGGGCGTGGAACCGCTTGCCCTGCAACCGGCCCTGCATGTCCACCAGGGCCAGCACCACGGTGTCGATCTCGCCCTCGGCTGTGGCGACCCGCAGTTGTTCCAACGTGAGCGGAGCTTTCCTCATCGGCGGGCCTCCATCACCAAGGTCTACTGGCTAACCTGACCACCGTCAATGCCCAGCCTGCGGGGCGCTCCCGCCGACCGGCCCGGCGAGCGGGCAAATTGCGTTGCCGTCCGGGCGCGTACGCCGCATGCTTGAGCCCGTGACCAGGCCCGATCGCGACGGGCCACCGCCGGGCGCTCGGACCGCCCCGGCACCGCGGCGGCGCGGGGCACGTCACCTCTCTCTCACCCGTGCGGCGCTGCGCCGTACCCGACGCCCGCCCCGCGCCGCCGCCCCACCAACACGCCGACGACGGTGAAGGTCGGCGCGGACCCGTCAGGTCAGCAGCAGGCCGGCGACCCAGAGCGCCGCCACGAGCAGGCCGGCGAGGAACTCGACCAGCATGGACAGGCCGGCCGCCGCCACGGCCTGCTTCGTCGCCGGCCAGGCCAGCCGGGAGTCGCCCAGCCGCAGTCGCTCCGCCGCCCACACCCCGCCGACGAAGCCGAGCACCAGCCCGACCACCGGCACGACGAAGAAGCCGGCCAGTCCCAGCACGCCGCCGGCGAGCAGCGACGAGGTGGGCACCCCGGTGCGTTTCAGGTTCCGCCCCGGCCAGGCGTACTTCACGACGGTGCCGCCGGCGACGACCACCGTGGCGGCGGCGAGCACCGCCCAGCGCCCCGGCCCGGCGCCGCCGAAGAGCGCCCAGACCAGCACCCCGCCCCAGCACAGCGGCAGCGCCGGCAGGCCGGGCACCACCACGCCGGCCAGCCCGGCGAGGATGGCCAGCGCGGCGAGGACGGCGACGGCCGCCTCGGTGTCGGTGAGGCTCATGCCGCGGCTCCGTGCCCGCCGCCGCGCAGCCGGGCCGTGATCTCCGCCGCCGGCGCCGGCGGGCCGAAGTACCGCCCCTGCCCGGTGTCGCAGCGCAGCGCCCGCAGCCGCTCGGCCTGCACCCCGGTCTCGACCGCCTCCGCGGTGACCCACAGCTCCAACGCGTGCGCCAGCCGCACCAGCGCGTCCACGATCCGCTCGTCCCGGTGGTCGGTGGCCGCCTCCGGGCCGTCGCCCCGGATCCCCTCGACGAACGGGCCGGCCAGCTTGAGGCAGTGGATCGGCAGCCGCCGCAGGTACGCCAGGTTCGAGTAGCCGGTGCCGAAGTCGTCGATCGCCAGCCGTACGCCCAGCGCGGCCAGCCGGTGCAGCGACCGCAGCGGTTCCCCCGCGGTGCCCATCACGGCGCTCTCGGTCAGCTCCAGTTGCAGCAGCCCGGCCGGGAGCCCGGTGGAGGCCAGCGCGTCGGCGACGGTCTCCACGATCCGCGGGTCGTCGGCCTGCCGGGCGGCCAGGTTGACGCTGACCACCAGCCGGGCTGCGGGGAACTCGCGGCGCCACTCCTCCGCGTCCCGGCAGGCCTGCCGCAGCACCCACTCGCCGAGCCGGACGATCAGGCCGGTCTCCTCCGCCAGCCCGATGAACCGGTCCGGCCCGATGAGCCCCAGCTCCGGGTGCTGCCAGCGGACCAGCGCCTCCACGGCCAGCATCGAGCCCTCCAGCAGGGACACGATCGGCTGGTAGTGGAGCACGAACTCGTCCCGGTCCAGCGCCGCCGGCAGCCCGGCGGCCAGCGCGGAGCGGGCGATGTCCCGGGCGCCGCGCTCCGGGTCGTAGACCGCCCACCGGCCACGGCCCTCCGCCTTCGCCCAGTAGAGCGTGGTGTCGGCGGCCTTCATCAGCTCCGAGGCGCTCGTCCCGCCGACGGGACACTCGACGATGCCGACGCTCGCCGAGACGGCGAGCTGGTGCTCGCCGATCCGGACCGGGGCGGACACGGCGGCCAGAGCCGCCTCGGCGACGGCCACCGCGTCGTCGAGGCCGGTGCCGTCGTCGACCAGGATGACGAACTCGTCCCCGCCCATCCGGGCGACCAGGTGGCCGCGCCCGGCGACGCAGTCGGCGAGCCGCCGGGCGATCACCACGAGCAGCCGGTCACCGAGGTCGTGGCCGAGGCTGTCGTTGACCGCCTTGAAGCCGTCCAGGTCGAGGAAGCAGACCCCGACGCGGTGGTCCGCGTCGGCCATTTCGAAGACCCGGCCCAGCGTCTCGAAGAACAGGGTCCGGTTGGGCAGGCCGGTGAGCGGGTCGTGCAGCGCCTGGAAGCGCAGCCGCTGCTGGAGCTCGTACCGCTCGGTGATGTCCTCGATCATCGCGACGGTGAACCGGGGCCGGCCGTCGTCGTGCCGGATCAGCGAGACGGACAGGTCGGTCCAGACCACGCTGCCGTCCTTGCGGTGGTAGCGCTTCTCCACCCGGGCGCTGTCGTGCTTGCCCCCGACCAGCTCCTGGTAGAGCTCCCACATCCCGGCCGCGTCGTCGGCGTGGAACAGCGACGCCACGTTGATCTGCCGCAGCTCCGCGACGGAGTAGCCGAGCATGTCCGCGAACGCCTGGTTGACGTCGATGATCCGACCGTCGACGCCGGCGATGCCGATGCCCGTGGGCGCCCCGACGAAGACCGCCCGGAACCGGGCCTCGCTGTCCCGCAGGGCCTGCTCCACCTCGTCGCGCGCCTGCCACGCCGAGCGGGCGATCCGCTCCTGCTGGGCGAAGGTGCGGTCGCGCAGGGCGCGGGCGAACCCGGCGGCCAGCCCGCCCTGCACGGCCGCGACCCGCTCCACCGTCTCGTCGTGGTGCGCCCGGGCGGGCAGCACCTCGGGGAGGAAGCGCGCGCCGAGGGCCCGCACCGACCAGTCGAGCACCCGCGGCTCCGTCAGGTGCTCCTCGACCAGTGCGCGCCCGACCTCCTCGGCCGGCAGGGCCGAGAAGGGTTCGGCGAGCACGGCCTGCGCCAGCCGGACGGTGTGCAGGTGCAGCAGCCGCTCGGTCTCGGCCGCGCTGAGCGGCACGAAGCCGAGCCGGCGCACCGCCCGGGACCACTCGGTCGCGTACCGCAGGGCGCCCGACCGGCTGAGGTCGTCGCCGCCGGGCTCCGGGACGGCGCCCATGCGCTCAGGCGGTGGGCTGGTCGTACCGGGCGACGCCGCCGAAGGCACCGAACCGCTCCGGCTGGTCGTCCACGTCGGACGGCGAGTCCGGACGCCAGAGCGGCATGTGCACCACGCCCGGCTCCAGGATCGTCCAGTCGCCGAAGAAGCTGGTGACCTCGGCCCGCGAACGCAGCGTGATCTCGGTGTCGGTACGCGCCGAGAGGCGCTGCGCGTCGAGCATCTCCTGCGGCTGGTCCTCGAAGGTGGAGTGCGAGATGACCAGGAAGCTGCCCGGGGCGGCGGCGGCCCGCAGGGTGGCCAGGACGTCGCCGGGTCGGTCGGCGTCCGGGATGAAGTGGACCACCCCGGCGAGCAGGATGCCCAGCGGCCGGCTGAAGTCGAGCAGCGCCAGCTCACGGGCCTCGGTCAGGATCCGCTCCGGCTCGCGCAGGTCGGCGTGGATCACGCCGGTCAGCTCGTTGCCGGCGAGCAGCTCCCGGCTGTGCGCCACCGCGACCGGGTCGATGTCGACGTAGACCACCCGGGCCTTCGGGTTGGCCGTCTGGGCGACTTCGTGCACGTTGCCGACGGTCGGGATGCCGGAGCCGATGTCGAGGAACTGGTCGATCCCGGCGTCCAGCAGCGTACGCACGGCCCGGCGTAGGAATTCGCGGCCGGCGCGCATGGTGGCCGCCAGGTTGGGGGTCATGCCGGCGATCTGCTCGGCGAGCTGCCGGTCGATCTCGAAGTTGTGCGCCCCACCGAGGAAGTAGTCGTAGACCCGGGCCGCGCTCGGCCGGGAGAGGTCGATCTCGGCGGGAAGTCCGTCCGGCATCTGCACTGCTGCACCCCATGTCGTCGCCGCGGTGCGGGAGGGAACCGGCGTCGGGGCGCGTGGGGGACACGCGGAGCCACACCGGCCGACCCGCGGATCGAGTGGTGCCCACCACTCTAGGCCGCCCACTCCCTGCACGGGGAGGTCCCATGACCCACTTCGTCGGCCCGTCCGGTGTCCGTCACCGAGCGGACACCGGGCGCCGGCCGGGCACGCTCGCGCCCCCCTCCTCGGGCGGGGGCGGCGGACCCGGGACGGGCCGGCCGCCCCGCCGACCGGCGACGGGTCAGCCGGCGGACTCCAGCAGCAGCGAGATGCCCTGCCCCACGCCGACGCACATGGTGGCGATCGCCCGCCGCCCGCCCCGGCGGCGCAGCTCCAGCGCGGCGGTCAGGGCCAGCCGGGCGCCGCTCGCGCCGAGCGGGTGCCCGAGTGCGATCGCCCCGCCGTTCGGATTGACGTGCTCGGCGTCGGTGGGCAGGCCCAGCTCGCGCAGCACCGCGACGGACTGCGCGGCGAACGCCTCGTTCAGCTCGATCACGTCGACCGCGTCGAGGCCGACGCCGAGCCGGTCGAGCAGCTTCCGGGTGGCCGGCACCGGCCCGACGCCCATGGTCCGGGGCGGTACGCCGGCCGCGGCGGCTCCGGCGACCCGGGCCAGGGGGGTCAGGCCGTACCGGGTCACGGCCGCCTCGGAGGCGACCAGCAGCGCCACCGCGCCGTCGTTGACGCCGGAGGAGTTGCCGGCGGTCACCGTGCCGCCCTCGCGGAACGGGGTGGGCAGCGCGGCCAGCTTCTCCAGGGAGGTCTCCCGGGGGTGCTCGTCGACTTCGACGAGCTTCGTCTCGCGCCGCCCCGCCGGCACGGTCACCGGCACGATCTCCTCGGCGAACCGGCCGTCGGCCTGCGCCTTCGCGGCCCGCTGCTGCGACCGGCACGCGAACTCGTCCTGCTCTGCCCGGCCGACGCCGTACTCGGCGGCGACGTTCTCCGCGGTCTCCGGCATGGAGTCGATGCCCCAGTGCTTCTCCATCAGCGGGTTGACCAGCCGCCAGCCGATGGTGGTGTCGTAGACCTCGGCGTTGCGGGAGTACGGGGTCGTCGCCTTCGGCATCACGAACGGGGCGCGGCTCATGCTCTCCACCCCGCCGGCCACGACGAGGTCGGCCTCGCCGGCCACGATCGACCGGGCGGCGGTGGCCAGGGCGTCGAGGCCGGAACCGCAGAGCCGGTTGACCGTGCTGCCGGGCACCTCCTCGGGCAGCCCGCCGAGCAGCGCCGCCATCCGGGCCACGTTGCGGTTGTCCTCCCCGGCCTGGTTGGCGCAGCCCAGGATCACGTCGTCCACCCGCGCCCAGTCCACGGAGGGGTGCCGGGCGACCAGCTCGCGGATCACGTGCGCGGCCAGGTCGTCGGGGCGGACGCCGGCGAGGGCGCCGCCGTACCGGCCGATCGGGGTGCGGACACCGGCCACCAGGTATGCCACGGTCATCAGCGCGATCCTTCGGGGGGTGGGAAGGGGCGGGGGCGGGCGCTTCCGGGTCACGGGGTCGCCCGGCCGCCAGGATATCCGCGCGCCCAGCGGATAGGTTGACGGCATGGCCCGGGCCCAGTTCAGCGCAGAGACCAGCGGCAGTGGCGCGTTCGTCCGCCAGCCCAACCGGTTCACCGGTCGGGTCACCCCCCACTCGACCTCCCCCGCCGGGGGCGGCCCCGACGACCAGGACCGCTGGCCGCTGGAGCCGGGCCGCTACCGGCTGATCTGGTGCCGGGCCTGCCCCTGGGCGCACCGGGCCCGGATCGTCCGTAACCTGCTCGGCCTCCAGGACGCGATCTCGCTCGGCACGGTCGACCCGATCCGCGACGAGCGCGGCTGGCGGTTCAGCCTCGACCCGGACGGGTTCGACCCGGTGCTCGGCATCGGCTTCCTCTCCGAGGCGTACCTGGCCACGGATCCCGACTACACCGGGCGGGTCACCGTGCCGGCCCTGGTCGACACGCGCACCGGGCGGGTGGTCACCAACGACTATCCGCAGCTCACCCTCGACTTCTCCACCGAGTGGCGCAGCCTGCACAGGCCGGGCGCGCCGGACCTCTACCCGGTGGCGCTCCGCCCGGAGATGGACGCGCTGATGGCGGAGATCCACCGGGACGTCAACAACGGCGTCTACCGCTGCGGCTTCGCCACCTCGCAGGCCGCGTACGAGGAGGCGTTCACGGCGCTGTTCGCCCGGCTCGACGCGCTGTCGGAGCGGCTGGCGGGCCGGCGTTACCTGATGGGCGACGCGATCACCGAGGCCGACGTGCGGCTGTTCACCACCCTGGTCCGCTTCGACGTGGCGTACCACGGGCACTTCAAGTGCAACCGGCAGAAGCTCACCGAGATGCCGGTGCTCTGGGCGTACGCGCGGGACCTGTTCCAGACGCCGGGCTTCGGTGAGACGGTCGACTTCGACCACATCAAGCGGCACTACTACGGCACCCACGCGGCGATCAACCCGACGGGCATCGTCCCGCTCGGCCCCGACACCTCCGGCTGGACGACGCCGCACGGGCGTGGCTGAGCCGCGCCGGGCGGACGCGACCGCCGCCCCCGGCGTGGCCGAGCCGCGCCGGGCGGGCCCGACCGTCTCCCCGTCCCGGGCCGCCGCCGCGTCGGCCGCCACCGGCTGCATCGTCGCGGGCGCGACCGCCGTGACCGTCGCCGTGGTCGCCGGTCCCGGCCCGGGCCTGACCGGGTACGTCAGCGAGGCGGGCGTCACCGACAGCGCGTACGCCCCGGCGTACCGGATCGGGGTCTTCGCCCTCGCCGCGGCGCTGCTGCTGCTCGCGGCGGCGCTGCCGGCGGGGCTGCGGGTCGCGGCCGCGCTGCTCGCCGCGGGGAGCGTCTGCGCCCTGGTCTCGGGCGCGGTGACGTGCAGCGCGGGCTGCCCGCTGCCGCCGTTCGAGCGGGCCACGGCGGCCGACCTGGTGCACGGCGGGGCGAGCATCGTCGCGACCGCGGCGGTGGTCTTCGCGATGCTGGCGATCGCCTTTCCGCCCGGGGCCGACCGGTCGCTGCGCCGGCTGGCCGCCGGGGCGGCGGCGGTGGCGCTGCCGCTGGCCGGGTTGGTGGGGCTGGCGATGCTCGCGGTGGGCCGGGGCGCCCTGGTCGGGGTGCTGGAGCGACTGCTGCTGCTGGTGGCGCTTCTCTGGGCCGCCGCCACCGCCACCACCATCGCCCTGCGCCGGCAGGGAAGGGCGCCCTGTTGACGCCTCCGATGGAGAAAAGGGTCATTCCCCGCCCTACTGTAAGGAGCGTCACCGGAGTCGATCCTTCCGATCGGTCGCGCCGGGGGGATAGCCTCGGCGGGCGATGACCAACGTCTGGCACCTCACCGTGCGCCTGTATGTCGACCTCCGACTGCAGGCCAGCGGCATCTGTCCGGCGCAGCCGCTCTCCTGACGCTGCCCCGTTCGACCCTCCAGACCCTGGGACACATCCTCATGGCTTCCGCCCTGCGCAAGATCCCCTTCTCCGTGCAGATCCTGCTCGGCCTCGTCCTCGGCGTGGCGCTCGGCTTCCTCGCCCGCGCCAACGACCTGAGCTGGCTCACCAGCACCCTCGACACCGTCGGCGGCCTCTTCGTCCAGCTACTCAAGCTGGCCGTGCCGCCGCTGGTCTTCACCGCCATCGTGGTCAGCGTCGTCAGTCTGCGGGGGGTGGCCAACGCCGCCCGGCTCGCGCTGAAGACCCTGCTCTGGTTCGGCGCCACCGCGTTGGTCGCGGTGGCCGTCGGCATCGGGCTCGGCCTGCTCACCAACCCCGGCCGCGGCGTCACCCTGGACACCGCCAGCGCCGCCGCCCCGAAGCGGACCGGCTCCTGGACCGACTTCCTCACCGGCATCGTGCCGACCAACCCGGTCGGCGCGTTCGTCGAGGGCAACGTGCTCCAGATCGTCTTCCTGGCCCTCGTCGTCGGCGCCGCGGCGCTGCTGGTCGGCGAGAAGGCCGAGCCGTTCGTGGCACTCAACCGGGCGCTGCTGGAGATCGTCCAGAAGGCGCTCTGGTGGGTCATCCGGCTCGCCCCGATCGGCACGCTCGGCCTGATCGGCAACGCCGTCGCCTCGTACGGCTGGGACCTCGTGGCCCCGCTCGCGAAGTTCACCACCGCCGTCTACGTCGGCTGCGCGATCGTGCTGTTCGTGGTCTACCCGCTGGTGCTGCTGGCCGCCGGCCGGCTCAACCCGCTGCGCTTCTTCGCCGGCGCCTGGCCCGCGATCGAGCTGGCCTTCGTCTCCCGTTCCTCGGTGGGCACGATGCCGGTGACCCAGCGCTCGGTCGAGCGGCTCGGCGTCCCCCGCGAGTACGCCTCGTTCGCGGTGCCGTTCGGCGCGACCACGAAGATGGACGGCTGCGCGGCGATCTACCCGGCCCTCGCGGCGATCTTCGTCGCCCAGGTCTTCGGGGTGGACCTCGGCGTCACCGACTACCTGCTGATCGCCTTCGTGTCGGTGGTCGGCTCGGCCGCCACCGCCGGCCTGACCGGCGCGATCGTGATGCTCACGCTGACCCTGAGCACGCTGGGCCTGCCGCTGGCCGGCGCCGGCCTGCTGCTGGCGATCGACCCGATCCTCGACATGATCCGCACCGCCACCAACGTGGCCGGTCAGGCGCTGGTGCCGACCGTCGTCGCGGCCCGCGAGGGCACGCTGGACCGGACCGCGTACGACTCGGCCGGCCGCCGCTCGCCGCTCGACCCGGCGGACGCCGACGCCGACGCCCGGTCCCGCCGGCCGGAGGACCTCAGCCCCGTCCCGGCCTGAGGACTCCTCCCGCCCGCCGACGCGGGACGCCGCTGCGGCACGGCCCCGGCGGACCACGCCCGCCACGGCCCCGGCGGACCACGCCCGCCCGCCTCGGCCCCGGCGGGACGTCCGGGCGACGTCCACCACCGACGGGCGCGTCGACGCCGAGGAGGACCTCCTGGGAGGTCCTCCTCGGCCGGTAGAGAGGATCGCGACATGAGTGTCCTGTTCACGCCGCTGGCCCTGCGCGCGGTGACCCTGCCCAACCGGATCGCCCTGGCGCCGATGTGCCAGTACACCGCCGGCCCGGACGGCCTGCCCACCGACTGGCACCTGGTGCACCTGGGCGGCCGGGCGGTCGGCGGCGCCGGCCTGGTGCTGACCGAGGCCACCGCGGTGGTGCCGGAGGGACGGATCAGCCCCCAGGACACCGGGCTCTGGTCCGGGGCGCACGTCGACGCCTGGCGGCCGGTGACCGCGTTCGTCGCGGCGCACGGCGCCGTGCCGGCGGTGCAGCTCGCGCACGCCGGGTTCAAGGCGTCGACGTACCGGCCGTGGGCGCCGCGCCGGGGCGGGGTGCCCGACGCCGAGGGCGGGTGGACGCCGGTCGGCCCCGGGTCGACGCCGTTCGTGCCCGACTACCGGGTGCCGACCGCCCTGGACGAGGCCGGGATCGCCGGCGTGGTCGAGGCGTTCGCGGCGGCGGCCGGGCGGGCGGTCGACGCCGGATTCGCCGCCGTGGAGATCCACGCCGCGCACGGCTACCTGCTGCACGAGTTCCTCTCGCCCCTGACCAACCAGCGGCGGGACGGCTGGGGCGGGGACCGGGCCGGCCGGATGCGGCTGACCCTGGAGGTGGCCCGCGCGGTCCGCGCGACGGTCGGCGAGGACGTGCCCGTGCTGACCCGGATCTCCGCCACGGACTGGGAGCCCGACGGCTGGACGGTCGAGGACAGCGTGGTGCTCGCCGGCGAGCTGGCCGGCGCCGGGGTCGACCTCGTCGACTGCTCCTCGGGCGGCGCGTCCAGCACCGCCACGATCCCCGTCGGCCCGGGCTACCAGGTGCCGCTCTCCGCCCGGGTACGCCGCGAGGCGGGCGTTGCCACCGGCGCGGTCGGCCTGATCGTCGAGCCGGAGCAGGCCGAGGAGATCGTCGCCGCCGGCGACGCCGACCTGGTCCTGCTCGGGCGCGAACTCCTGCGCGACCCGTACTGGCCGCACCGCGCCGCCGCCAAGCTCGGCGCCACCCCCACCTGGCCCGCCCAGTACACCCGCGCCCTCTGACCCCACCCCCACCCCGGGGCGGGGCCGGGGCGGGCGGGTCAGCCGGCCAGGTGGGACCAGTGCGGTTCCAGGTCGCGCCAGGGGCCCTGGGCGGCGACCGTGCCGGACAGCAGGACCACGACGTGGTCGGCCCGCACCAGGGCCGCCCGCTTCGAGGTCGAGCCCACCACGGTCACCCCGTGCTCGCGCAGGGCCTGCCAGAGCGCCAGCTCCGTGGTGACGTCCAGCGCCGAGGACACGTCGTCGGCGACCAGCAGCTCGGTACGCGGCGCGAGCGCCCGGGCCAGCGCGAGGCGCTGCAACTGCCCGCCGGAGAGCCGGGTGCCCTTGTGCCCGATCAGCAGCCCGAGCCCGCCCCCGGCCGCCGCCAGGTCGTGGTCGAGCTGGGCGGTCGACACCGCCGCGGCGGCGTCCACCTGGTGGCCCAGCGTGATGTTGTCGGCCACCGTGCCGGAGAGCACCCGGGGCAACTGGCCGACGTAGCCCACCTGGTTGGGGCGCAGGAACAGCTCCGGCTCGGTGACCGGCTCGCCGTTCCAGGTCAGCAGGCCGGTGTGCGGCGCGATGCCGGCGAGCGCCCGCAGCAGCGACGACTTGCCCGAGCCGACCGGCCCGACGACCAGCACCAACTGGCCGCGTTCCACCGTCAGGTCGACGTCGCGGACGGCCACCGTCCCGTCGGTGTGCCGGACCCCGAAGCCCGTCAGCTCCAGCCGGCTCAGCGGGCGCCGGGGCGGCACGTCCGGCGCCGGCGCGGTGCCCGCGCCGAGGTCCACGTCCGGCACCGCCGCCGAGTACGCCGCCACCCCGGTCATCGCCACCGTCCGCCGCGTCCACACCCGCGCGGAGGGGAGCTGCGAGATCAGCGACGCCGTCGTCCAGGCGAACCAGCGGGCCGCCGCCAGGGTGGCGACCGCGACCAGGGTGGCGCCGGCCGACAGCTCGCCGGCCAGGAACAGCGCCCACGCGCCGATCGGCAGCAGGCCGCTGACCAGCGACGGGGTCGACCGCGACCACACCTGCACCGCGATCTCGCGGCGTTGCCGGTCGCTGCGGACCACGTCGAGGTCGGCCAGGTGGGCCAGCACCGGCCGGGTGGCCCCGGCCAGTTTCACCGTACGGGCGGCCGACAGCGAGGAGACCAGGGCGGTGGCGAACGCGGCCCGCGCGGCGACGGTGGCCCGGGCGGAGCGTTCCAGCCGCGGCCCGAACAGCGTCGCGGCCAGCCCGGAGACCACCATCGTCCCGGCGAAGAACAGCCCCGGAACGACGCTGCCGGTCACGGCCGTCATCGCGGCCAGCAGCACGAGCGAGATCCCCTGGTCGCTCACGTTGTCGGCGAGCTGCACCACCCGCTCGGTGTCGCCGCCCTGGGCCACCACCTCCGCCGGGGTGTGCCCGCTGACCCGGCGCGGCCCGGTCTGCCCGTGCACCAGCCGCAGGCTGATCCGCAGCATCTGCCGGACCCACCACTGCGGGAACCGGTAGCCGGTGAACCAGTGCACCGGCAGGGTGACCAGCAGGGCGGCGACGATCCCCACCGCCGGCAGCCAGGGGTCCCCGACGCCGTCGACCAGGTCGGCCCAGAGCCAGGGCAGCACCGGCCCGTCCATCCCGAGGACCACCAGCAGCACGAACATCGCGAGCGAGGCCAGCCCGTACCGGGCGTCGTTGACGCACAGCCGCAGGACCTCCCGCAGCCCGCGCAGGCCCCGCAGCCCCCGGGGCGGCGCCGGGACCGTCGCCTCGGGCTCCACCGGTGCCGCCGGCGTCGGGTCACCGTCGGGCGCGGCCGGCCGCCCGACCGCCGGCTCCACCGCGTCGGGGCCGGCGGGCGGCCACGGGTCCGGCGGGCCGGGCAGCAGGTCCACCCCGCCGGACCGGGCCCCCGATCCCGCGTGCGCGTACGCGGTGGCGTGACTGCTGGCGAGCAGGTCGGCGAAGCGGGCCGACTCCCGCAGCGGGCCCGCCTCGACCACCGCCCCGTCGGCCATCACCACCACCTCGTCGCAGCGGCGTACGGACGAGAGGCGGTGCGCGATGACGATGCCGATCCGGTCGCGCAGCAGCCGCTCGGTGGCCTGTTGCACCCGCGCCTCGGTGACCGGGTCGAGACGGGCGGTGGCCTCGTCGAGGATCACCACGTGCGGGTCGCGCACCAGGATCCGGGCGAAGGCGACAAGTTGCTCCTGCCCGGCCGAGAGCACGTGCCCACCCTCGCCGAGCCGGGTCTCCAGGCCGTCGGGCAGCTCGGCGATCCAGCCCGCCAGGCCCAGCTCGTGCAGCGCCCGGGCGGCGGCGTCGCGCAGTTCCGGCTCGAACAGCGCGACGTTCTCGGCGAGGGTGCCGGCGAGGATCTCCGTGCGCTGGGGCACCACGGCGATCCACCGGCGCAACTGCTCGACGTCGAGGTCGCGCACGTCGCGGCCGGCCAGGAAGACCGTCCCCGGCGGCACGTCGACGGCCCGGGTGAGGATCTTCGCCAGGGTGGACTTGCCGGAGCCGGTCCGGCCGACGAGGGCGTACGAGCGGCCACGGGCGAAGGTCAGGTGGACGTCGCGCAGCGCGGGGCCGCGCCCGCCGTCCGGCTCGGCGCTCGGGTAGCGGAAGGTGAGGCCGCGGACCAGCAGGTCGCCCTCGGTCGGGGCGGCCCCGCCCACGGGCTCCTGCGGGGAGTTCGCCAGCAGTTGCACCCGGCCCCACGCGCCGAGGGCGTACTGGAGCTCGGGGACCATCCGGCTGACGTGCTCGACGGTCATGCCGAACCCGATCGCGAGCAGCCAGACGGCGGTGAGCCGGGCGCCGTCGACCCGGCCGGCGACCAGCGCCCAAGCGCCGCCGAGCACCACCGCGGCGATCCCGGCCAGGGTGGCGCCGGCGGCCACCGTGGTGACCCGGGCCGACATCCGCCACACGCGGACGCCCCGGTCGAGCACCTCGGCCGCCCGCCGGGCGTAGAGGCGCAGCACGTACGGCCGGGCCAGGCTGGTCCGCACGTCGTCCTGGCCGTGGACGGCCTCCTCCATCACGGCGGCGAGGTCGGACCACGCCTCCTCCTCCGCCATCCGGGCCGGGGCGATCCGCGCGGTGGGCCGGCGCAGGCCGACCGCGAGCAGCACCGTGAGCAGCAGCATCCCGACACCGGCCGGCCACCAGACCGCGAGGGCGACGACCGTCGAGAGCAGGCCCGTCGTCAGCGCCTGCGCGATCCGTACGCCCTGGTTGCGCACCGCGGCGGCGACCTGGTAGACGTCGCCGTCGATGCGGTCGAGCAGCTCGCCGACCGGAGTGGTCTCCAGGGTCGGCAGGTCCTGCCCGAACGCCACCCGACACAGCCGGCGGCGCACGTCGGCGGACCAGTCGGCGGTCAGCCCGGCCATCAGCAGGCTGACCACGAGGTCGGTGAGCACGGCGGCGACCAGCGCCACCGCCAGCAGCGCGAAGAACCCGGCGGAGCGGTGCACCAGGACGGGACCGGCCAGCGCGGCGGCGGCGGCCTGACCGCCGGCGCCGAACACGATCAGGCAGGTCACGACCGCCATGCGGCGGGGCGAGGTGACCCACAGGTCCCGGAGCAGACGCATCGGAGCCCCTTCGGGAAGGCGGTGGGGAGACGTCCAGCCTGCTCGGTGGGGGTGTCCGGTTCAACGCATTTACGGCCCGCCCGGGGCGCGGGGCGGGGGCGCCGGGTCAGGTCCGGGCGACCCGGCGGACGATGCCGAGCAGCGCCTCCTCGACGTCCTCGATCGGCCGGTCCGGCTGGAACACCAGCCAGTCCACCGCCACCACCAGCCCGACGCCGAACAGCGCGGACGAGGCGGTCCGCACGTCCAGGTCCGCGGGCAGGTCGCCGACGGCCACCCCGGCCCGGACCGTCTCGGCGATCACCTCGATCGCCTCGCCGCGCAGCAGCCGCAGCGTCTGCTGCCACTCCCGGTTCGTCCGCCACATCTCCGAGAGCAGGAGCTGCGCGAAGGCCCGGTACCGCCGGATGTACTCCAGTTCGGCGCGCACCAGCGCGGCCAGCGCCTCGCGCGGCGGCAGCCCGGCCACGGCGGCCCGGAACTCGGCGGTGAGCAGGCCGATCCCGTGCCGGAGCAGCTCCTCGAAGAGCACCGTCTTGGACTCGAAGTTGTAGTAGACGGTGCCCTTGGCCACCCCGGCGCGGGCCGCGATGTCGTCCACGGTGGTCGCCGAGAAGCCCTGTTCGGCGATGAGCTCCACGGCCGCCTCGAAGAGGCGCTGGCGGGTGTCCTCCCGCCGCCGCGACCGTCCGTCCGTCACCGGATTACCGCCAGGATGCCCCGTCCTTCAGGGCGGGGAGGAATGGCGGACGTGTCGTCAACCACGATCGTCCTTTCTGGTAAGACTGGTCCTGTGCGGACGGCGTACAGGTGTCGGGCATACCCGACCCCGGAGCAGGCGGCGGTGCTGAACCGCACGTTCGGGTGTGTACGCGTCGTCTGGAACCGCACCCTCGCCGCCCGTCACGCCCGCTGGCACACCGAACGGAAGTCCATCTCCTATGCGGAGACGGATCGGGCGCTGACGGAGATGAAGAAGCAGCCCGATCTGGCGTTCCTGGGTGAGGTGTCGTCGGTGCCGTTGCAGCAGACCCTGCGCCACCAGCACACCGCCATGACCGCGTTCTTCCAAAAACGAGCCCGGTACCCGCGCTACAAGTCGCGGCACGGCCGCCAGTCCGCCAGTTTCACCCGGTCGGCGTTCCGGATGCGTAACGGGAACCTGACGCTGGGAAAGGCACCGGGTGTGCTGCGGTTCGTGTGGTCGTGGCCAGGCGTCGACCCGGCGGGGCTGAATCCGACGATGGTGACGGTGTCGCGTGACCCGGACGGCCGCTGGTTCGTGACCTTCGCCGTCGACATCGACACACCCACCGCACCCGAACGCACCGGCGAGGCGGTGGGCGTGGACCTCGGCCTGACCGACTTCGCGGTGCTGTCCACCGGCGAACACATCCCGCATCCGAAACATATGGAGCGGCACGAACGCCGACTCAAGCGGTATCAGCGGATGATGGCCCGCCGACAGAAGGGCTCGGCCAACCGCGCCAAAGCCAAACGGAAGGTCGCCCGGGCGCATTCGCGGGTGCGCGACGCGCGCCGGGACTTCCTCCACCAGCAGTCCACCGCCCTGGTGCGCCGGTTCGCCGCCATCGCCGTGGAGGACCTCGCGGTGGCGAACATGGTCCGCAACCGTTCTCTGGCCAAGTCCATCTCGCGTACTGGCTGGGCCGAGTTCCGCACTCTGCTCGCCTACAAGGCGCACCGCGACGGCCGTACCCTCGCGGTGGTGGATCGCTGGTACCCGTCGTCGAAGACGTGTTCGGCGTGCGGGCATCTGCTCGCCCAGCTTTCCCTCAGCACACGCCACTGGGTGTGTCCGGGTTGCGGCACCCGGCATGACCGGGACGTCAACGCCGCACAGAACATTGCCGTCGCGGCCGGGCTGGTCGAGACGCAAAGCGCCTGCGGAGCGGACGTCAGACACGAAGGACCTCCTTCCGTGCGGTCTGCGGTGAACCAGGAACCCCAACCCGCGAGGGTGGGAATCCGCCGCCTTTAGGCGGGGGAGAATGTCAATGGCCCTCCCCGTCCGCACCTCCGGCCCGTCAGCATCCTCACATGGACAGCTCGGGGTGCAGCGTGGCCGGGGTCAGGCGGCGCGCCCGGTGGGCGGTGACCACGGTGAGCGCGAGCGCCGCCGCGCCGAAGCCGGCCAGCACCAGCGCCCCCGTGCCGACCGGCCCAACCGATCCGCCGTTGACGGTGTGCCGCAGGGCCGTGACCACGTAGGTCATCGGCAGCCAGGGGTGGATCGCCTGGAAGAAGCCCGGTGAGGTCTGCACCGGATAGGTGCCGCCGGACGAGGTGAGCTGGAGCATCAGCAGGGCCAGCGCGGCGAGCCGGCCGGCGGGCCCGAGCAGCGCGCCGAGCCACTGCACGATCGCGGTGAAGGAGAGCGCGGCCAGCGCGAGCAGGCCGAGGGTGGCCGCCGGGCGCGCCGGGTCGAGGTCGAGCGCGAGGGTCACCACCGCGAAGAGCACCCCGGCCTGGGCCAGCCCGATCGCCGCGGCGGGCAGCCAGCCCGCCAGCGCCACCCGCCAGGCGGGTGCGCCGGACATCACGTGCCGCCGGTTGACCGGCCGCAACAGCATGTACGTGATCATCGCGCCGACCCAGAGGGCCAGCCCGAGGAAGTACGGGGCGAAGCCCACGCCGTACGCGCCGGCGGCGTTGCGGGCGGTGCGGTCCAGCGAGACCGGGTCGCCGAGGACGGCGGCGCGGGCCTCCGCGTCGGCGTACCCGGGGATCCTCTCCTCCCCCTCGGCGAGGCCGTCGGCCAGGTCGCCGGCGCCGCCGCCCAGCCGGGTCAGGCCGGCCGCGAGGTCGCCCGCGCCGCTCTCCAGCCGGGTGAGGCCGTCGGCGAGCCGCTCGCCACCGGTGCTGAGCCGGTGCAGGCCGCCGTCGAGTTCCCGGGCGCCGGTGGCCAGCCGGAACAGCCCGCCGCGCAGCTCGCCGGCACCGGTGGCCGCCGTGCCGAGGCCGTCGCGCAGCTTGGCGCTGCCCTCGGCGAGGGTGCCCAGCCCGGTGGCCAGCTCGTTGACCTTGGCCTGGGCGGCGGCGACGTCGTCGGCCAGGTGGGGCGCCCCGGCGGCGATCTCCCGGGCGGTGGCGGCGACCCTGGTCATCCGGTTCTCCAGAGCGGTCAGGTCGGCGTCGTCCAGCGTGCCGGCCACGGCGCGGGCCGCCTCGACGGTGGCCTTCGCGGCCGTACGGGCGGCCACCACGCTGGCATCGTCGGCGAGTTCGGGGTGCGCGGCGACCAGCGCGGCGAGCCGGTCGCGGACCTGCTCGGCCTGGCTGACCGCCTCCTGTGCCCGCCGGGGCAGGGCGTCCAGCCCGTCGGCGAGCGCCTGCGCCCCCTCGGCGATCGCCGTGGCCGACTCCTCGATCCGCTTCGCGTTCTCCCTCAGCACCGGCTCGATCCGGCCGGCAGCGCCGTTGACCCTGTCCGCCACCGCGCGGGTCTGCGTCGCGGCGCGGGCGGTGCCGTCGGCGAGCTGCACCGCCCCGGTACGCAGTTCGCCGAGCCCGGCGGCGAGTTCGTCGGCGCCCTTCGCGGTCTTGTCGAGCCCCGCCGAGAGGCTGCCCGCCCCGGTCGCGGACGCGTCCAGCCCGTCCGCGATCTGGCCCGCGCCGTCCCGCGACGTGCCCAGCCCGTCGGCTACCTTGCCCGCCCCGGTGGTGGAGGAGTCGAGCCCGTCGGCGAGCTTCGCGGCTCCGTCGGCCGCCCGGCCGGTCTCGGCCTTGGCGTCGGTGAAGCCCACGAGCATCTTCTCGAAGTAGTTCCCGGCGGCGCTCTGCGCGGCGGCGGCCCGGATCTCGCTGAACGCCGTGCGGGCCAGCAGCCCGGAGAGGTAGTTGGTGGCGTCGTCGTTGACCACCCGCAGCTCCCCCCGCCGGGCGGGCCGGTCGGGCTCCGGGCTGTCCGCCAGGCTGGCGGAGAAGTCCTCCGGGATCGCGAAGACCAGGTGGTAGCGGCCGCTGCGCAGGCCGGCGGCGGCGTCCCCGGCGTCGGTGACGTGCCAGCCGAAGACCCGCCGGTCGAGCAGCTCGTCGGCGAGGTCCTGCCCCGCGTGCACGACCGTGCCGTCACTCGCGGTGGCGGGGCGGTCGGCGTTGACCAGCGCCACCGGGATGCGGTCCAGCTTGGCGTACGGGTCCCAGAAGGCGTAGAGGTAGAGCGCCCCGTAGAGCAGCGGGACGACGGTGAGCACGGCGAGCGCGGCGCGGGGCAGCCGGCCCCGGGTCAGCCGGCGCAGCTCGAACCGGGCGAGTCGGAAGACGCTCATCGGGCCACCTCGACGGTCTCGGTCGGATCGGTCTCGTCTCCCGGACCAGCGGCGGCGGGCGATCCGGCCGCCACCTCGGACGATCCAGCCGCCTCGGACGGCCCGGCCACCTCGGACGATCCGGCCGCCTCGGACGATCCGGCCGCCGCCTCGGTCGGCCGGGCTTCGGCCTCGGGCGACCCGGCCGCCGCCTCGTCGGGGGGTGACGGCGCGGCCGGCGGGTCACCGAGGCGGTGCACGATCGCGGGGCTGTCCGCCTCGACCGCGCGGGCGCTGGCGACCACCGCGTAGCCCTGGTCGGCCAGGCGGGCGAGCGTCGCCCAGAGCCGGGCGCGTTCCGGGGCGTCGCAACCGGCGTCCACGTCGTCGGCGACGATCAGCCGGGGCCCGCCCAGGGTGGCCAGGACCAGGCCGAGCACCTGCCGTTCCAGCGGGGTGAGGTCGCGCCCCCGGGTGTCCGGGTCGAAGGGCGCCTCCCCGGTGAACCCGGCCCCGGCGATCGCGGCGGCGAAGGCGTCCCGCCGGTACGCCCGGCGCGCCCGCAGCGCGGCGACCGGCACCAGCTGCCGCCGGCGGCGGGGCACCGGCCCGAGCAGCAGCAGCCGCTCCCGGACATGCTCGGCGACGGTCAGCGCGGGGTCGGGCTCGTGCACGCCGGCGACCTGCCCCAGCGCGGCGGGGCCGTGCCGGGTCAGCCGTCCCTCGCTGGTCGGGAAGCGGCCCGCCAGGGCGAGCAGCAGCGAGGTGCGTCCGCTGCCGGGCGGGCCGGTCACCGCGTGCAGTTCGCCCGCGGCGGCGGTCAGGTCGACGTCCCGGAACACCCACCCCCGTCGGGTACGCAACCCCAGCCCGCGCGCTTCGACGACCACCATCCGACCCGGCCCACCTTCTTGAACTGACTGGTCAGTGCAAAAACATGCCCAGCCTAGCCCCGACCGTCCGGTTCGGCACTCCTCGCCGGGGTGATCCGGGCCATGCCCGGGAGCGTTCAGAAGAGCACGGTGGCGAGCGTGCCGACCGGGCGGAAGCCGCAGCGCTCGTAGACCCGGCGGGCCGGCAGGTTGAAGTCGTTGACATAGAGGCTCACGGTCGGGGCGACCCGCAGCAGCGCGTCGCGCACCACGGCCGCCATCGCCGCCGTCGCGATGCCCCTGCCCCGCCACTCGGGGGCCACCCAGACCCCCTGCACCTGGGCGGTCCGGCGGGTCACCACCGCCAGCTCGGCCTTGAACACCACCTGACCGTCGTCGAACCGCGCGTACGCCCGCCCGGCCCGGACCAGTTCGGTGACCCGCCGCCGGTAGCCGCGCCCGCCGTCGTCGGCGAGCGGCGAGACGCCCACCTCCTCGGTGTACATGGCCACCGCCGCCGGGAAGAGCCGGTCGATCTCCCCGCCGCGCACCAGCCGCACCTCCGGGTCCGCCCGCAGCGCCGGCAGCGCGTCGGTGGCCAGCAGCGGCTGGTTGGGGCGTACGTCCCGGGCCGGCCCCCAGACGCCGGAGAGCCGGTCCCAGAGGCCGAGCACGGCGTCGGCCCGGCCCACGATCGACGAGCAGAGCCGCTCCTCGCCGGCGAGCAGGTCGGCGTAGGCGGCGACGGCCGGCTCGGTGGCGAGGACGGGGGTGAGGTTGCCGCCCAGCCAGCAGACGGACTCCAGGTGGCGGCGGGTGCCGTAGCCCAGCACCCGGCCCTCGGCGCGCCACCAGGCCAGGCCGCGCGCGGCGATCCGCTCCGCGACCTGCGCGCCCGCGAACGGGTCGAGATCGAGCAGCCGCTCGACAGCGCGGCGCTCCGACTCCCCGAGTTGCCGTACCGGCACCGTCAGCACGGATACCAGCCTGCCAGATCCGCCCCCCGCCGCGCCGGTCGAGTGACGAGAGGGACTACGGCACCGGGACCGGTCGCGGCGCGGGCGCGGCGGCCCGGTTGCGGGCGGCCCAGCCGACCACTCCGGGCACCAGGGCACCGAGCAGCAGGAACAGCCCACCGAGCAACAACCAGCCGGGCACGCCCCACCCGACGGCCAACGTGGTCACCACCACCGGCGCGATCATCCGGCCCAGCTCGAAACCCATGCTGTACGCCCCCTGGTACTGCCCGTGGGCGTGCTCGGGCGCGAGCCCGAAGGAGATCCCCCAGCCGGCGGCGGAGTGCCACAGCTCCCCCACGACGTGCGCGAGCGCGCCGGCGACCAGCAGCGCGACGGCGGCGACCGTCGGCAGACCGCCGCTGGCGGCGAAGAGGACGCAGGCGGCGGCGATGGCGAGCCCCGCGCGCCGCGACGCCCGGGCCGCCCCGGCGAGGCTCTCGGTGCCCCGTGCGGCGCGGACCTGGAAGAGCACCACCACCAGGGTGTTGACCAGCATCAGCCCGGAGATCACCCAGGCCGGCGCCCGGGTGTGCCCGACGATCCACAGCGGCAGGGCGATGTTGAGCAGCCCGAAGTGCATCGACATCAGGCCGTCGAGCACGGTGAACGCCAGGAACGGGCGGTCCCGCAGCGCGACCAGCCGGGGGCCCTGCGTGGGGGCGGGCGCGGGAGCGATGGCCGGCAGCCGGGTGAAGACGGCGGCGGCGAGCAGGTACGTCGTCGCGGCGGTGAGGATCAGCGCCACGTACGCCGCCCGGGTGTCGGCGGCGAGCGCGAAGCCGGCGAGCACGGCGCCCACCGAGATCCCGACGTTGGTGGTGGCGCGCAGGTAGGCGCGGGTGCGGACCCGCTGGTCGGCGGGGACGCAACCGGCGATGAGCGCGCCTCGGGCGCCCCGGTCGGCGGCGTCGGCCAGGGCGGTGGCCGCACCGACGGCGAGGAACGCGGCGAACGACTGGACGGTCACCAGGGCGGCGGTCAGCGCGCCCCCGGCGACCAGCGCGGCGACCTGGGTGCCCCGGGGCCCGAGCCGGTCGGCCAGGTAGCCGGTCGGCGCGCTGGCCAGCAGGCCGACCAGGGCCGAGACGGTCAGCCCCACGCCGACCTCGGTGGCGGTGAGGCCGACCGAGCGGGTGAGGAAGAGCGCGCTGGCCACCAGCCAGAGGCCGCGCCCGACGGTCCGCACGAGGGTGCCGAGGGTGAGGGTCCGGGCCGGGCCCGGTTCAGGAAGCAGCCGCACGCCCACACCCTAGCAAGACGTACGTACGGTTTGGTAAACGGGTGCCGGCGTACCACGTGAAAAAGCGCACCGGCCCCGACCGCCGGGTGGCGGTGGGACCGGTGCGCGACGGCGCGGTGGGTCAGTGCACGGAGACGGTGGCGCCCGGCAGCAGGCCGCGCAGCTCCTCCGGCAGCTCGGCGCCCATCTCGTCGGCGATGCGCAGCGCCTCCTCGATCAGCGTCTCCACGATCTGCGCCTCGGGCACGGTCTTGACGACCTTGCCCTTGACGAAGATCTGGCCCTTGCCGTTGCCGGAGGCCACGCCCAGGTCGGCCTCGCGGGCCTCGCCCGGGCCGTTCACGACGCAGCCCATCACGGCGACCCGCAGCGGCACCGGCAGCCCCTCCAGGCCGGCGGTGACCTCCTCGGCGAGCTTGTAGACGTCGACCTGCGCCCGCCCGCAGGACGGGCAGGAGACGATCTCCAGGCCGCGCTCGCGCAGCCCGAGCGACTCCAGGATCGCGGCGCCGACCTTGATCTCCTCCACCGGCGGGGCCGACAGCGAGACCCGGATGGTGTCGCCGATCCCCTCGGCCAGCAGCGCGCCGAAGGCGACCGCCGACTTGATCGTGCCCTGGAACGCCGGGCCGGCCTCGGTGACGCCCAGGTGCAGCGGGTAGTCGCACTGCTCGGCGAGCTGGCGGTAGGCCCGGACCATCACCACCGGGTCGTTGTGCTTCACCGAGATCTTGATGTCGCGGAAGCCGTGCTCCTCGAACAGCGAGCACTCCCACAGCGCCGACTCGACCAGCGCCTCGGCGGTGGCCTTGCCGTACTTGGCCAGCAGCCGCTTGTCCAGCGAGCCGGCGTTCACGCCGATCCGGATCGGCACGCCCGCGTCACCGGCCGCCTTGGCGATCTCCTTGACCTTGTCGTCGAACTGCCGGATGTTGCCCGGGTTCACCCGGACCGCCGCGCAGCCCGCGTCGATCGCGGCGAAGACGTACTTCGGCTGGAAGTGGATGTCGGCGATGACCGGGATCTGCGACTTCTTCGCGATCGCCGGCAGCGCCTCCACGTCGTCCTGGCTGGGCACCGCGACCCGGACGATCTGGCAGCCGGACGCGGTCAGCTCGGCGATCTGCTGGAGGGTGGCGTTGACGTCGGACGTGAGGGTGGTGGTCATCGACTGCACGGATACCGGCGCGCCCCCACCGACCGGCACGGAGCCGACCATGATCTGGCGGCTGGCCCGGCGCGGGGCGAGCGGCGGAGGCGGTACGGCCGGGATGCCGAGACTGACAGCGGTCACTTCAGGCACTCACCTTGAGAAGAGCGTGATCGGGTTGACGACGTCCGCGGTGATGGTCAGCAGCGTGAACGCGCCACCGATCAGGATCATCGCGTACGTGAGGGGCATGAGCTTGAGGTAGTCGACGCGGCCGGGGTCGGCGCGCCCGATCCGGGCGTAGACCCAGGAACGGGCCCGCTCGAACCAGGCGATGGCGATGTGCCCGCCGTCCAACGGCAGCAGGGGCAGCAGGTTGAACACGCCGATGAAGAAGTTCAGCGAGACGAACAGCATGAAGAACAGCAGCCAGGCGTTGTTCTCCACCGCCTCGCCGCCGAGCCGGCTCGCGCCGACCACGCTGATCGGGGTGTCCATGTCCCGCTCGCCGCCGGTGATCGCCGTCCACAGGGCCGGGACCTTCTGCGGGATGCGCTTCATCGCCTCGAAGGTGTTGACGGCCATGTCGCCGGTGAAGTCGGCGGTCGCGCCGAACGCGCCGACCGGCCCGTACGTGACCCGGGTCGGGGTGCTGGGCACGAGGCCGACGCCGAGCGCGGCAACCGTGGCGACCTGACCCTTCGGGTCGTCCAGCGGCGGGCGCTGGGTCTGCGCGAGCACCGCGCTGGCCGTGCCCGGCTGGCCGTCCCGGACGTACGCGATCTGCGTCGTGTCGCCCGGCTTGAGGGCGCGCAGGGTGGTCAGCAGCTGGCCGTAGTCGTTGATCGGGGTGCCGTTGATCGCGGTGATCCGGTCGCCGTCGCGCAGCTGCGCCTGGGCGGCGGGGCTGGCGGGGTCGGTGGTGGTGCACGCCCGGAGAGTGTTCTCCGGCACCACGCAGTCGGACAGCTGGATGACCGCCGGCTCCTTGCGGATCTCGGCCTCGGTGCTCGGGAAGTTCGGGTTGGGCAGGCCGGCGGTGACCGCGATCACCCAGAGGGTGACCAGGGCGAGGGCGAAGTGGGTGATGGAGCCCGCGGACATCACGATCGTCCGCTTCCACACCGGGTAGCGCCACATCGCACGCGGCTCGTCCGCCGGGTCGACGTCGTCGTCCTGCGGGGTCATGCCGACGATCTTGCAGAAGCCGCCGAGCGGGATGCCCTTGATGCCGTACTCCGTCTCGCCCCGCTTGAACGACCAGAGCGTGGGGCCGAAGCCGACGAAGTAGCGGGTGACCTTCATGCCGAAGGCCTTGGCGGTGAGCATGTGTCCCGCCTCGTGCAGGCTCACCGAGATGAGGATCGCGAGGGCGAAGAGCACCACCCCGAGCAGGTACGCCATCAAGCTCCTTCCACCGAACCCGCGATGATGATCTCCTGCGCGTGCGCGCGGGCCCACGACTCCGCCGCGAGCACGTCCTCGACGGTACCTGGTTCGTCGAAGTCGGGAGCGTCCTCCAACACCCGCCGGAGGGTGTCGACGATGCCGAGGAAGGGCAGCCGGCCGGCCACGAACGCGGCCACGCACTCCTCGTTGGCCGCGTTGTAGATCGCCGGCCGGCAGCGCCCGGCCTCGCCGGCGGCCTTGGCCAGCGCGACCGCCGGGAACGCCTCGTCGTCCAGCGGCGCGAACTCCCAGGTGTGCGCCGTCGTCCAGTCGACCGCGGCGGCGGCGTCGGCCACCCGGTCCGGCCAGCCGATGCCGAGCGCGATCGGCAGCCGCATGTCGGGCGGGCTGGCCTGGGCGAGGGTGGACCCGTCCACGAACTCGACCATCGAGTGGATCACCGACTGCGGGTGCACCATCACGGTGATGTCGGCGTACGGCACGTCGAACAGCTCGTGCGCCTCGATCACCTCCAGCGCCTTGTTGACCATCGTGGCGGAGTTGATCGTGACGACCGGCCCCATGTTCCAGGTCGGGTGCGCCAGCGCCTGCTCGGGCGTGACCGCGGTCAGCTCGTCGCGCCGCCGGCCCCGGAACGGGCCGCCACTGGCGGTGACGACCAGCCGGCGCACCTCGCCCCGGGCGCCGCCGCGCAGGCACTGGGCCAGCGCCGAGTGCTCCGAGTCGACGGGGACGATCTGCTCCGGCCGGGTCACCGCGGCCCTGACGAGGGAGCCGCCGGCGACGAGGGACTCCTTGTTGGCCAGCGCGAGCGTACGCCCGGCCCGCAGCGCGGCCAGGGTCGGCGCGAGCCCGAGGGAGCCGACCACCCCGTTGAGCACGACGTCGCAGGGCCACTGCGCCAGCTCGGTCATCGCGTCCGGGCCGGCCACGATCTTGGGAAGCCTGAAGTCGCCGGTGGCCCAGCCGCGCCGGCTCGCCTCGGCGTAGAAGGCGAGTTGGAGGTCCTGCGCGGCGGACGCCTTCGCCACGCCCACCGCCTCGACGCCGAGTTCGAGGGCCTGGGCGGCGAGCAGCTCGACGTTGCCGCCGCCGGCGCCGAGCGCGACCACCCGGAACCGGTCCGGGTTGCGCCGCACGATGTCGACGGCCTGTGTGCCGATCGAGCCGGTGGAGCCGAGCAGAACAAGATCGCGTGGGGACGTCACCGGGCCATTCTTCCCCAGCGCCGCTGAGCGCCCGCTGGGAGCCTCAGCCCTCCGCGTCGGCCTGCTCCTCCGGTCAGGTCCACCAGGATTCACAGAATCTTCCAATACATCGATGTCTGTGATTGAATTTCGTCATGCGAAGAGGTCTCGTCTGGCTGGCCGTCGCGCTCGTCTTCGGTTCACTGCTCGTCCACCCGGGCGTGGCCACGGCCGCCACCGCCGCACCGTCGCTGGTCATCGCCAGCGATTTCCCGGACCCTGACGTCGTCAAGTTCGGCGGCACCTACTACGCGTACTCCACCAACAACGGCCACGGGAACGTTCCGGTCGCCACGGCCGCCTCGTTGACCGGGCCGTGGACCAGGCGGGCCGACGCGATGCCGACCCTCGGCGCCTGGGCCAATGGGGGCCTGACCTGGGCACCGGACGTATCCCAGCGGGCCGACGGGCGATACCTGCTCTACTACACCGCCCGCAGCCGGGCCACCGGCCGCCAGTGCCTCGGCGCCGCGCTGGCCACGTCGCCGCTCGGGCCGTTCACCGCCGTCGGCACCCAGCCGCTGGTCTGCAACGCCGGTGAGGGCGGCGACATCGACGCGGCGAGCTTCACCGACAGCACCGGCCTGCGCTACCTGCTCTACAAGGACGACGGCAACGCCATCGGTCAGCCGACGAGCCTGTGGCTGCAACAGGTCGCGGCCGACGGGGTGACCCTCCAGGGCGCCCGGGTCGAGTTGCTGCGCAGCGGTCGCGCCGAGGAGACGGGCATCATCGAGGCGCCGGTGCTGACCAAGGTCGGCGCGCAGTACGTGCTCTTCTACTCGCTCGGCGGTTACGGCGGAGACAGCTACCAGACCAGCTACGCCACCTCGACCTCGCTGACCGGCCCGTACACCAAGGCCTACCGCTCGCTGATGACCACGGCGTCGCTGGACTGGGCTGTGCGGGGACCGGGCGGCGCGGACGTGGTACGCGAGGCGGGCGGCGACCACATCGTGTTCCACGGCTGGATCAACAATTACTCCGCCCGGGGCATGTACGTGGCGGCGCTGGGCTGGGCCGGCGGATATCCGGTGGTGCGGGGCAGCCGCGTGCGGTACGAGGCCGAACGCGGCGTGCTCAACCGCTGCGCGGTGCGTGCCGCCCCGAACGCCTCACAGGGGCAGGTGGTGGCGTACATGGACTACGCGGACAGTTGGGTCGACGTCACCGTCTTCGCGCCCCGGACCGGCGGGTACCGCGTCCACGTCGCCTACGCCGCCGGCTACGGCGACGCCCAGCACACGCTGACCGTCAACGGCACGAACCCGAGGGTCGTCGCCTACCCCAACACCGGCTGGGACGTCTGGCGGCAGGTGGGCGTCGACGTCACGCTCAACGCGGGCTTCAACACGCTCCGGTTCACCCACCTCAGTCGCTGGGCGGAACTCGACTTCGTCGAGGTGGCGTAACCCCACGCGCACGAGGCACTGCCGGGCCGCCGCCCCGGTGTCGGTGACGGTGACCCGCAGCCGTCACGGGCTGCGGTGGCTCCGGCGTCGTGGCGAGGCGGACCCGTCCGGCGGGACGGCCGCACCGGCCGGTTCCTCACCTGGGTCCGGACGCGATGACGCCGCCGGTCAGCACGAAGGTCTCCACCTCCTCGCCGCCGTACCAGTCGGTGCGGCGGCCGACGTGGGTCATGCCGAGGCGGCGGGCCACCGCCATCGACGCCTCGTTGCCGGGCGCCACGACCGCGTAGACCTGCCGGGTGCCGGCGGCGAGTTCCCGCGCCACCACCGCCCGGGCCGCCTCGGTCGCGTAGCCGTGACCCCACGAGTCGGGGTGCAGGTGCCAGCCCACCTCGATGTCCTCGGTCGGCACGTTCTCGTCCCGCCCCGGCAGCGGCTTGAGCAGCACGGTGCCGGCCACCACGCCGGTGTCGCGGACCGCGATCGCCCAGGTGCCGTACCGGCCGCCGTGCCCCGCGTGCCGCTTCCGCCACAGCGCGAGCCGATCGGCCGCCTGCGCCGGGGCGGTCAGGGGCAGGCCGGTCGCGTTCAGCCAGCGGGTCACCTCCGCCCGGGAGTAGAGGTCGAAGATCCGGGCCAGGTCGGCCGGGTCGGCGGTCCACTCCCGCACGACCAGGCGCTCGGTGGTGAGCACGGTCATGGCGGGTGATCCTATGAGTGACGCAGGGCGCGGCGGGGAACGAGAGCGCGATGGGTGGGGGCTGGCAGCGGGCGAGGCGGGTCACCCGTGCCGCGTTCCGCCCGCTGCGCGGCCGGGACCTGTCGCTGCACGCCGCCGCCATCACCTTCTACGGGGCGATCGCCGTGGTGCCGGTGGCGCTGCTGGCGATCTGGCTGACCTCGCTGGTGGCGGGGGCCGACCAGGTCCGCCGGCTCACGTCGCACGCCGTGGCGACGCTGCCGGACGCGATCGGCGCGCCCCACGCGGTGGCCGCGCTGGTCGAGGCCGGGGTGGGGTTGACCACGCTGCCGGCGTTGGCGTCGCTGCTGCCGGCGTCCCTGTACGGCGAGGGGCTGCGCCGGGCCTTCGTCTCCGTGGCCGACGGGCACGCCGACGAGTCCCTGGTGGGCTGGCGCGGCCGGCTGCTGCTGCTCCCCCTGCTCGCGCCGGCCCCGGCCCTGCTGCTGTCGATCCTGGTCGCGCTGCCGACGACGACCCGGCTGGTCCGCCAGGGCGGGTTGGCCGGCGCGCTGGGCGTGGTGCTGTCGTTCCTGGCGGTCTGGCTGGTGCTCACCCCGGTGCTGCTCTGGGTGTTCCGGGTGGTCGGCCCGGCGGCGCCGGACTGGCTCTCCGCGCTGGGCGTCGGCTCGTTCACCGCGGCGAACCTGTCCGGGTTCCTGCACGGCTTCGTGCTCTTCGCCTCGCTCCCGATCGACCTGGGCGTGCCGTTCGGGGGCTTCGACGAGATCGGGGCGGGGGTGGCCGTCCTGCTCTGGCTCTACGTCTTCCATGTGATCGTGCTCGCCGGCTACTCCGCCACGCTCGCCCTCTCCCGCTGGCGGGCGGCCCGCGCCCGACCCGCCGAATGAGCGACCAGGAGGTTCCGCCCAACCGCCGGATGAGCGACCAGGAGGCTTCGCCCAACCGCCGGATGAGCGACCACGGGGCGTTCGTCCGACCCGCCGGATGAGCGACCACGGGGTCCGCGTCGGACGCGGACCCCGTGGTGGATGGCGGCGACGGGCCGGTCAGCGGGTGTGGGCGGGGTCCTGGGGCGCCGGCTCCGGGTCGGCCGCCTCGCGGATGCCGTAGCGGCGGTAGACCCGGCCGAGCGGGCCGGGGGCCCACCAGTTCCAGCGGCCCAGCAGCCGCATGGTGGCCGGCGCCAGCAGGGCCCGGACCAGCGTCGCGTCCACCACGATCGCCACGATCATGCCGATCCCGATGAGCTTGACGTACGCCATCCCACCGGTGGCGAAGCCGGCCACCACGACGATCAGCAGCAGCGCGGCGGCGGTGATGATCCGGCCGGTGTGCTGGAGCCCGGCGGCCACCGAGGCGGCGTTGTCCCCGCTGCGGTCCCACTCCTCGCGCACCCGGGAGAGCAGGAACACCTCGTAGTCGGTCGCCAGCCCGAAGAGCACGGCGAGCATGAGGATCGGGTTGCTGGGCTCGATGAACCCGGTCGGGGTGAAGCCGAGCAGGTCGGCGAGATGCCCGTCCTGGAAGATCCAGACCACCACGCCGAACGAGGCGCCGATCGACACCAGGTTCATCAGCACCGCCTTGACCGGCAGCACCACCGAGCCGAAGGCGAGGAAGAGCAGGACCAGGGTCGCGGCGGCCATGAGCAGGGCCATCCAGGGCAGCCGGTCGCCGAGGCTGTCCAGCAGGTCCCGGTCGGCGCCGGGCCGGCCACCGACGAGCACCTCCGCGCCGGCCGGGGCGGGCAGGTCGCGCAGCGCCCGGACCACGTCCTGGGCGACGTCGCCGGTCGGCTCGCCGGGGTAGGTCACCGTCAGCAGCGTCGAGGTGCCCCGGCTGGCCGCCACCTGCACGCCGGTCACGCCGGGCACGGCGGCCACCCGGTCGGCGAAGGGCTGCGCCTGCGCCGGGGACGCCCCGGACACCAGCACGTCGATCGGCGCGACCGTGCCGCCGGGGAACTCCGCGGCGATCCGCTCGGAGACGACCCGGGGCGTGGCGTCCGCCGGCAGCACCCGCTCGTCGAAGCCGCCGAAGGTGATCCGCAGGAACGGCGTGGCGAGCAGGAGGAGCAGCAGGGTCACGCCGACCAGGTAGCGCACCGGGCGGCGCATCACGCTACGCGCGATCCGGGCCCAGGTGCCGCCCGTCTCCCCCGCCGCCGGCCGCCCGGCCCGCGCCCGGCGCCGCCACGGCAGCGGTACGCGCAGCGCGTCGATCCGGTGGCCGAGCACCGCGAGCAGGGCCGGCAGCACGGTCAGCGCCGCCAGCATGGCGACCAGCACGGCGGCCATCCCGCCGAGCCCCATCGAGCGCAGGAACGCCTGCGGGAAGATCAGCAGGCTGGCCATGGCGAGCGCGATGGTGAGGCCGGAGACCAGCACCGTCCGGCCGGCAGTGGTCATGGTGCGGCGGATCGCGGCGGGCGTGTCGTGACCGGCGGCCAACTCCTCGCGGAACCGGCTGACCACGAAGAGGGCGTAGTCGACCGCCATGCCCAGGCCGATCAGGGTGATGACGTTGATGGCGAAGATCGACACGTCGGTGACCAGGTTGACCAGGCGGACGGCGACGAACGCGCCGAGGATGGCCAGCCCGCCGATCAGCAGCGGGGTGGACGCGGCCACCAGCCCGCCGAAGATCAGCACGAGCAGCACCAGCAGCACCGGCATGGAGAGAATCTCCGCCCGGGTGATGTCCTCGGTGGTCTGGCGGTTCGCCTCGTGCAGGAACGCCACCGTGCCGCCGACCTCGGTCCGTACGCCGGGCGTCGTCAGGGCCGGTCGCAGGTCCTCGTACGCGGCGGTCTTGCCGTCCTCGTCGGCGGCCCGTAGCTGGACCAGCGCGTAGGTGGCGCGCCGGTCGGTCGACAGCAGCGCGGGCGCCTGGGTGTCGTACCAGGTGACGACGCTGGTGACCTCGGGGCGCCCGCGCAGACCGGTGACGGTGGCCGTGACCGGGTCACGGAAGGCCGGCTGGTCGACGGTCGCCCCGTCGCTGGTCCAGAGCACGACCAGGTCCGCGCCCTGCGGCCCCAGCTCGGCGGTGATCCGCTCGGCGGCGCGGCTGGACTCGCCCGCCGGGTCGTCGTATCCGCCCCCGGTCAACTGCCCGAAGACCCCGATCCCCCAGGTCGAGCCGAGCACGACCACCACCAGGGCGGCGGCCAGCACCGCCCAACGCAGCCGCACCACCACATGTCCCCACCAGGCGAACATTCGCCTCCCCCTCCGCCGACGGCTAAGCTGTAACCATCGCTCATCCGAGTGAACGGCGTTAACTATGACAACGGCGTTCGCTTTGGTCAAGGGGGTTAGCTGCATGCCCGCACCGTCCCGACGCGAACGCCTGCGCACCGCGACCGTCGCCGAGATCAAGGACGGGGCACGGCGGCTGTTGGTGACCGGCGGGGTGGAGGCGGTCTCGTTGCGGGCCATCGCCCGGGACATGGGCATGACGGCGCCGGCCATCTACCGCTACTTCCCCAGCCTGGAGGCGCTGGTCGCGGCGCTCGCCGGCGACCTCTACGACGAGCTGCGGCTGCGGCTGGAGGCGGCCCGGGACGACGCCGGGGCCGAGCCGGTCGACCAGTTGCTGGCCATGGGCCGCGCGTTCCGCTCCTGGTCGGTGGCCCACCCCGCCGAGTTCGGGCTGATGTTCGGCGCCCGGGCCCCCGGGCTGGACGCCTTCGTCGACGACTGCGTCCACCCCGACCACCCGGGCGCCCGGTTCGGCGCGGTCTTCGTGCAGCCGATCTTCGACCTCTGGCACCGCGCCCCCTTCCCCACCCCGCCCGCCGAGCTGCTCCAGGAGCGCCTGGGCGGGCGGCTGGAGCCGCTGCGGCTCAGCCACGGCGAGGTGCCGATCGAGGTCGCGTACGCCCTGCTCTCCGGCTGGACCCGGCTCTACGGGCTGGTCGCCATGGAGGTCTTCGGCCAGCTCGCCTGGGCGGTCACCGAGGCCGAGGCACTGTTCGAGCTGGAGCTGGCCGCGTTCACCGCCCAACTGCGCGCCGATCCGCCGGCGGCGAGCTGACACCGGCGACCGGCGGCGAAGGGCTGACCGGCGGGGCCGGCGGGCACTAGGCTCCCCCGGCATGAGCGACGAGCTGCCGACCCGGGCCGACGTGGTGATCGTCGGGTCCGGGCACAACGGTCTGGTGTCCGCGATCCTGCTCGCCCGCGCCGGGCTCGACGTGCTGGTGCTGGAGGCCGCCGACGTGATCGGCGGGGCCACCCGGACGGAGAACCCGTTCCCGAAGGTGCCCGGGCTGCGCCACTCCACCGGCTCCTACCTGCTCGGGTTGATGCCGCCGGAGCTGCTCGCCACGCTGGACGTGCGCATCCCGGTGCTGCGCCGCGACCCGCACTACTTCCTGCCCACCCCGGGCCCGAAGGGATCCCCGTACCTGCTGTTCGGCAGCGACACCGCGGCCACCCGGGCGCAGCTCGCGGAGTTCTTCTCCCCCGCCGACATGGCCGCCGACGACGCTCTCCAGGCCGAACTGGCCGCGCTGCGCGCCGACCTCGCGCCGGTCTGGCTGGCCGACCCGCTGCCGGTCGAGGAGACCGCCGAGCGGTACGTCCGCCCGGCGCTGCGGCAGGTCTTCGTCGACCTGGTCCGCGGCTCGGTCGCCGACCACCTCGCCCGCTTCGACTTCCGCTCCGAGCTGCTGCTCAGCATGTACGCGGTGACCGACGGCCTGTCCGGGCTGAACGCCGGCCCCGACGACCCCGGCACCGGCCACAACTTCCTCGTGCACAACATGTGCCGCCTGCCCGGCTCCGACGGCACGTGGATGATCGCCGAGGGCGGCATGGGCACGGTGTCCCGCACCTTCGCCGAGGCCGCCCGGGCCGCCGGCGCGACGATCCTGACCGGCACGCCGGTCAGCGCGATCACCCTGGCCGGCGGCGCGGCCAGCGGCGTGGTCCTGGCCGACGGGCGGGAGGTGGGCGCCCGGGTGGTGCTCGGGGCGTGTGACCCGTACCGGCTGATGGACCTGCTGCCCGACGGCGCGCTCCCGGCGCCGCTGGCCGACCGGATGGCGGCGGTCCGCCGCCCCGGCACCACCCTCAAGCTCAACCTGGCGCTGACCGGCCTGCCACGCTTCTCCTGCCTGCCGGCGGACGCGCCGAGCCCGTTCGGGTCGACCATCCACCTGCTGCCCGGCTCGACGTCGCTGATCGGCGGGGGCGGCGAGTCGCCGATGGCGGCGCTGCGCGCGATGTGGGCGGACGTCCAGGCGGGCCGGCTGCCCGAGGAGCCGACGATCGAGTGGTACCTGCACACCACCGTCGACCCGTCGCTGTCGGACGGGCGGGGGCACCACTCCTCGGCGCTCTTCGTCCAGTCGGTGCCCTACGAACTGGCCGGCACGACCTGGGACGAGGCGCTGCCCGGGTACGTGGAGCGGCTGGTCGAGATCTGCGAGCGGTACGCCCCCGGCACGGCCGACCTGATCGCGGACGCGGTGCCGCTGCCCCCGCCCGGCATCGAGGCGCACTTCGGCATCACCGGCGGGCACATCCACCACGTCGACAACACCGTCTCGTTCACCGACCGGATGCCGTACGCCACCGGCGTCGACGGCGTCTACGCCGGCAGCGCCGGCTGCCACCCCGCCGGCAGTGTCATCGGCGCCGCCGGCCACAACGCCGCCCGCCGCATCCTCACCGACCTCGGCCGCTGACCTCGCCGCCGTCCTCGGCGGGGGGCAGGTCGCCGGGGCGGCGGACGAGGGAGAGACCGAGGAGCAGCAGGTAGAGAACGAGGCTGAGGATCGGGTCGACGAAGACGAAGGCGAAGGCGATCAGATAGAGCAGTGGGCGCAGCAGCAGCCGCCGCGCGACCGCCCGGGCCAGCCGGGGATCCAGGTCGGGGTGGAGCAGCCTCCGCCGCCGCGCCCACCACCAGCTCAGGTTGAAGAAGACCGACTCGCCGAGCACGCTGCCGAAGTAGAGGGCGGCGGTCAGCCGCTGCTCGGTCGGACTGCCACGCAGGTTATCCGACAGCAGGTCGGCGGTGAACGGGATCGCGGCCACGAAGAGCAGCACGAGCAGGTTGAACACCAGCAGCACCTGGTCGACCCGGACCACGTACCGCCACATGTTGTGGTGGCCGAGCCAGATCTGGCCGGCGATCCCGAAGGTGATCACGTACGCCAGGTAGGACGGCCAGGCGTGGGCGAGGGCGTCGGGAAGCTCCCTCCCGCCGGCCCTCGCCGGGCCGTTCTGGAGCAGTTCGACGGCCATCACCGTCAGCACGACCGCGAAGACGCCGTCGCTGAACGTCTCCACCCGGGAGGCGTCCCGGGCCATCTCCCGGTCGCGCCGGTACCGGTACCCGCTCTTCTCCGCGCCCTCGGCCACGCCGCCCCCTCTCCGACCTGATGGTCACCCGGAGGGGGCGGCGGGCGCGGGAAAACGGCCGTTAGCTGATCGCCTCGCCCGCCGGGGCGGGGGTCTGCTCGTCGACGCGGTGGGCGCGGATCTTGTGCCCGACGCTGGTCAGGCACCGACCGCTGGCCAGGTCGAACTTCCAGCCGTGCAGCTGGCAGGTGAGCTGGTCCCCGTCGACGATGCCGAACCGGGTCAGGTCCGCCTTCAGGTGGGGGCAGCGCCGCTGCACCACCCAGTCGCCGAGGGTGATGTCCTCGGCGTCGCTGGTCCGCTCGTGCTCGTCGTACCAGCCCTCGGCGTACTGGAGCCGCTCCTCGGAGAGGCACTTGAAGAACGCGTAGACGAACTCGTTGTACTGGCCGATCCGGGCGGCGGAGAAGCGGCAGGAGAGGAAGAGGGAGTTGACCCAGTCCACCTCGCCGATGTGCAGCAGGTGCTCGACCAGCGCCCGCTCGGTGCGGAACCGGTAGCGGACCTTCTCGTCAGCGTACGGCCGGACCTCCTTGCCCGGGAAGTCCACCACGATCGACTCGATCGTCTCCCCGCCTGAGCTGTCGGTGCCGACCAAGTCGAAGCGGACCGGCCCGCCGACCCCCTTGGCCAGGTAGATCGACTCGTCCAGCAGCGGCTCGATCCGGCGCTTCATCTCGCCGAGCACGTCCACCTCGGGGTGCCGCCAGGACGCCTTCTCCGCCTCGATGACCGGCCGCTTGCGTTCCCGCATCTCCTCCAGGTGCGCGACCTTGTTCGCGAAGAACTCCTCCACCGGCATCGGGTGGCTGGTCTCGCAGCTCTCGGTGGTGATCTCGGCTACGCTGCCCGGAAGCAGCACGACGCCGTTGGTGCCGCCGACCTTCGCGTACTCGCTGAGGAAGACCGACTGGTCGGGGAAGATGTTGCCCTCGTCGCCGTGGATGTCGTTGAACTGCCACAGCTCGTCGTCGAGGAAGCAGGGTGGGCCGGCGATCGGGAAGACGTGGTCGGCCTTCAGGTCGTCGATGTAGCGCCAGGTGCGGTCGAACTGCCGGTCCCGCTTCTGCTTGCCGAACGCGGTCTTCGCCGCCTGCGGCAGCTCGTAGACCATCGGGTACCAGATCGCGCCGGAGAACTGGAGCATGTGCGCGTGCACGTGGCCCAGCTCGGCGAAGACGCTCAGGTCGGTCGGGCGCGCGTCGTTCTGGTTGAGCAGCCGGACCCCGTCGTACTCCACCCACAGCGACGAGTCGCCGATCGGGCCGTCGGTCGGGCTGGTCAGCGCCTGGATCATGATCCTCAGGCCGCCGTCCAGCTCGACGACCTGCTCGTTCGGCGCCTTCAGGAACTTCGTGAAGCCCAGCTCCCGCAGTTCGTCCTCCATCTCGGAGGTGGGGAACGCGGGCAGCAGCACGGTGGCCGCCTTCGACACGAAATTCTTCAGGTGCGCCGCGTCGAAGTGGTCCCGGTGCAGGTGGGAGACGTAGAGGTAGTCGACGTCGCCGAGGGTCTCCCAGTCGAGCAGGGAATTGTCCGGAAAAGGGAACCACGACGCGAAATAGGCCGGGTTGACCCACGGGTCGCACAGGATGCTGCCCGCGGCCGTGTCGATCCGCATGCTGGCGTGTCCCGTACCGGTCACTCGCACCGCAGTTCCCCCTCGAAGACAAACAAAAGGTGTACGTCCGAAACGCTACCGGAGGCAGTCTGGCGAGCGACCCGCGACGCCGGTAGTGCCGTTACGCCCGGCCCCGCCGGGACCTTGGACCCACGCTGTCGCACGCGAGGGCGTTCGGGCCGGCGCCCGTGCCGTCGGCGCGGATCGTGCGGTCCGCCCCATCCGGCCGGACCCAGCGCCGAGCCTGGCACGGGGCGTGCCAGACTAGCCGGAGATCCGATCGCGAGGGAAGGACCGACAGTGGCAGGAAGCGAGCCGGTAACGTCGCCAGACCAGCACAAGCCGGGGCACCGCAAGTCCGGGCGGATCGGCGCGGTGCTCACCGCGCTGGTGCTGCTGGCGATGCTCTGCGGCAACCACGAGGGCAGGGTCGAGGACATCTGGCTGATCGGCCTGGCCGTGCTGCTGCTGGTCATCGTCATCGGCGACACCGTGCTGCGGCGCAACGGCCTGCGGTCCTGACCGCACCCCCGTCAGCCGGCGTCGAGCCGGTCCGCGCGCCGGAGACGACACGCACGAGGGCCCGCCCCCGACCGGGGAGCGGGCCCTCGTCGTACGCGGGTCAGCGGCGGAACAGGATGTCCTGCACGTCCTTGAGCGCCGCGTCGACCTCGGCCTCGAAGTAGCCGCCGGGCACCAGCCCGAAGCGCAGCGTGTCCAGTTCCTTCGGGTTCACCGGCATCGGGTTGCGCCCCTGCATGCCGCCGAGCAGGGTCTCGAAGAACCGGTCGACCTGGTCCGGGTCGTACCCGCTGCCGAACCGGCGCACCTGGAAGCTGCGGCGGATCTGGTCGACGTGGTAGAGGTCGCTGCCGGGCGGGCCGGCCATCGGCGGGCCGGCCATCGGCGGCGGGCCACCGACCGGCGGGTTACCGACGGGCGGTCCGGCAACCGGCGGCGGCCCGCCGAAGCCCTGCTGCGGGGGCGGCCCGGCCGGGCCCCGACCCCGCAGCTCGCGCAGCTCCCGCTCGGGCATACGGATCTCGGCGGTCATGTCGGTGCGCCCACGCCGGCCGGCCTCGAAGCCGTCGAAACGCGGCTCGTCGCCGTAACCGCCCGGACCGTCGCCGTAACCGCCCGGACCGTCGCCGTAGCCACCGGGGCCGTAGCCACCCGGGCCGTCACCGTAGCCGCCGGGGCCGTCACCGTAGCCACCCGGGCCGTCACCGTAGCCACCCGGAGCGTCGCCGTAGCCGCCGGGACCGGCCGGCAGGCCGCGCGGGGGCGGGCCGCCGTGATGCATCGGCGCGCCCGGACCCATCGGGCCGGGGCCGCCCGGGCCGCGCTGCGGCTCGTAGCCACCCCGGGGGCCGTCGTAGCCCCCCGCGAAGGCGCCGGTCGGCTCGTCGTGGCGGCCGTAGCGGTCGGCGGAGGGGCCAGCCTGGGTGGGCATCGGCCGGGGCGGCATCGACTGCGGACCGGGAGGCATGCCGCGATCGTCGTGCATCGGCGGGCCCATTCGATCCGGCGGGCCCATCTGGTCCGGCGGGCCGAGCCGGTCCGGGGGGCCCATCCGATCCGGGGGGCCCATCCGATCCGGCGGGCCCATCCGATCCGGCGGGCCCATCCGATCCGGCGGGCCCATCCGATCCGGCGGGCCCATCCGATCCGGCGGGCCGA